>CAZWNS010000029.1:0-30906 GCA_964635245.1 uncultured Spirochaetaceae bacterium
TCTCCGCGTCGTCTTACCTCACAGAAGGCGATATCACATACGGACCGGACAACCTCGGTTCGCACTCGACGCGAGAACCCTGGGTCGAAGGCGTCCCGGGGCAGGGGATCGGGGAGGAGATTCACATCGATCGGTGGTTCGGACGGCTGTGGATTTCGATCGGGTTTGTTTCCTATGACCGTCCCGAGCTCTACGAGATGAACAGCAGGCCGAAGACGATTCGTGTGGTGAGCGAGGCTACCGGCGAGGAGCGGGTGGTCGAGCTCGAGGATACGCCGAATCCGCAGCCGATCGAGGTGCCGGGTGAGTGGGAGACCGCCTCGGAGGGAGGTATCCGCATCATCATCGAAGAGGTCTATCCGGGAACGAGGTGGGAGGACACCGTCGTCAACTTCATCGTGTTCTTTTAGAACGACACGCTCTCGCCGGTCTCGAGCGACAGGATACGTGTGCTTTCGGACTGTCGGGACCGAAGAAGGCGCCGGCGGTGATTTCGGACACGAGCTGAGCGAAGGGGTTTTTCGTCGTCATGCTCACCGTCCTCGATATCCCGGCGAAAATCGTCCAGATCCGTGTCGCCGCATCTGTGGCCCGGATGCCGGAATCCCGAGCGTCTGGGTCACACGGAGCGGCATTTCTGCTTGCACACGGATGGGGGGCGAAGTACTCGCGTAGTGCTGATAGGTGCAACGCTCACCGTTTCCGCATTCGCCGCGCAACCGGAGATCCTGTTCTTCAGTTAGAAGGCAAGGCGAAGTGCGTACCCCCCGACAACCGCCTCCTCTTCGGCCCCCGGCGCTCGCCTGCGGTGTCGAAACGATCGCCTATTTCGAGCCCTTTGCCTCCGCTTTCTGTGCCTGCGCCGCACCGGGCATGAGGACCGGGTGCGCGACGTAGGGTGCCTCGAGACGCTCGATCTCCTCATCGGTGAGCTTCACGTCGACTGAGGCGACGGCTTCCTCGAGGTGTTTCATCTTCGTCGCGCCGACGATGGGTGCGCTCACCGTCGGCTTATGCATGAGCCAGGCGAGGGCGATCTGCGCGGAGCTTACTCCCTTGTCCTTCGCAACGGCCCGTGCCGCCTCCAGCACGTCGAAGTCGTTGTCGGAGAAGTACATATCCTGCGCGATCGTATCGCTCTTACTGCGCGCGGTTTCCCCGCTCCTGTCGCGGGTGCGTGATCCGGCGAGGAATCCCCGTGCCTGGGGACTCCACGGGATGAGGCCCACGCCCTGGTCCTCGCAGAAGGGGATCATCTCCCGCTCTTCCTCCCGATAGATCAGGTTGTAGTGGTTCTGCATGGTGACGAAGCGCGTGAGCCCACCGAGGTCGGCGGTGTACTGTGCCTTCGCAAACTGCCATGCGGCCATGCTCGATGCGCCGATGTAGCGGGCCTTGCCGGCCTTCACCACGTCATGGAGAGCCTCCATCGTCTCCTCGATCGGCGTGTCGGGATCGAAGCGGTGAATCTGGTAAAGATCGACGAAGTCGGTGTCGAGCCGACGCAGCGACGCGTCGATCGAATCCATGATGTGCTTTCGCGATAGCCCCTTCGCGTTGGGATGATCAGCGGTCGGAAAGTAGACCTTGGTTGCGAGAACCACGTTGTCGCGCTTCGCGTACTTCTTCATCGCTTTTCCCAGCACGCGCTCGCTTTCGCCTTTCGAGTACATGTCGGCCGTATCGAAGAAGTTGATTCCCGCCTCCACCGCGCGACGGAAGAACGGCATGCTGTCTTCCTCGGACAGTACCCACTCGCGCCACTCGGGCGTGCCATAGCTCATGCATCCGAGACAGATGCGTGAGACCTTTGTGCCGGTCGAACCAAGGCGTGTGTATTCCATTGACTGCTTCCCCTTCCGGCTTTGATTTCCGGCTTCGCTTCTGAGTTCTGAGCTCGTGTGCCGGAGCGGTATATGCCTACGGCTGCGCGTAGAGGCCGATGATTTCCGCCTCGGCGAGAACGTGGCCCTTCATGGCCTGCTCGAGATCCGCTCTCGAGCTTCCCTCGGGAATGCCGAGGGTCGTGCCGAGCGCGTACACCCGGAAAAAGTAGCGGTGCGTGCCCGACGGCGGGCAGGGACCGCCGTAGGCGGACGTCCCGAAATCGGTCCGTCCCTGGGTGCCGGGTGCCGTGTTCTCCGCGATTTCGTTGGTCGGCTCGATATCCCAGATGAGCCAGTGGACAAACGTCTTGCCGGGCGCGTCGGGATCATCCACGATGATTGCAATGCTCTGTGTGCCCGGGGGAAGGTCTTCGATCTTCAGGGGCGGATTGATGTTCTGCCCGTTGCACGTGTATGCGGCCGGAATTCTCTCGTTATGCTCGAATGCTGAGCTGGTAATGTGCATGGTACGCTCCTTTCGGGTCGACTACTTCTTCTGCCCTGTCTTCTGCTGCTGCGTCTCGAGCTCGGCGATGCGCTTCTCGAGGCGCTCGATGTCGGAGCGCTTCGCCACGTCGAGGCGTTGCATCACCTCCGCCACCCGTTCTTCGATGAGCCCGGACAGCCGGCTTCGTGTGTTTTCAGTCTGCTTGAGCAGGTCGTCCACGAACTTGCGACCCTCTTCTTCGCTCATACTGCTTTCCCGCGCAAGCCGCCGGCCTGTCTCCAGGACTGCGTCGCGGGTTCGGAGCGCGAGACCGAGGCCTGCGTAGATACCTGTGCGAATCGGATTCTCCATACGCCTTCTCCCTATCGGTGTTACTGCATTCTAGTATGCAAACATCAGCTGGTAAAGACAAACCCTCCCGAGCGGGCGGCGAACCGCGGAACGTCGGGCAACGTAGGGCCCGGGATGCCGGCGCGCCCTATGTCTCGTCGCCCCCGCGGTTCTTCCGGTCGGCTTCCGCGTCCTGCGGCCGGTCCGTTTCCTGCGGCCCGTCCGTTTCCCGGGGGTCCGGGGCAGCCGGGGACTCCTGCTCGCCCTGGCCGTTCTTGCCGATACCGAGGAGCTCCAGCACCTCGTCGGCGTTCAACTGTTCGCGCTCGATGAGCGTGTTCGCCAGCTTCTCGAGTCCCTCACGGTTGGTGTCGAGGATCGATCGGGCCCGATCGTAGGCGTCGTTGAGGAAGGTCTGGATCTCCTCGTCGATGACCTTCGCGGTATGCTCGGAGAACTCCCGTCCGCGTGAGAGCTCCTCGCCGAGGAATACGTTCCGCTGCTCGCCGGCCGACGCCAGCGGCCCGAGTTTCTCACTCATACCCCATGCCGAGACCATCTGGCGAGCGAGCTTGGTGGACTCCCTGAAGTCGTTCTCCGCGCCGGTGGTGACCGAATTGAACATGAGGTCCTCACAGGCGCGCCCTGCGAGCATCACTGCGAGCCGATCCTGGAGGTACTCCTTGCTGTAGAGATGCCTGTCACTCTGCGGCAGCTGCATCGTCACCCCCATTGCCTTGTCGCGGGGAATGATGGTGACCTTGTAGAGGGGGTCGGTGTTGGGAAGCATCGCGGCGACGAGGGCGTGGCCCGACTCGTGATAGGCGACGATCTTCTTCTCCTCATCGCTCATGGCCACGTTCCGCCGCTCGAGCCCGAGGATCACCTTGTCGCGGGCCTCGGTAATGTCGTCCATGCTGATCTTCTTCTTCTTTGCCCGCGCCGCGAGGATGGCTCCCTCGTTCAGGAGATTGCGCAGATCGGCGCCGCTGAAGCCCGGAGTTCCCTGCGCGACTTCGTGGAGGTCCACACCGTCTTCCAGGGGGCGCTTGCGTGCGTGGATGTGAAGGATTTCCTCCCGGTCCTTGACGGTCGGCAGGTTGATGATAACCCGGCGGTCGAAACGTCCCGGTCGCAGCAGCGCGGGGTCGAGAATGTCGGGTCGGTTGGTGGCCGCAAGCACGATGGTGCTCTCGTTTGGCTCGAAGCCGTCGAGCTCGGAGAGGAGCTGGTTGAGGGTCTGCTCGCGCTCGTCGTGGCCGCCGCCGAGACCGGCGCCGCGGTGGCGGCCGATGGAGTCGAGCTCGTCTATGAAGATGATGCTCGGCGCCTTCTTCTTTGCGTCCTGGAAGAGATTCCTCACGCGGGAGGCACCGACCCCGACGAACATCTCCATGAAGTCGGAGCCGCTCATGCTGAAAAAGGGAGCATCCGCCTCTCCGGCGATGGCGCGCGCCACGAGCGTCTTGCCGGTGCCGGGCGGGCCGACGAGAAGTACTCCCTTGGGCGTCTCCGCGCCGATTTCCACGTAAGCCTCGGGATTCTTCAGGTAGTCGACGATCTCCATGACTTCGGTCTTCGCGCCTTCGAGGCCGGCTACGTCGTCGAAGGTGGTCTTCGTGTGCTCGGTCTTGTCGTAGAGCTTTGCCTTATTCTGCCCCACGTTGAAGATCCCGCGACCCTGAGAGCGCATGTTCCGGTAGATCGAGAAACCGATCCATACGAGAAGTAACAGCGGCAGAAGATTGAAGAGCACGCCGAGGAACGACACCTCGTCCCGTGGTGGGCGCGTGTAGATGGTGACATCATTGGTGCGGAGCAGCTCCATGACGTCCGCGTCTCCAAAGGAGGGCACGTACGTGACGAAGGTCGATCCGCCGGGGATTGTGTCTCCCTCCTCGGTCTGCACCGACCGGCTGAACTCGCCCTCCACGCGGTTCCCGGAAATGATCACCTGGCGGACATTTCCCTCCTCAACCTGTTCGCGGAACTCGGTATAGCTGACGTTCGGCTGTGTGCCCCCGTTGGTGAATACGGTTGTCAAGAGAGGCAGCAGAAGCAGCAGGGGGAAGACGATCATGAACCAGCGGCGATTTCCGGGGCCTCCGGGAAATTGCCCTTGATTGCCGTTCTCATCGCCGCCGTTTCGGCCGTGGTCCTGCCGCTTATCCCTGTTGTCCTTGTTCCCGTTCATGCATCCTCACTTCATTTCCCGCGTCGGTATCGAAATGCGAGCGCAGCGACGCCTCGTAGCGCTCTCCGAGGTCGGAAACGCCGGCGTAGGCCGGTGCGTCGCGTATGACCTCGGTCCGCAGGTTGACGCCGACCGTGCGATCCACCCATCGGATGCCTTCCACCCAGTCGGGACTGACAAGCACCCGTTTGCCGGGAAGCAGTTTGCGTGAATCTACCACGAGGTAGCGCAGCCGCCATGTTTCGAGTTCCACGAGGAAATCTTCGACGTAGCCCGCGGAGCCGTCGACGGTTCCGACGGCGTACCCCATGATTTCTGCGCAACTGCGCAGTCGCTGCTCACTCCGATCCTCCGCGTGCGGGGCAGGGAGCTCCGGCCCCTCGCCTTCCAGCGGAGGGAGACCCCGTGCGTATGCGGCCGTAGCCCAGATGTCCGGGCCGGCCCAGTACGGAGCGAGATTGTAGTACTGAAGAAAGCGTTCCTCCTCGCGTCTCGACACGGGCTTCCTCAGATCGATGCTCGGACTCCCCTTGATTTCCTCAATCGTCAGATCGACGTGAATTCGGCGGGATTGTGCATCGATCGTCTCTACCGATGCGGGGCTGAGCAACACCTCCGTACCGAAAATAAGGGGACCGGTCTCCACGATGAAATACCGCACAACCCATCGCTCATCGTCAAAATACACATCTCTCACGTGCCCGATGTCGCCGTCGGTGGCATGCAGAGATACTCCTTTCAGGTCGGAGACGGAGAATACCATATCTTCTCCCTGTAATGTAATCACAGGACCGGCCCGAATCCAGCCCGGTGGAGGGGGGCTACAGGGCCTCGCGGGGGAGAACGACGGAGATGCTCGTACCTTCTCCGCGACCCGAGTCTATATCGACGGTACCGCCGAGAGCCGTCACGCGCTCGCGGAGGGAGAACAGGCCGAATCCGGGGTTACCGTCGAGATCGGACAATTCGAAGCCGATCCCCGCGTCGGTGACCGTGAGCCCGGCATGTCTCCGTCTCGCCTCCAGGCGAACGGTCACCGCGGACGTGCGGGCGTGTTTGACGACGTTCAACAGGAGCTCGCGAAGGGTACGGAACAGGAACCGCCGCATGGGGACGAGCAGCTTATGCTCCCCGAGATGATCCTCGAGCGAAATGTCGAGACCGTGGTTCTCGTTGAAGTGGTCTATCAGCCACGTGCTCGCCGTGCGCATGTCCTGCTCTTCGAGCACGGGGGGACTCAGCTCGGTGATGATGTTGCGCGTCTCCTCCACCATGCGCTCGTTGAGATGCCGGATCTCATCCAGCTCTGCGCGCTGCGAGTCGTCCGGCACCGAGAGGGCAAGCAGGCCAAGCTTCAGGCTTGCGCTCACCAGTGTCTGACCGATGAGATCATGCAGGTTTGCAGCGATACGGCGACGCTCGCGCTCCTCCACGTCCTCGAGCTGTGAGGCGAGAGATCGAAGGCGCTCCCGGTTGCGCCTGAGCCTCATCTCCATGGTCGAGCGCACCTTGATTTCCGCCTTCAAAGAGCGATTCGCCGCTTCGAGCTCGGATGTCCGTTGTGCTATGAGCTCCTCGAGGCGGTCTTCGGTCTGCTCTATCGACTCGCCGTCCGGCGCGTCGCCGCGGTTGAGTGATCCGTCGTGTCTATCCATACCTCTGAGTTCATCCTGCCCCGGGAAGACCCGGTAGACAATAGGCCGTTTGGAATATGTGCGCGCAGCGCGGGAGAGATTACCTTATAGGTGTACGGGTATGGAGAGATTCAGCGATTTCTACATCGGATTTGCCGCGAGCCCGGGAGAGGTGGTGCTCGTAGTTCTCGCTGTTGCGGTCTTCGTCGCCGCGCTCACCGCGGCCTTCGTGGTCCGCTCGCGGAAAGAGACCCGCGAGCGTCGGCGGCGGGCGGAGGAGGCATATCAGCAGCACCTCAAGGCGTTCTCGCTGACGCCCTCGGACCTGGCCGCCGTGGAGCAGATGGCGTCGCACCTCCACGCGCCCGAGCGTAAGTACTTGCTCCTCGTCAGCCAGGGCATCTATAACTCGTGTGCCGAGCGAGCTCTCGAGGCCGGGGACGTGACCGAACAGCAGGTAGCCGCCCTGCGTGTGAAGCTCGGTTTCGCCGGCAAAGAGACCACCAAGCCGCCGGCCTCCACAACCGAAATCCCGGTCGGTGCGGCCGTACTCCTTCGCGCGAAGGAGGAGGCTCCCGTTCAGGCGCGGGTGCTTGCCCAGGAGCCTGAGTCCTTCCTCGTGGAGCACGACGAAGAGGCCCAGGACCTCACCTTCGGAACACCGCTCACCGTGCTCTACCAGACAAATGCCGGCATCTACGCGTTCGAATCGGTGGTCGAGCGGCGGGAGGGCTCGGTGCTGTACCTCGCCCACGACGAGGAGCCGAGCCGCATGCAGCGTCGTGAGTACTACCGGCAGAACGTCGATCTCCCGGTCTACGTTCGTCCCACCGGTTCGGGCAAGAAGCCCCTGGCCACGCGGTTCATCGATGTCGGCGGCGGCGGCGCGAGCCTGCGCAATCCCAGCCCCAAGTTCGTCCGCGGCACCGATCTCGAGCTGACCTTTCATCCGGACAGCGAGGCGCCGTTGAACCTGCACGGCCGTGTGGTGCGTACCTCCTCGCAGGGACGGGTGCTTCACATCAAGTTCGAGAAGCTGCGCGAGTCTTCGCGCGACAAGATCTTTCGGCTCCTGTTCCGTACGCAGCGATAACGGCGGGCCGGGCCGCGGTTCGGCGGCCCGCGGTGGCCCGCGGCGGCGCGCGGCGGCCCGCGAGGGCGCAGCGCCTGCCATGCTTCCACGGGGTGGCGGCTATTCCGGCATTCGCGCACTCTTCTGAGCGTAGGGAACCTCGAGCGGCTCTTTGTTGAGCGCATGCGACTCCTCGCCGACCTGTACGTACATCTCCGGCTCCGCCTCCGGGCCTATCGCCTCCTTACGGATTCGAATGGTTCCGGGCACGATTTCGACGTGGAAGAGGTTTTGCCGATGGGCGAGCCGGAACTCCAGCCGGTTCCAGCCACGCGGCAGGTCGGGGTTCACGACGAGGTGGTCGCGGAAGAGATTGATGCCGGCAAAGTTCTCCACGATGATGCCGATTGTCCCGGCCATTACCCCGCAATGAATCGCCTCGCGGGTGGTGCCGCCCTGGGTATCGTAGATATCGCTTCTGAGCCCCTCGACGAACCATCGCCAGGTGTCGTTGCGGTGGCCCTCGACGTAGCGGGAAATCGCCGAATGCACGATGTAGCTCAGGGTGGAGCCGTGGCTGGTGCGAGCCAGGTAGTACTCGTAGTTGCGGGCGATGAGCTCCCGCGGGTCGCCTGCCTCATAGCCCATGAGCTCGAGCACGTGCTTCACCTGTCCGGGGGAGAGCAGATAGAACGCCATAAGGGTGTCGGCCTGCTTGGCGATCTGGTAACGGTCCGGTGAGTCTCCCTCGGCCTTGAGGATGCGGTCCATGCGCCGGATATTGTCGTAGTGCCGCCGGTACTCGTCCCAGTCGAGCTCGGCGAGCTCGCGGTAACCGTCGAATTGCGAGATGACCCCGTCCTCGTCGATGACCACAGCCAGACCGCCGATGACCTCCCGCCAGCGCTCGATTTCGCGCTGCTCGTCGAAACTGATGCGGTCGGCGAGGGCGTCGCGTGCAGCCCGGGGCTGGTGGTCCCAGGTCTCGATGGTCTTGTGCAGGATCCACGCGGTCATGATGTTGGTGTAGGCGTTGTCACGGAAGCCGCCTTCCTCGGCGTCGGGATACTTCTCGTGGAACTCATCGGGTCCCATGACGCCGGTGATGTGGTAGCGGCGGTCCGACTCGTCGAAACGGGCCTTGCTCGCCCAGAAGCGGCAGATCTCCAGGAGCATCTCCAGTCCGTACTCCCGCATGAACTCCCGATCGTCGGTGGCGTAGTAATAGCTCCACACGTTGTAGGCAATGGCAAGGGAGATGTGGCGCTGGTTGCGGCTCAAGTCGGGGTCCCATTCCCCGGAGCGGGGGTTGTAGTGAAGCTCCTGAGACTCCTCCCCGCCGTCATCGGCCGACTGCCAGGGGAACATCGCACCCTCGTGTCCCTCGGCGCGGGCCAGCCGGCGTGCGGCGTCCAGGCGCCGGTAGCGATACATCAGGTGGCCGCGTGAGACGTCGGGAAAGTGCAGGTTGTAGAAGGGCTCGACGAAGAGCTCGTCCCAAAAGACATGGCCGCGGTAGGCCTCACCGTGCAGGCCCCGCGCAGTGAACCCGACGTCCTGCTCGACGCTGTTCGGCGACATGCTCGCAAGCAGGTGATAGATGTGAAGGCGCACCACCCGCTGGGAGAAGCGGTCGGGCTCTATGCGAATGTCGGCCTGCTTCCACAGTTCATGCCATCGCCCGGCATGCCGGTGAAGCGCATCATCGAAGGCGCCATGATCACGGCCGCGGGCATCGACAAGGGTGCGGGCGTCACCGGCGGGATCGGCGGAGTCACGGTCCCGGGATGTGTAAACGGCAACGTACTTGCGCAGCGTGTAGGTGTGGTCCCGCTCCGCGGTGAAGCGAAGCAGTTCCGAAATGTGGGCATAGCCCCGGTCGATTTCGCGGTTCGCCGCGAGCTCCCCGTCGTCGGCCGAGACGGTGTGACGGGCGTGCATGTGGATCTCGACCTTCGACTCGGTCGTCCGGGTGTGAAGCTCGAGCCGACCGTCGGTGTGGTGCGCGGCTACGCCTTCGAGATGGCGTTTGGCGAGGTCACGGTATCGTGGCACTCCGTAGTTCACGACCGTCCCGTCGAGCGTCGATTTCAGCGTAACCGGCTTGTCGTAGTTCAGCGGGGTGATACTGTACTCGATCGCCGCAAGGTGAGGCTCCGCCATACTGATGAAGCGACGGGTCTCGATGCGGGTACGGTGTCCGCTTCGATCGCGTACGCGCAGCCTGCGCCTCACCACGGCGTTTCGCATGTCGAGGCTGTGCTCGTAGGACTCCACCCAGCAGCTCAGGATACGGCAGAAGCTCCCGTCGCCGATCTTGAACTCGATAAGGAGCCAGTTGGGGATGTTGACGAAGTCGTTGTTGTAGATGGTGCGACCGTGCACCTCCGTGCCCAGCGTATTCCACAGACCCGCCACGTAGGTGCCGGGATAGTGGATATCGTCATAGGCGGCCGCGCCGCAGTAGGCACCCCGGCTTCCGATGTACCCGTTTCCCACCGTCGTCAGCGCCTCGCGCAGCATCTCCTTCTCCGGGGAGAAGGTGCGGTAGACAAGCATCCAGGCATCCTCTTCCCGGCCCTCGCGGAACCATCGGCGGACGGTCTCGGTGGAGAGCTTGCTGATCCCGGACACGGTCATGTCGGCGCCGCTTTCGATGAGCGCTTCCTCGTTGCCGTCGCTCGTGACCCCGACGACCAGCCCGAAGTTCCCGCGGCGGCCGGCCTCGACTCCCTCCGGTGCGGCCTCGACCATGATGCACTCGCTGGGCAGCACCTCGATGTTCTCCGCGGCAAGCACGAATCCGTCGGGCTCGGGCCTCACGGGAATCGAGAGCTCCGTCACGTCGTTTCCGTCGAGGATGCTGTCGAAGTGGTCCAGCAGTCCGGCGGCGCCCAGGACATCCCGGCAGTTTCGGCTCGATGAGACCAGCGCCGTGCGAATCCCGTTCCCGCGCATCTCCGAGAGGCGCTCCACCGCGTCGTCGGCGGGTCGCACCCCCTTTTCGGAAAGCAGGGTGCGGAACAGCTCGTTTTTGCGGTTTGCTATCCCGCAGACCGTCCGCCGGTTCGGGGGATCGGAAGGATGGCCGTTCGGCAGGTGGATGTCACGAGACTCGAGAAAGGCACGCACGCTCACGTAGCGCCGGCGGCGGTAGACGTACGGCAGATAGTCCCGGTCGTAGTCGAACTCCCGGGCGCTTACCCCCTCCTCGAGTTCCCGCAGAACCTCGTCGAATGTTCTCTTCCACGCCTCGAAATGCAGCTCGGGAGTCCCCGATACGACGGCGTGGAGCTCGAAAACCGCACCCTTCCATATCTCCATCGGTTCACTCCTCTTCCTGCGCGCCGAGGGCGAGCACGAGCACGTCGGGTGAGTCCACGAAGACGCAGCGCGGCGCAACGGACTCGACGCGGCGCTTGAGCTCGTCGTCGGTGGTAACGAAGATGCTTCGCAGGTCGGCGCTCGTGGCGGCGACCCGTTCGACCATCGACACGTCCGAGGAGGTGTCACCACAGACTACCGTCGGACCGTCGAGTCCGAGCCCGATCTGCGCGTCGATGAAGTCGATCCCGTCGCCTTTGTTGAAGTCGCGATCTCCCTCGTCGCGGGTGAGGATGATTTCTATGTCGTAGCCGGTGTCCTCGACGCGGAAGACCTCTCCTTCCGGGTCGAGCTCGGCGACAAGAGCCCGGATGCGCTCGAGGAAGCCCTGCGAGCGCTCGGTCGGGATGCTCCCGTGCATGTCCTGCCGGGCCACGGTGGTTTCGCCGAGCTTGAACTGCACCGCCGAGCCGATAAGGCCGAACTCCTCGTACTCCGGCGCTTCGAGAAGCGCCGTGATGCGCGAGTTCAGCTCTTCGAGGCGGGAACCTTTTTCGGGATCGGCGGGAAGCCGGCGTCGGTGCCCGAACGGATCCCTGAACTCGCGTCCCTTCGACCCTGCGAGCAGGAAGGCCCCATCCGGCATCGTGGTGAGGTCGACGAGGCCGAAGCCCTCCAGGGGCGCGGAGGTGAGCACGACCGGCGTCGACGGTCGTTTGCGGGCGAAACGGGTCAGGAGGATCGCGTTGTACGCCGACTGCACCGAGGAGCGATACCGCCCGCAGTAGTTGTTTACCGTGCCGTCCCGGTCGGTTATGAAGCGTGCGTTTGCCGCGGGGCGGAGTAGGTCCTGCACGTCCGATAATTGAGAGGGGAGGTCCGGGACGCGGTCGGCAACATATCGATACAGGGCGTCCTCGCCGTGCTCGAAGAAGAACCGGTCTCTCTCGAGCTCGTCGACTTCGTAGTCGAGGGTGATATGGATCTTTCGGCCGCCGGGCGTTACGAGGAACTCGTGGTGCCCGTCGGCGGTCTTCGTCTCCTCGAGCGAGGCACAGGCGTTTCGCAGGCCGGCGACCACCTCGAGCTTCACCGAGCCGGCGAGGTAGTGCTCCACGAGCATCCGCCTCAGAGTAACCGTCGTTCCCATGAGCTCATAGAAATCTGCGAGCGTTTGCATAGATCACCCTCATCTACCATGATACGACTGAAAGGTGCCCGAAACGAATACGCTGAATGGGGTAGAGGAGGCGGCAATCGGTCCTGTCACGGACCGATCAGAGCTGGATGATCCGGTGCTTCACCGCGTACTTAATCAACTCGGCCTTCGAATGGATGTCGAGGGCTTTCATGATGTTGTTCTTATGCACGTGCACGGTGTGGTAGGAGATATTGAGCTCCTCGGCGATCTCCTTCTCCGTATAGCCGTCGCAGATCAGCTTCAGGATCTCCCGTTGCCGGTCGGTGAGGTCCGACTCGGCGGCCCCTCCGTCGCCTTCGCGGCTCGGATGGAGAAAGCCGTGGACAAGATAGCCCGATACGTCCGGGCTGAAGTAGTACCTCCCCGCATATACCTCGTCGATCGCTTTGACGACTTCTTCGGTGGCACTCTCCTTGAGTATGTAGCCGCGCGCGCCGCTTCGAATCGCCTTTTCCACGAGAACCTTGTCCTTGTACATGCTGAGGATGATGACTTTGACCGAGGGATCGTGTTTGAGCAGGCGTACGGTAGTTTCGATGCCGTTGAGCACAGGCATCGAGATGTCGAGCAGATAGACATCGGCCGGCGTCTCCGCGGCCTTGTCGAGGGCTTCGCGGCCGTTGGCGGCTTCGTTGACCACGACGATATCGGGATCGAGTTTCTGCATGATGGCTTTCAGTCCGTCACGTACCACCGTATGGTCGTCAGCGAGCAAGACGCGTTTCTTCACGGGCTTCTTTCTCCTTCCGAGGGTGCGAGACGCGTTGTGTGATCACGGTGCCTTTTCCCGGCGCGGAGCGAATGTCCACGGTCCCGTCGAAGGGGCGCAGGCGCTCTCTCAGGCTGAACAGGCCGAAGCCGGTCCCCCCGCCTGCTTCCAGCGGATCGAAGCCCGGGCCGTCGTCGGAGACCGTGATGATGATCTGCGCGTTCACCTCCTGGAGTGTAACACAGGCGCGCGCACCCGAGGCATGCTTGAGGACGTTGAACAGGAGCTCTCGGGTCGCGCGATAGAGGACATGCTGAAGGTCCTCGGGGAGGTTGCTGATTTCATATCCGCCCTCGTACGTCACCTCGAGCCCGTGGTCCTCGCGGAAGTGGTCGACGAGCCAGGACAGGGTGGCGGATAACCCCGACTCACGGATAGTGGGCGGGTCGAGCTCGACGATGAGAGACCTGACCTGGGTGATCGCCTCGTCGAGGATGCGGCGCATGTCGGAGAGCTCCTCGTCGAGGTTGAGCTCATTCCGCGCCCTGTTGAGCAGATCCACCCGCATTCTGAGGCTTGCAAGCGACTGGTTGACCCCGTCATGGATGTCGCCGGCAAGCAGCGCCCGCTCCCGCTGCTCCACCGAGACGAGCTGGGCGGCAAGCGACTGAATGCGGTGACGTGAATCCAGGAGCTCGCGCTCGCGGAGCTTGGCCTCCGTCACGTCGAGCATCATCACCAGGAACTCGCGGTCATCATCCTCGAAGGTCGGGGCGGCGCTTGCGTGAGCCCATCGCTCGCCGGCGGTGTTGAGTTGCACCTCCACGTGGGTGGCCGCCGCCGTGCCGCCGGAGGCGTCGCCGCGCGCGCGGGCGGAGAGCCCGCGCATGTATTCGGCGAAGACACGGCGATGGCGGGGTGCGATCAGATCCGTGACCGGAGAGCCGTCGGGCAGACCGGGGAAGGTGGCGCGCGCGGTCTCATTGGCGTACTGTATGCGCTCGGAGCGCACCACAAGCACGACGGCGCTGCTCTGGTTCGCGAGGGAGATGTATCGCTGCTGGACCAGGCGCCCGAGATTGCGGATGCGGAGCAGGGCCCCGACCCGTGCATCGAGCTCCGCCCGAGCCACCGGCGCCCAGATCACGTCGTCGACGTCGGAGAGCAGCGCCTCTCTGTTTCGAACGACTTGCCGGCGCCGGGCAACGAGAAGAAAGGGCAGAAACACCGGTCGTTCAGCTTCGCGCCGCTCGGCGACGACGTCCCTGTTGGCATCGAGCCCGGCCGCGTCGAGTATGCAGAGGTCGAATCCGTCCTCGCGCCGCAGGTTCGCCGGAGCAGCCCTCACCTCATGCCGGTCGCGCAGCCATCCGGCGAGGTGCTCGCGGTCTCGTCCGGCTCGCATGCACAAAAGAACGCGCGTCATGGCTTCTCGGAAAGCGGATGCGGTCCCCAGAGGAGACTGCGTGATCCCAGCGGCCTGCCGCCGACCCGGATTCCCTCGGACGTGATGTCGAAGGCATGAAGGCCCTTGTCGAAGTCGGAAAGACGCTTTTTGAGCACGCCGAGAATTTTGTGCAGCTCCACGCTGTCGGATACCTCGTTGAATCGCTCTATGTACCTGAGAAATATGATGTTGTCCGAGAGATAGCTGATGCGCGACTCCGTCGGCCGGAAGTCGCCGGTGATCGCCGACATCTCCTCCGCGATGATGAGCGAGACACCGGCCGAGGTCAGGTACTTGCTGAGGGCGTGGAGGCTGGGAATGGGCCGATCATCTGCAATGGACAGGCTGTATCCGGAGAGGCTGTCCACCATGACGCAGCGCGCGCCGCCTTCCTCCACGGCGTGCTTGACCCAGTCCGCAAACTCCTCGGCGGAGTATTCCAACGGCTCCACCTTCTCGATGATCAGCCGCCCGTCGCGCTGCAGCTCCGAGAGATCGAGCCCGACCGCCCGGCAACGAAGTTCCATCAGCGCCGGTTCCTCATCGAAGCTGTACACGACGCCCGGCTCGCCCAGAAGGGCCGCACTTCGCATGAACTGTATGCCGAGGGTGGTCTTCCCCACCCCGGGGGGGCCGGTGAGAAGGGTGACGGTGCCCGGCTCTATACCGCCGTGCAGCTTCTTATCGAGGCTTTCGATTGAAAACGGGAGTTGCACGGTTCGTCGTTCGGGGAGATCCCGGCGCGCGGTCAGCGTCGGAAACACCGAGATGCCCTCATCCCCGATACGCAAGGTGTGCTCGCCGCCGGAGAAGCCGGAGCCGCGAAACTTCGAGACTGATACCTTACGGGTCTTCTGCGTGAAGGTGAGGGTGAGACTGCCGTCGACGAGATGCTCGAGGCCCTCGTTGCCGCGGCCGGCCGTGGGCTCGGCGGTCACGAGGACCGTTGCCCCGTGAGCGGTGATGAACTGAAGAAACGCCTGCACCGAACGCAAGAAGTCGCCTTCGTCGGCCGCGTAGTACCGCAGCCCGTCCAGTCCGTCGACGAAGACACGAACCGGCGCAAGCTCGTCCACCGCCTCCGCGATGCGCCGCAGAACGGGCTCCCGCTCCGTCTCCGCCGGCGAAAGCAGCCCGTGGCTGCGCTCCGCATCCGAGAAGAGCTCCACCGGTGCAGTGAGGTCGAGAACCGTGATTCGGTCGAAGGAGAACCCCAGGTTTCCGAGATTCCGTTGCAGAGAGTCCGCCGGCTCGGAAAACGCGATGAGAAGGGACTGTTCATCGCGTCGAAGCCCCGTATCCAGAAAGTGGAGTCCGAGGATGGTTTTACCGGTACCGGGTGCTCCGGATATCAGGTAACTGCGTTGTGGGAGAAAACCGCCGCGCAGTACCGTATCGAGTCCCCGTATCCCCGAGGATCGGCGTTCGTCCGCTCGTGTACTCGCTCGTGTGCTGCTTGCTCGTGTGCTCATTCGTCCGCACCGAAGTATAACCAAACGGCCTACGGGATGCCATAGGCTGTTCGGACTACCGCCCGTCGAGGAGCGCCTCGAGCTCGTCCTCGGTAATCACCGGCGTGCCCTTTTTGCGCGCCTGCTCGAGCTTGCTGCCGGGGTCCGCCCCGGCGACCACGTAGTCGGTCGCACTGCTGACGGAAGAGGTAACCCTCCCACCCCGGTCCTCGATTTGCCGACGCGCTTCGGTGCGGGTGTAGCGGTCGAGGCTGCCCGTGAGAACGAAGGTCAGTCCGCTCAACGGGCCGGCCGACGGACCCGAATCGAGGGGCAGGGGATTCACGCCGGCCTCCCGCATCCGAGCGAGGATGCGGCGGTTCTCCTCCTCCGCGAAGAAGGCGTGGATGCTCTCGGCGGTCTGCCTCCCGATATCGGCGATCGTCGAGAGCTCCTCTACCGCGGCGTCCTCGAGCGCCTCGAGGCTCCCGAAGTGGCGTGCGAGAACCTCAGCGACGTGGGCGCCCACATGGCGGATACCGAGGGCGTAGATGAAGTGATTGAGCGGCCGCGTTTTCGAGCGCTGGATGGCCTGGTATACGTTACGGGCCGACTTATCGGCAAATCCGTCGAGTACCTCGAGATCCGCCGCCTCGAGATAGTAGAGGTCGGCGATGGTCCGGACGATGCCCCTGGTTACGAGCTGGGTGATGTTCTTCTCGCCGAGGTTCTCGATGTCCATGGCCTCTCGGGAGACGAAGTGAATGAGTCTGCCGGTGAGCTGTGCGGGGCAGGAGAGCCCGGCCGGACAGAAGTAGTAGGCCCCTTCACGTTCCACCGGCGTCCCGCATACCGGGCAGGTGCCGGGCATGGCAAAGGGGTCGGCCCGGCCGCTCGCCTCGCGGTCGACCACGTCGCTCACCTCCGGAATGACGTCTCCCGCGCGGATGACCCGCACGCGGTCTCCGACCCGTACGTCCTTGCGGTGAACCTCGTCCTCGTTGTGGAGCGTCGCCCGGCTCACCGTCGCCCCGCCGATATTCACCGGCTCGAGCAGCGCGACGGGGGTGAGAATGCCGGTGCGCCCGACCTGCACGACGATGTCTTCGACCCTGGAGGTCTCTTTCCGCGGCGGGAACTTCCACGCGAGCGCCCAGCGCGGGCTGCGGTTGCGGTAGCCGAGGTCCTCACGGAGCTCGTAGGAGTCCACCTTAATGACGATGCCGTCTATCTCGTAGTCGAGCTCCTCGCGCGCCTGTGCGAGCCGGTCGCGATAGGCGGAGAGGTCGTCCACCGAGGTGCAGACTTCGTTGAGGGGGTTCGTCTTGAGGCCCCACTTCGGGAAGAGCTCGAGCACCTCCGTGTGCGAGGCGAAGTCCGTGCGGTCGGAGGCGAGAATGTCGTAGAAGAAGATGTCGAGCGGCTTTCCCGCGGTATTCTTCGGGTCGAGCTGGCGAACCGTCCCCGCCGCGGCGTTGCGCGGGTTGGCGAAGGGATCGTCTCCGCGCTCGATGCGCGTGCGGTTCAATTCGCGGAAGCCGCTTTTCAGCATGAAGATTTCCCCGCGGACCGCGAGGAAGGCGGGCGGACCGCCTTCGGGCCGGAGCTCGAGCGGGATGGCCGGGATGGTCTTGAGATTCCGCGAGATGTCCTCCCCGACGCGCCCGTCGCCCCTCGTTGCACCGTAGGAGAAGCGCCCGTCGCGGTAGACGATTTCCACCGAGAGCCCGTCGAGCTTGGGCTCCACCACGTAGCGGAAGCTGCGACCGTCGGAATTGCGCTCGATGAAACGGTGGAAGTCGGAGACCTCCGATACCTCGAGGCTCGAGTTGAGGCTGAGCATCGGCGCCTGATGCTCGATGCGGGAGAGCTCGTCGACCGGGGCTGCGCCCACCCGCTGTGTCGGTGAGGTCTCGCTCTGAAGCTCGGGGAAGGTGGCCTCGAGCTCCTGCAGCCGGCGGAAGAGCGCATCGTATACCTCGTCGGAGACCGCCGGCGCCGCCTGCACGTAATACCGGTGATTGTGATAGTTCAGTGCCTCGCTGATCTCCCGTGCCTGCTTCGCCGCCGCCTCGGGCGAGAGCGAGCTTGCCGGCTCGAAGCCGGTGTCGATCGGTGGGCTCGTGTACGGGTTGTCCGTGGCCATGCGTTCTCCTCGTCTCATCCGCGTTATCTCGCCGGCGGTTTCCTACCCACGTTTCAGCAGCGGGCCGAGCTCCGGCCACGGTCGGGTGTTCAGCACGTCGGCTGCACCGAGCCCGCCGCGCCTGGCCTGGTCCACCCCGTAGCGCATGAACGCGAGATTGGCGGGGGCGTGGGCATCGGTCGCAATGGAGAGCTTGATGCCGAGCTCCCGCGCGGCGTGCGCATCTTCGTCTCGCAGGTCGAGGCGTTCGGGCTGCGCGTTTATCTCGAGGGAGACACCGCGCTCGGCGGCCGCCTCGAGGAGGCGCCGCATGTTGACGGGGTAGGCATCACGTGAGCCGAGAAGCCGTCCGGTGGGATGGCCGATGATGCTGCAGTGGGGATTGTCCATCGCCCGGATGATTCGCTCGGTCTGTTTCTCCTCGGTCTTGTTGAGGCCCGAATGAATCGAGCAGATGACGAAGTCGAGCCGCGCGAGTATCTCGTCGGAGAGATCGAGGCGCCCGTCGTCGAGGATGTCGACCTCGATCGAGCGGAGCAGGCGAAAGCCGTCGAAGCGCTCATTGAGCTCGGCAATGTCGTCCATCTGCCGTGCCAGCCTGTCCTCGTCGAGCCCGTGGGCCACGGTAAGGCTTTTGGAATGGTCGCTCACCGCCAGGTACTCGTAGCCGCGGGCCCGGGCCGCCTCGGCCATCTCCTCGAGGGTACAGCCACCGTCGCTCGCGTTGGTGTGGGAGTGAAGATCCCCACGGATGTCGTCGAGGGTGACGAGCTCGGGAAGTTTCCCCTCGCGGGCCGCCTCGACTTCCCCCCGGTTCTCCCTCAGTTCCGGCGGAATCCACGCCAGGCCGAGGGTTGTGTACATCTCATCCTCCTCGGCGCCGGCGACCCGCTCATCGCCGCGGAAGATGCCGTACTCGCTGACCTTCAGTCCCTGCTCCTGCGCCACTCGCCGCACGGCGATATTGTGCTCCCTGGAGCCGGTGAAGTACTGCAGCGCCGAGCCGTAGCTCCCGGCGTCGAGGAGTCGTAGATCGACCTGTACCCCCGAGCGCAGCACCACCGAGGATCGTGTCTCGCCCTTCATGGAAACCCGACGCACGTCCTCGTGGCCGGTGAACACGTCCATCATGCCGCCGCCCGCCGCGCCGCCCGCCGCGGACCCGTCGCCCGCGACCACGAGAATGTCGAGGTCGCCCACGGTTTCCTTGCGCCGGCGGTAGCTTCCGGCCACGGCGATGCGTTTCACATCACCGTGCCTCTTCAGATAGGCGACCATGTCCTCGGCGATCTCCTCGGCCGCCGGCAGCAGAAGCCGCCGCTCCTGCGCGCGGTTGCGCATCGACTTCACCTGCGAGAGCAGGGACTGCTCGAGCTTCTCGCCGAAGCCCTCGAGCTCCCGCACCCGTCCCTCCTCAAGGGCGGAGGCGAGCTCGTCGATGCTCGTTATGCCGAGCTCGTCGTAGAGCTCCTTCACCCGACGCGGACCGAGCTCGGGGATCCGCAGCAGGTCGAGAAGGCCCTCGGGGAGCTCGCCGGTCGCTTCCTCGAGCTTGGACAGTGAGCCGGTCTCCACGATCTCGGTGATCTTCTCGGCGATGGCCTTCCCGATACCGGGGTAGGCGGAGAGGTCTTCCCCGCGTTCCACGAGCGCCGCGACACCGGCCTGCATCCCGGTGATGGTGCGCGCGGCGTTGCGGTAGGCGCGAATGCGGAACTGGTTCTCGCCTTTGATGGCGAGAAGATCCGCCAGCTTCTCGAGCATCTCGGCGACTTCGGCGTTTCGTACCGGCATAGTCCCAACCTACCGCTATCGATTCGTTTCGGCAAAACGGCTCACGCGCGCGGCGAGCTCCTCGGCGATCCTCGGCGCGCAGGTGAAGTCGTCGTGACCGATGCCCCGCGCGGCTGCGTACACCTCGGTCGCCGCCCCGAGGCGTTCGGCGAACTCGAGCGACTCCCGCACCGGCACGATTCTGTCGGCTTCGCTTGCCACCACGAGCGTCGGTACCGGCAGCGGGCCGTCGAACAGGTCCGTATGAAATCGTTTCGGTCGGAAGAGCAGCTCCTTGAGCTCGGGGCTCTCGTCGACGGCGCGTTTGAATATCGACTTCTGAATGCTCGTGGGCGTCTCGGACGAGAAGAACCGCGGTCGGGAGAGGAAATCCGGAATCAGCCGATGCCGGAGCAGGAAGCGAAGGAAGGGGCCGGGCACCTCCCCACGCTCACCGAAGGGCGGCGCCACGAGCACGACGCGGTCCACCGTCGCGGGGCCGAGGTCGCGGGCGGCGAGCGCGCCCACCACACCGCCGAGGCTGTGACCGATGATCGCCACCGGGGCGCCGTCCTCCCGGGCCGATTGCTCGGTGAGCCGGCGGCCGCTGTCGAGAACGGTTTCGATCGTATCCATCCGCAGGTCCGGGGTTACCACCCGCGCGTAGACGTTCTCGAGGTGAGGTTTGATCACATCCCAGAAATAGCCGCGGACACCGAAGCCGTGCAGACACAGGAGAGTTCGCATGATCATGCCTCCGCTTCGAGGTGTTGCGCCGGTTCGATGTCGCTCAAGAGCCATCCGGCATCGCGGAAATAGGCGCGGGCCTTCTCGAACGCGGCCGCGGCGGCCTCCCGCTCGTCGCTCTTCACCGTGATGCGGGTATGGAAGCGTCCGTTCTCGACGACGGGGTAGGAGCCGATCTTCACGCCGGGGCTTTGCTGTTGCAGGTCCGAGAGCCACTCGGCAAGATCCGTCTCGTCGCAGCTGACGTAGAGCACGCCCATCCATCCCTCGGTGCTTGCCGGGATCATCCGGGCCACGCGCCCGATCTTATCGCGCAGCGCCACCGGCAGGCCGGGCAGGATGAAGGCGTTCCCGCGTTTGATGATGGGCCATCTGTGGCCGCCGCCCATAATGATCTCGCTGTCTTTCGGCAGCATCGCCATGCGTTGCGCCGAGGCGCTGAGCTCCTCCCCGTAGTGGTCGGCGAGAAAGTCCTTCATGTCGCTGTTGAGCTCGAGCTCGACTCCGAAGGCGGCCGCCGCGCCCTGGAGGGTCACGTCGTCGTGGGTGGGACCCACGCCCCCGGCGCTTATCACGTAGTCGTATCGCGCACAGAGCTCGTGGAACGTCTCGGCGATCAGGGCCACCTCGTCGCCTATGATGCGCACCTCGCCAAGGCGGTGGCCGGCGCGCCTCAGGGTATCGATCATAAAAGAGATATTCTCCTCGCGGATATCGCCTGCAAGAATTTCGTCGCCGATGACGAGAAGCGCGACCATAGGCTGTGTTGTATACCCGATGACAGCCGCCGGTCAACAATTCTGCTGTTGCGCGGCTTGCACCGTGACGTCTGTGTAAGTATTCTTGTCATGTATGGAAGATGTTCTACAGGATGCGGAGGCACGGATACAGCACGGGGATTTCGAGGCGGCCATCGGCTTACTGGAGAGTATCCTCGCCGAGGAGCCCGACAATGTACGGGCGCTGGCCGACATCGGAGTGGCGTTTACCGAATCCGGGGCCAACCGCAAAGCGATGAAGGCGCTTGATTTCTGTCTGAAGCTCGAGCCCGACAATATCGAGGCGCTCGAGGCAATGGGATGCTCCTACCTGCGTGAGGCCGAGTACGACGCCGCGCGGCACTACCTCGAACAGGCCCGCTCCGGCGATCCGGGAAACGCTTCGGTGCTGCGGAATCTCAGCGTGCTGTACAGCCAGATCGGGCTCCACGAGGAGAGTCGGCGGTGTCTCGAGCAGTCCTACGAGATCAACCCCCGCGACTACCTGACGCTCTACGCCCTCTCCTTTACCTACCTCAACGCCGGGGACGGGGAGAAGGCCGAGGAGACCCTGAACACGCTGCTCGAGATGGAAGTGCCCGAGGACATTCGGGCGCTCGCGGAGCAGCAGCTCGAGCGGATCCAGAGCTCCGCCGTTTGATAGAGAGCCGCGCTTTGCGGTACCCTTCCCATATGCTCATACCACACGGTCGACGACGTGTCGTCATAGATCGCGTATTTCCCGAGATCGACTGCGGCAGCTTCCCCGTGAAGCGCGTTGAAGGCGATGATGTCACCGTCGAGGCCGACGCCTTTGCGGACGGCCATGACGCCGTGCGCATCGTGCTGCGCTATCGCCGCCGAAACGGGCGCCGGCAGGAGACGGAAATGGAGGCCCTCGGAAACGACCGCTACCGGGCCGCCTTCAGGGTCGCGAAGCCGGGTCGCTATGAGTACACGGTGTGCGGGTGGATCGATCACTTTCGCACCTGGCAGGACGGTCTGGCAAAGAAGCATGCAGCCGGGGTGGAAACCGATGTCGATCTGCTGATCGGCGCCGACCTCGTGGAGCAGGCGGCCTCTCGAGCCGAGGAGCCTGGGGCCGCGGCATCGCGGGCCGGCTCCGGCTCCGACGCGGAGCGTCTGACCGAGCTGACCGCGGCCCTGCGTAACGCGAAGACCCTTCATGCCGAGCGTGTACGCGTTGCGACTTCTTCCGAGCTCACCCGCCTCATGGACGCATACCCCGACCGCTCGCTTCAGACCGACTATCCGCGCACCCTCAAGGTACGCGTCGACCGCGAGCGGGCGGCCTTCAGCGCCTGGTACGAGGTGTTCCCCCGCTCGACCTCGCCGGAGCCCGGGACGCACGGCACCTTCGCCGATCTTGCCAACCGCCTCGACTACATCGCCGAGCTCGGGTTCGACATCGTCTATCTCCCGCCCATCCATCCGATCGGCCATACGAAGCGGAAGGGCAGAAACAACGCGCTGGAGGCCGGACCCCGCGACCCGGGATCGCCGTGGGCCATCGGATCGGAAGAGGGAGGGCACACCGCGATTCACCCCGAGCTCGGCAGCCTGGACGAGTTCACCTCGCTCGTGGAAGCGGCGAAAGGCTACGGGATGGAGATCGCCCTCGACATCGCCTTTCAGTGCTCTCCCGACCATCCCTGGGTGCGGGAGCATCCCGAGTGGTTCGTCCTGCGCCCCGACGGCAGCGTTCAGTTCGCCGAAAACCCGCCCAAGAAATACGAGGACATCTACCCGATCAACTTCGAGACGGAAGACTGGGAGGCTCTGTGGCAGGAGCTCAAAGGCGTCTTCGAGCACTGGATCGACGCGGGTGTGCGTGTCTTCCGCGTGGACAACCCGCATACCAAGGCCTACGGGTTCTGGGAATGGCTCATCGACGACCTCACCGAGCGTTATCCCGAGCTGATCTTCCTGGCCGAAGCCTTCACGCGGCCGCGTCGGATGTACGGACTGGCGAAGCTCGGGTTCAACCAGAGCTACACCTATTTTACCTGGCGGAACGATCCGGCGGGGCTCAGGGACTACCTCACCGAGCTCACCACCACCGAGGTAGCCGAGTACTTCCGGCCGAACTTCTGGCCGAACACGCCCGATATCCTCCACGAGGACCTGCAGCTCGGCGGGAGGCCCGCCTTCCTCGCGCGATACGCGCTGGCGGCAACCCTCTCCTCGAATGTGGGAATCTACGGGCCGGCCTTCGAGAAGATGGAGCATACGCCGCGGGAGGAGGGCGGCGAGGAGTACCTCAACTCCGAGAAGTACGAGATCCGGTACTGGGAATTGCATCAAACCGGCGATCTCACATCCTTTATCGCGACCGTCAATCGGGCCCGGCTGGAGAATCCGGCGCTGCAGCGGAACCGAAACCTGCGCTTCCACGCCGTTGATAATCCGAACCTGCTTTGCTACAGTAAGACCTCGGATGACGGGGAGAACGTGATTCTGGTGGTGGTCAATATGGATTACCACGCCCCCCAGGCCGGGTGGGTTGAGTTCTCGCCGGCTGCGGTCGGTCTTGCCTACACGATGCCCTTCACAGTGCGGGATCTTCTCGCGGACACCGCCTACCGGTGGGACGGGTACTGGAATTTCGTCCGACTCGATCCTGCCGGGATACCCGTACATCTCTTTCGACTGGAACGCTAGGAGCCGCATGGATGGACCAACAGAACCCGCTCTGGTACAAGGATGCCGTCATCTACGAGCTGCACGTCCGCTCTTTTGCCGACTCGGACGGCAACGGGATGGGCGACTTCAAGGGGCTCACCGAGCGGCTCGACTACCTGCAGGATCTGGGCGTAAACGCCATCTGGGTCCTGCCCTTCTACCCCTCGCCCTGGCGCGACGATGGATACGACATATCCGACTATACCGGCATCCATGAGGCCTACGGCAACCTGCGCGACTTCAAGCGCTTCCTTCGCGAGGCGCATCGCCGTGACCTGCGCGTGATCACCGAGCTCGTCATCAATCACACGTCCATCCAGCACCCATGGTTCGAGCGTGCCCGGCACGCCGGGCCGGGGACCACATACCGGGACTTCTACGTGTGGAGCGACACTCCGAACCGCTACTCCGAGGCGCGCATCATCTTCCAGGATTTCGAAACCTCCAACTGGACCTGGGACCCGGTCGCCAAGGCCTACTACTGGCACCGCTTCTACTCGCACCAGCCGGATCTCAACTTCGAGAATCCCGCGGTGCGAAAGGAGCTGTTTCGGCTGACCGATTTCTGGTTCAACATGGGTGTCGACGGTGTGCGTCTCGACGCGGTGCCCTATCTCTACGAGCGGGAGAATACCAACTGCGAGAACCTGCCCGAGACGCACGCGTTTCTCAAACAGCTGCGGGCGCACATCGACGAGAAGTTCT
Organism: uncultured Spirochaetaceae bacterium; assembly: GCA_964635245.1. GTDB lineage: Bacteria > Spirochaetota > Spirochaetia > DSM-27196 > PWMO01 > JAAAOH01. Next base: position 24,529 of record CAZWNS010000029.1, read on the forward strand.
CCGACAAGATGCTGCTTGCCGAGGCGAACCAGTGGCCCGAGGACGCGGTCGAGTACTTCGGCTCGGGCGACGAGTGTCACATGTGTTTCCACTTTCCGCTCATGCCGCGCCTGTTCATGAGCGTCAAGACCGAGGATCGCTTTCCCGTTACCGACATCCTCGAGCAGACGCCCGACATTCCGGATACCTGTCAGTGGGGTATCTTCCTGCGGAACCACGACGAGCTCACCCTCGAGATGGTCACCGACGAGGAGCGGGACTACATGTACCGCGCCTACGCCCGCGACCCCTCGCAGCGCCTCAACCTCGGCATCCGGCGTCGCCTCGCCCCGCTTCTCGAGAACAATCGGCGGCTGATGGAGCTCATGAACATCCTGCTCTTCTCGCTGCCCGGTACGCCGGTCATCTACTACGGCGACGAGATCGGCATGGGGGACAACGTCTACCTCGGCGATCGCGACGGGGTGCGCACACCGATGCAGTGGAGCCCGGACAAGAACGCCGGTTTCTCCAAGGCGAATCCCCAGCGGCTGTACCTGCCGGTGATCATCGATCCGGAGTACCACTACGAAGCCCTCAACATCGAGACCCAGCAGGCAAACAACTCGTCGTTTCTCTGGTGGATGAAGCGCGTGATCGCCACCCGTCGCCGATTCCGGGCGTTCAGCCGCGGGAGCTTCGAGGTGGTGAACTCCGACAACGTGCATGTGTTCTCATTCCTCCGGCGCTATGAGGACGAGACGGTCCTCGTCATCGCGAACTTCTCCCGTCACCGGGAGGTCGTGACCCTCGAGCTCCCGGATTACGCCGACCACGTGCCGGAGGAAGTGTTCAGCCAGAACGAGTTTCCCCGTATCCGTGAAGACGGCTACACCGTGAACATCGGCTCCAACGACTTCTACTGGTTCATCCTGCATCCGGTGGAAACCGCGGCAGAGAAGGTCGGTGATGCTCAGAGCCGCGAGGTCGCAATCTCACAAAACGACTGGACCGATTTCTCGACACGCCTCTCGCGGACGCTCGAACAGCGGGTGCTGCTCGAGTACGTGCAGCGCAGCCGCTGGTACCGCGAGAAGAGCCGCAAGGTGAGACGGATGAGAATCGCCGATGTGTTTCCCGTGGATTCGGGACCACGTCGGGCCTGGATCACGGTCGTTGATATCGTGTTTGCCGACGAGACAAGCGAGAGCTACGTACTGCCGGTTTCCCTCGCCCTGCGCGAGGAGGCCGAGCAGATCGCCGGTGAGTCGCCGCGTGCGGTCATCGCCCGGGTCAAGCTCGGCGAAAGCTCCGGCGTAATCTATGACGCCGGCTACGACGCCGGCTTCCGTGACGAGCTGTTGCATCTGCTGCTCACGCGCAAGAAGATCAAGGGAAGAGCCGGCGAGATTCAGCTGACCCGCGGTCGCGGCCTGCGCTCGATGGCGGCCGGCCTCGAGCGCCCCTACAGCTCGCGGGTTCTCAAGGTCGAGCAGTCGAATACCTCGTTTCTCTACAAGGACAGCCTCTTCTTCAAGCTCTATCGCAAGCTCGAAGATGGAGTGAATCCTGACGTAGAGCTGATGCGTTATCTGAGCGAGCGCCGGCGCTTCGAGCAGGTCCCGGCCTACGGGGGAAGCCTCTCGTACTCGGGGCGCGGTATCGACAGCGCTTCGCTCGGACTCATGGTCTCTTTCGTCCCCAATGAGGGCGATGCCTGGTCATACACCGAGAGCGTGGTCGAGCGCTACTTCGAGCTTCTGCTTTCCATGAAGCAGGAGACCGGCGCCTCGCCGCCGAGCCTGCCCGACATCCTGGATGTGAAGCTCGGCGATGTGCCGGAGGAGTTTATCGGGATGACCGACGGCTTCTTCCTCGAGCTGATGCACCTGCTCGGCCGCCGCACAGGGGAGCTTCATCTCGCGCTGAGCGCGGAGCGCACCGACAGGGACTTCGCCCCGGAGGACTTCTCCAGGCTCTATCAGCGCTCGATGTATCAGTCGATGCGGAGTCTGTTCCGCAGGGTGATGACCACCGCCAAGAAGGTGCGAAACAGCGTCGATGCGGACGTTGCCGCCGATATCGACCGGTTTCTCGATCAGGAGAACGCCATTCTCTCGCACTTCGGTCGCATCACCGGAACACGCATTCACGCGAAGAAGATCCGCGTCCACGGTGACTACCACCTCGGGCAGGTGCTGTTCACCGGCAGGGATTTCGTCATCATCGATCTCGAGGGCGAGCCGGCCCGGTCCCTCGGTGAGCGCCGGCTCAAATACGGGGCGTTCCGTGATGTCGCCGGTATGATCCGCTCCTTTCACTACGCGATCTACGGCAAGTATCTCGAGTACGCGAACGTGCGTCCCGAGGATGCCGAGTGGCTCGGCAAATGGATCGATCCATGGTTCACCTACGTCACCGGTGTCTTCCTCGACGGCTACCTCGAAACCGTCGACGGCGTGGACTTCGTGCCCGAGGATCCCGAGGAGCTTCGCGTCATCCTCGAGGTGTTCATCCTCGAAAAGGCGATCTACGAGATCGGGTACGAGATCAATAATCGACCCGCGTGGTTGAAGATACCGGTCAACGGCATTCAGTTCGTGCTCGATCATCTCGCGGAGACGGGCGACGGGGAAGGGTGAGCGGCCGGCCCGCCCCGGCGTCTTTCGCGAATCTTTCGCAATTCGACCATTATTTGCACTACTATTGTATGTAGCGATGGACGGATGTGCAGGTAGTCCCGCCGATATGGCTGTCTCTACCGATTCGATGAAGGCCGAGCCCCGAATCGTGTTCGTCGACGACGAGCACGAGATCCTCGACGTCGCGGAGCGGCTGTTCCGCACCGAGCCCTACGAGTGTCTTACGTTCACGCGCCCGCCGGAGGCGCTCGAGTTTCTCCGCCATAACCAGGCGCATGTGGTGGTGAGCGACCTTCGCATGCCAGACATGGACGGCTTCCGGTTCCTCAAGGAGGTGACCGAGGTTGCCCCGTATGCCACCCGGGTCGTTCTCTCCGCGCATTCGGACAGCCGCTCCCTCCTCGAGGCCATCAACCAGGACCACGTGCACCGCTACGTGGTCAAGCCGTGGGACGCGGCGGACTTTATCTCGGTGATCCGTCAGTCGGTCGAGCTCGCCTCTCTCAAGTACGAGCGCGAGACGCTCCTGGAGACGCTGGCCGAGAACAGTGACCAGCTCACCGAGCGGGTCATGGCTCTACGCCGTCCGGCTGAGCTCGGCAAGTACGCTTCCCAGATCGTGCACAACCTGAAGGCACCGATTCAGACCATCGGCAGCGCCGTCTTCCTCGCCAATCTGCTTGTCGACCACGAGGATCCGAACGGCGCGCAGCTTCAGACGTATCTCGACCACATTGCCGACGGTGCGAGGAACCTGCAGCGCATCGTTGCCGGCATTCTCCTGCACACGATGGACGAGAGCTTCTTCCGCGAAGAGCCGATTAATCTCAACGATATCGTCGAGCGAGAGATAGCGTTCTTCGAGATTGATCGCTCCTTCAAGTACCGCGTGGAGCGCCGGATATTCCTCGATCCCGAGCTGCCCACCATCCGGGGAAACGCGCTTCAGTTCAAGCAGATCGTGGACGTCCTCATCAGGAACGCCACCGACGCGATGCTCGAGAGCGAGCGCCGGGTGCTCACCGTGACCACCGGGACGAAAGGTCAACGTGTGTATCTGAGCGTCGAGGACAGCGGCGTAGGCATCCCGAAGGAGAGTCTCGGTGAGCTGTTCTCCCCGTTCTTTTCGACAAAGGAGCTCGGCGCCGGAACGGGCATCGGGCTTGCGAGCGCGAGACAGCTCGTCGAGGCCTACGCCGGCAGCATAGAGGTGGAATCCGAGCTCGGCTGCGGCGCGCGGTTTACCGTCTTTCTTCCGACGTGATCGCCACGTCGTCTCTGTTCGCAAAGGGCAGGCGGGCGTTGAGCTCGTCGATGTTGCCGCGCTCGTAGGCGTTGATCCGGTCGATGTTGCCCTCCATGATCAACCGCATGCGCTTGTCGGTGAAGTAGTGCAGGCTGTAGGTAGGTACCGCTCGAAAGCCGCGTTTCACCTTGTGCGGTGAGCCCATCCCGGGATCGAAGTCGCGTACGCCGTGCTCAATGGCCCAGCGAATCGGCTCGTAGTAGCAGGCGTTGAAGTGGAGCTTGTCCACAAAGCCGAAACTCCCCCAATAGCGCCCGACGAGAACATCGCCCTTTGTCAGCAGGAACGACATGGCGAGGGGATCCGCGGCGCCCCGCTCGCGGGCGACCACGAAGAGCACGAGGTGGCGGCAGCAGTCTGCGAGGCCCTCGAAGAATGCGCGGTTCAGGAACTTCGCCGCCCAGGGGCCGAACTGCGCGTTGTGCGCCTCGTAGAAATCGTACATGAGCTCGAAGTACCGGTCCGGCGCATCGACCCCGCGCACGGTTTCGAGCTCTATGCCGTTGTCGGCCATCGCCTTGCGCTCTTTGCGGATGTTCTTCCGCTGATTCTTGTTGAAATCGGCGAGGTAGTCGTCGAAGGACCCGTAACCGGGGTTGTGCCACTCGTAGCCCTGGTGGACCCACGGGATGAAGCCCTCGGCTTCCATCTCCGGCACCCAGTCCGGGTCGGCGAAATTGAAGGCGATGCCGTGGATGTCGTTTCGCCGGGTGAGCTCGCGCATCTGCTCCACCATGGCGGCGGTCACCGCCTTGCGAGGCATGTCGTCGGCCAGCAGAAATCGGTAGGCGCTCGCCGGCGTTGCGGGGCTCATCCCGACGAGCTTGGGATAGTAGGGGATGCCCATCTGCTGCGCCACATCCGCCCAGGCAAAGTCGAAGACGAAATCTCCCATGCTGTGGGTGCGTACGTAGAGGGGCGCGGCCGCAACCAGCCGGTCCCCGTCCCAGACGCCCATGTGCCTTGGAATCCATCCGGTGTCCGGGGACATGGACCCCGACCGCTCGAGCTCGTTGAGCCACTCCCACTCCAGAAGCGGTGTGCGCAGGGGCGCGGTGAGCGCGTTCCAGGAGTCGGCCGGGATTTCGCGGATCGCACTGTGCCAGGTCAGCCGGTATTCTTGACTCGCCACCTCTGTAATGTAACAACAGCCGCCTGCGGGAGAAAGCATTGCCGGTCAAGGCCCGGTAACGGTATCCTGCGGGACATGTACTCCGACGACATCGCCGCCTACGCCGAGCTCATCGTTTCCCTGGTCAACATCGATCGGGGCCGTAACCTGCAGATCCGCGGAGAGCCCGTGCACTGGGAGCTCATGCAGGAGATTGCCGCGGCCGCCTATCGCCGCGGTGCGCGCTACGTAGACACCCGCGCGGTGCACCCGGGCCTGCTCAAGGCGCGCATCGAGCACTCCGCCGAGGAGTACCTCGACTACGTGCCCTCGCAGCTCACGGCGATGAACGACATCATGATCTCCGAAGAGTGGGCCGTCGTGTCGATCGCCGGCCGAGAGGACCCGGATTTCCTTGCGGACGTCGACGATGAGCGAAACGCCCGCATCGGGAAAGCAACCGAGCAGGCGATGATGCCCTTTCGCCGCGCCCTGCAGGCCGACCGCTTTCCATGGATCGTCGTCGCCAATCCCACCGAGGGCTGGGCACGGAAGGTGCTCGGCGCCGTGCCGGCGCCGGTGGAGACCCTGTGGGAGGCCATGCGCCCCATACTCCGCCTCGACCGCGCCGACCCCGTTGCGGCCTGGCGCGAGCACACCGAACGCCTGAAGCGGCGAGCGGCGGTGCTCGACGAGCTGCGCGCGGAGTGGCTCCACTTCGAGGGGCCGGGGACGGACCTGTGGGTCGGAATCCCCGAGCGTGCCGTCTGGGTCGGAGGACCCGGGAAGACCCCCGGCGGCCTCGAGTTTCTGCCGAACCTCCCGACCGAGGAGGTCTTTACGACGCCCGACTACCGGCGGACCACCGGCAGGGTTGCCGTGACACGCCCGGTCACGGTCATGAACAAGGTGGTCGACGGCGCGTGGTTCGAGTTTTCCGACGGAAAAGTCGTGGACTTCGGGGCCGAGCGGAACGCCGATATCATCGGGCGCTACCTCGGGATGGACGCCGGCGCGGCCTACGCGGGCGAGATCGCCCTCGTCGACGCCGGCTCACCCGTCTTCCGGTCCGGCCGGGTCTTCTACAATATCCTCTTCGATGAGAACGCCGCGTGTCACATCGCCCTCGGCGGGGCCTATCCCGGCTGCATCAGAGGGGGCGATGAGCTCACCGACGAGGAGCTTCCCTCCATCGGCGCCAACGTGAGCTTCGTGCACACCGACTTCATGATCGGCTCCGAGCAGATTCAGGCCACGGTCCGCACCTACGACGGGCGGGAGGTCGCCGTGCTGCGGGACGGACGGTTCGTGATCTGAGCTACCCGCAGATCGACGACCGC
>CAZWNS010000030.1:0-30729 GCA_964635245.1 uncultured Spirochaetaceae bacterium
GCACGACGCGCCACCCGGTGACGCGCGCCGACGATACGGTGGAGGCGACCTCCAACTACGACCTGGTACTCGAAGCGATGGAAACGGTGAACGTCGCCGCCGTCGGTCTGCAGCGCATTGCCGGCGATATCAGGCTCCTCGCCTCGGGGCCGGGCGGCGGCATAGGTGAGCTCGCGCTGCCGGCTCCGGTCAAGGGGTCCTCGATCATGGCCGGCAAGGTCAATCCCGTGCAGGCGGAGGCGGTCGTGCAGGCTGCCGAGCGCATCGCCGCGAACCACGGGCTGCTCACCCGCCTCTGCGCCCGAAGCGAGCTGGAGCTCAATGCCTTCCTCCCGGCAATAGCGCATACGGCCTGGGAGAGCCTTCGACTGCTCACCGGGGCGGCGGGAACGCTCCGGGACCTCATAACCTCGCTCGCGGTGGACTCCGAGCGCTGCGAACGGAACCTCGAGGCGAGCCATGCCCGTATCGTGGCCCTGCTGCCGCTGTTCGGCTATGCGGCGTGCGAGCGCATCGTGGAGGCCGCCCGGGCGCGGGGTATGACGCTCTCGGCCTACCTCGTGGCCGAGCTCGGCATGGCCGAGGCCGACTGCGAGGAGCTTCTCTCCACGCGCAACCTCACGAGGCTCGGATACGACCCGGTGCGCTACGCCGACTTCCGCCGGCGCTACGCGGGGCTTATCGAGCGGCTAAGGGAGAACAACACGGGGCAGGACGGCGATGATTAGCACCCCACGGGGACTCAGACCCCATATCGTGCTGCTCGGGCCGCGTAACAGCGGCAAATCGAGTCTCATCAACCGCATTACCGGCCGGGAGCTCGCGATCGTCTCGGAAACGCCGGGCACGACCACGGATCCCGTCTACAAGGGGATGGAGCTCCTGCCCTTCGGTCCGGTCGTCTTCGTGGATACGGCCGGCATCGACGACGAGGGCGCGCTCGGGACTCAACGGGTCGGCCGAACCCGCCGCGCCGAGCGGGGTGCCGATGTAACCCTCTACGTCACCTCGGGAAGCATGACCGAGGCGGAGCGCCGTTACCTGCGCGAGCACCGCGCGGACGTCCTCGTTGCGGTGACCAATCGCGACCGCCGCCACGGCGAGGCTCCCCTGACGCAGTCGCTTCGCGCCGAGGGCATCACCGCTCTCGAGGTCTCGAACGTCACCGGAGCCGGCGTGGAGGAGCTCAAACGGGAGCTCATCAGTCTGCTCGAGACCAGGCGCGAGCAGGAGCGCGCGCTGCTTCAGAATATGATCTCGCGCTACTCGTTCGTGTTGATGGTCGTCCCCATCGATCTCGAAGCGCCGAGGGGACGACTGATTCTGCCGCAGGTTCAGACCATCCGGGAGATTCTGGATGCCGACGCCGCCACGCTCGTCGTGAAGGAGCGGGAGGTGGACTGGGCGCTGTCGCAGCTCAAGCGCGCGCCCGACCTCGCCATCACCGATTCTCAGGTGGTGCAGAAGGCGGCCGGATCCATACCCCCTGAGATCCCGCTCACCACATTCAGCGTGCTCTTCTCGCGCCTGAAGGGGGACCTCGCGCGCTTCGTCGAGGGCGCGGGCGCGATCGATCGGCTCGAGCACGGCGACCGCGTGCTGCTTGCGGAGAGCTGCACGCACCACGCGCATTCGGACGACATCGGGCGCGTGAAGATTCCTCGCTGGCTTCGGCAGTACACGGGTAAGGATCTCGATATCACGGTGCAGGGCGGCGGATATCCCGACGACATCGCGGACTATGCGCTCGTGATCCACTGCGGCGCGTGCATGCTCACGCGGAAGATGATGCTGAGTCGTCTCGACGAGGCGGTCGCCGCCGGCGTTCCGGTGACGAACTACGGTATCGCGATTTCTCACCTTCACGGGCTGCTCGACCGCGTGCTCGAGCCGTTCGGCGAGGAGCTGCGATCGGGGCGGTAATCTGCGCCGCCTCAGAGCGTCCCGAAGGTGTGCACCGTCGTGTGGCGGTAGGTCTCGCCGGGGTAGAGAAAGGGTGATGGGAAGCCGGGCTCGTTGACCGCGTTCGGCAGGAACTGCGTCTCGAAGCACATCCCGGCGTGCTTCACCAGCGTGCCCCCGTCGCGGGCGGGTGCGCCCTCGAGCTTGTTGCCGGTGTAGAATTGCATGCCCGGCATGGTGCTTCGGATCTCCATGGTGCGCCCGCTTTCGGGGTCCTCGACGCGCGCGAAGCGGCGAAGCTCATCGGAGGCCATCGTCGCCCGGGTCCGCTGTTCGCCGATGTCCTCGCCGAAGAGGTAACACTCGTCAAAGCCTCCCTCGACCGCGCCGATATCCGCGCCGACGGGCTTAGGCTGCCTGAAATCGTGCGGATCGCCGGCTACCGGTGCGATGCGCCCCGTGGGGATCTGCCCCTCGCCGGTGGGGAGATAGTGGTCGGGGTCGAGGGTTACCACGTGAGCGAGTATCGTATCCTGCGGCCGGCCGGCGAGATTCCAGTAGGCGTGGTTGGTCAGATTGACCGCCGTCGGCCGGTCCGTGGTCGCTTCGTAGGTGAGAACGAGCTCGTTCTCCTCCGACAGCGACATGCGGATCGACACCGCGAGGTTGCCCGGAAAGCCGCACTCTTTGTGCGGGCTGGTGCGGCTGAATACGACTCCCGCCTCCTCGCTTTCGCCGAAGAGCTCCGAGGTCCAGAGTTTGCGGTGGAATCCCTCGGCGCCGCCGTGAAGCGTGTGCTCTCCCTGGTTGGCGTCGATGCGGTAGGTCGCGCCGTCGAGGCTGAATGCGGCCCCGGCGATCCGATTGGCGACGCGGCCCACCGTCGCACCGAAGTACGGATGCGCACCCAGATACCCGTCGAGGGTGTCGAAGCCGAGGGTCACCTCCCTGCGCATGCCGGATGCATCCGGCAGCAGCACGGAGGTTATGATGGCGCCGTAGGTCATGACGGAAACGCTGACGCCGTGAGCGTTCTCCATGGTGATGCGCTCGACCGGGCCTTCGGGGGATTCTCCGAAGGCCTGTTTCCCGATTGTCATGCCCGCGCCGCTATATGAGCTTCGGCCGCTTGACGTATTCGTCGGCGTGGAGCAGCATCTTCACGTACTGGGCACGACGGTAGGCAGCCTTGTCCGAGGTGTGCTTCGCGCTCAGCTTTCCGCGGAAATCGTCGAGCGTGCGATAGCCCTTGCGGTCCATCCACGCGGAAATGCCGGAATTGATCTCCTCGATGATTTCGATGGAGTTCTGGTAGAGGGTGCTGACCACCTGGAACACGTCCGCTCCCGCAAGCAGCAGCTCAACGGCATCCTCCGCCTGATGGATGCCGTTGGACGCGCAGATGCTGCCGTCAATGTTGTCGTAGAGGAGACCCGTGAAGCGCATAGGAAGTCGATGATCGTTTCGCTGGGAGAGATTGAAGGGAAACGACATGCGTTCCTTGTCGATATCGAAGCTCGGATGGAACATCCGGTTGAACAGCACGAAGCCGTCCACCCCGGTATCCGCCATGCGTTTCACGAGGGCCAGCGGGTTGGTGTAGAAGTGACTGAGCTTTACCGAAACCGGAACCTTCACGGCTTTCTTGACGTCCCGCAGGGCTCCGACCTGGGCGTCCTCGACGCTCTTCGCATCCTCATCGAAACTGGTAGGCGTGGAGAAGAAGTTCAGCTCCAGTCCGTCGACGCCGGTATCCGCGAGCTTCTGCGCCCATTCCACCCATGTGTCGTGACTGAGGGCGTTCAGGCTCGCGATAACGGGAATACCTGCCTCTTCCTTGGTCTTCCTGACCCACATCAGATGCTCGTCCGGACCGCCGTGCTCCATCTCAGGAAATATATCGGTCATCTCGGCGTGCCAGTCGTCGTACATCTCGATGTCTTCTTCCATCTTGTACTTCTCGAGCTGGATCTCCTCTTCGAAGAGAGACTTAATGACAAGCGCCCCGGCGCCTGCTTCCTCTATCTTCTTGATTGCCTTCATGTTGGCCGTGAGGCTGCACGCGCCGACGACGAGCGGGCTCTTGAGGTCGATACCCATATAGCTCGTTTCCAGATTTGCCATGTGTCGCTCCTTGATTGTCTGCTTACCGTCAGATAGTGCGCCGGCAGGGCCTGCCCTCGCACCCAACCATCTTAAAAGCGCCTGCCCGCTACGTCAACGGCCCGCGTTGATTCGTGTCCCGCTGATGCGTGTCCCGTTGATTCGCCGCGCTACTGTGTGTATCTTGGGGTGTGATTCCCACGCAGGAGTAGTGTATGTCACGTGCAGCCGACCGGTTGCAACACGCGGTCGAGGTCGAGTTCCTCGCGAAGCTCAAGGATGCCTTTGGCGGGCGTCTCGATGCGGTCGTGCTCTACGGGAGCTACGTAGAGGGAAGCTTCCATCCCGGCGTATCCGATATCAACGTGCTCGTGTTGCTCTCCGAGCCCGACCCCGGCGCTTTGGTGCGGTTTGCGAAAACGGCCGGCGGTATGATGCGCAAGCGGCGCATAACGCCGCTCATTCTCACGTCCGGGGAGTTCGCCCGCTCGAGCGATGTGTTTCCCATGGAGTATCTCGATATCGCCGCGCGCCACAGGGTGCTCTACGGTGAGGACCCCACCGCAGCGCTCGACGTTGATCGACGGAACCTGCGCCACCAGCTCGAGCATCAGATGCGCGGTAACCTCATCAGTCTGAGGCAGCTCGTGCTTGCCGCCCGCGGGCGCCGCCGCCGGCTCGGTCGGGAGCTCACCCGCTGGTACGGACCCGTGGCGGCGGTATTTCGCGGGCTGTTGCGCCTGAAGGACGTCGAGCCGGTGCCGACCGACCCGCGGGCCCTCATTTCTTCGGTCAATGAGGCCTTCGGCCTGGAGCCGGGGCCCTTCCTGCAGCTCGTCGCCTACCGAAACGGAGAGTCCGCCGACCCCGTTCGTCTCGCCGACGCCCTTCTGCTTCGCCTCTCTGATCTCGTCGAAATCGTCGACCGGATGGAGAGTTGAGTATGAAGGCACTGCGAGCAAAACTGCGGGCGGGGGCTTTCGCGGTGGTGCCGGCGCTGCTTCTCGCGGTGGTGGTGACACCCGCCGTCGCGCAGGAGCTCCCTCAGCCCGCGGGATTCGTGAATGATTTCGCGGGGGTGATAGATGCCCGCGACGAGCAGCGGATGACGGCGCTCGCCGAGGCGGTGCAGGAGGCAACCGGGGCGGAGATCGCCGTGGCGGTTGTCGATTCCATCGAGCCCTTTGCGACGGTGGAGGAGTACTCCATACGGCTCGCCTCGGCCTGGGGTGTCGGCAGTGCGGAGGACGAATCCGGCGTCCTCATGGTTCTCGCCCTGCAGGAGCGGCAGGTGCGCATCGAGGTCGGCTACGGAATCGAAGGTGCCATCCCTGACGGCCGTGCCGGAGAGATCCTCGACACCGCCGTTGTGCCGGAGTTACGGGAGGACAACTACGGCGCCGGGCTCTACGCCGGCATGCAGCAGGTGGCCGGCATCATCGCCGAGGAATACGACGTCGACTTACGCGAGCACGGCGCCGAGGCGCCCGTCGCCCGTTCCGACCGCGGCACCTCCTCCGGCGGCGGCGGAGGCAGATTGCTCTACATGCTGCTTCTGATGTTTTTCCTCGGCGGCGGGCGTTTCTTCTGGCCCCTGCTGTTTCTCACCGGCGGCCGCGGCTTTTTCGGCGGGGGCTTCGGCTCCGGTGGCGGCGGCGGCGGATTCGGCGGTTTCGGCGGCGGCGGCTTCGGTGGCGGCGGCGCCTCGCGAGGCTTCTGAATGTCGTGGAGCGCGCCCTGGAGCGCAGTGCGGAATAATCTGGCGTAAGGAGAGTTAGAGAAGTGGTGTCACAGAAACGTTCATACACCGGCCTTATCATTGCGGCCGTGGTAATCGTCCTTATCATATCGCTGGTCTCCTGGTACGTGGGGGCGCGCAACAGCCTCGTGCAGATGGACGAGCAGGTAAGCGCTTCCTGGTCGGAAGTCGAGAACCAGCTGCAACGCCGCAGCGATCTCATTCCGAACCTCGTGAATACCGTGCGCGGATTCGCCGAGCAGGAGGAGGAGATCTTCACCTCTATCGCCGACGCGCGTGCCCGGCTGGCCGGCGCGGAGTCTGTGGAGGAGACAGCGGAGAGCTACGGCGAGCTGCAATCGGCGCTGAGCCGGCTCCTGGTGATCGTCGAGAACTACCCGCAGCTGCGCTCGAATGAAAACTTCATCCGGCTGCAGGACGAGCTTGCCGGCACGGAAAACCGCATTGCGGTTGCACGACGTCGTTACAACGACGCGGTCCGCACATACAACACGCGCATCCGCACCTTCCCCACCGCCATGATCGCCTCCCGGCTCGGGTTTGACGCGAGAGAGTACTTCGAAGTGGCGGAAGAGGACATGGAAGTCCCGGAGGTGGATTTCGGCAACGACGAATGAGCTTGATGCGTCGGGGCCCACTGAGGTACTGTGGAACCGCTACGATTCATTATCCATCTCCGGCGAGGTAATCCGCATGAAGCAGGGCTTCGAGACGATCCTCGACGAGCTTCCGAGCTTTGAGAGACGTGTGAACGAGCTCACCGAGATTCTGCTCACGAATCTGGTGATGGTGGCCGAGATTCCCTCGCCCACGTTCCACGAGCGGCGGCGGGTGGATTTCCTGCTCGAGCGTTTCAACGAATACCAGCTGCAGAACTGCTCCACCGACGAGGCCGGCAACGCTCTCGGCATTCTCCCCGGTGAAGACCCGGATCGGAACATTCTCATCGTAGCGCACATGGATACCGCCTTTTCGGAGCTTGTCGATCACACCCTGGTCATCCAGCCCGACTTTGTCGGCGGTCCGGGAGTCGGAGACAACAGCCTCGGCGTGGCCACGGTAGCGACGCTTCCGCTTATCCTCGAGAAGCTCGACATCGAGCTCAACTCCAACCTCGTCCTCATGGGCTCCTCGCGCAGCATCGGGCGCGGAGATATTGAGGGTATCCGGTTTTTCCTCAATAACAAGGACATACCGGTGTCTTCCGGTATCTGCGTGGAGGGCGTGAAGCTCGGCCGCCTGAGCTACGGTTCCATCGGGATGCTGCGCGGCGAAATACAATACCGCGTGCCCGAAGAGTACGACTGGACCCGCTTCGGGGCCGGCGGTGCGATTGTGAACATCAATGAGATCATAAACCGCATGCTCGAGATTCCGCTCCCGCGCAGGCCCCGCACAACCATAGTCCTGAACTCCATCGAGTCGGGCGCCTCGTTCAGCGTGATACCGACCCAGGCGTCGCTTCGCTTCGAGATCCGCAGCGAATCCGGGGACCTGGTGCAGGACCTCGCCAACAGAATCGGCGATATCGCGGCGGAGATGTCCTCGCAGACCGGCGCCGAGGTGGAGTTTAACGTCCTTTCCCGTCGCCATCCGGGCGGCATCAAGTTTTCTCACCCGCTCGCGGACCACGCGCGTGAGATCCTCAGGCGACTCGACATACACCCGCGCATAACGCCGAGCACCTCCGAGCTCTCGGCGTTCATCGACAAGGGAATCCCGGCGGTGACCATCGGTCTGACCGACGGAGAGAACGTCAACGAGGAGGACGAGCGGGTTGAGATCGCCCCGCTTTCGCGAGGCGTCGCCCAGCTCGTCGGGCTCATCGTGGCGCTGGACAGGGGGTGCTGCGATGAGTAACACCGTCCAGAGCTACATTGACGCCTGGCTCAAGAGCAATACCTTTCACCACTCTCAGTTTCGGGACCTTCGCGCGCTGGTCGAAGAGAAGGAAAAGCAGGATCTTTCCATTTCGCTGTGCATCCCGACGCTCAACGAAGAGGCCACCATCGGCAAGGAGGTGGTGATCTTCCGCTCCGAGCTCATGATGCGCTACCCGCTCGTAGACGAAATCGCGGTGATCGATTCCGGATCGGTCGACAACACGCTCGAGGTCGCGCGGTCGTTCGGGGCGGATACCTACCTCGCGAGCGACATTCTGCCCTCACTCGAGGTAAAGAAGGGCAAGGGTGAGAACCTGTGGAAGGCGATCTACCAGCTCTCCGGCGATATCATCGTGTACATCGATGCCGACATCAAGAACATACATCCGCGCTTCGTCTACGGCCTCGTCGCACCCCTCATCTTCCGCGAGGAGATACAGTACGTGAAGGCCTTCTACGACCGGCCCCTCGCCTCCTCGCACGGGATTCGCCCGTCGGGCGGAGGGCGTGTGACCGAGATACTGATCCGGCCGCTGTTTTCCCTGTTCTTCCCCGAGCTCACCGCGATCATCCAGCCTCTGTCCGGCGAGTACGCGGTACGCCGCGGTGTCCTCGAGAAGATACCCTTTCCGATCGGCTACGGCGTCGAGACCTCTCATCTGCTTGACGTCTACACCCGCTGGGGGCTGGCGGCCTTCGGGCAGACCGACCTGGACCAGCGGATCCACCGCAACCAACCGACCCGAAGCCTCGGCCGCATGGCCTTCGGGATTCTGCAGACCTTTCTCAAGCGGGCGCAGAGGCTCGACATCGTTCCGACGCTGCCCGATACGAGCTCGATCCTCAGGCAGTTCCAGGTCCACGATCAGGTCTTCGAATCGGTCGAGCACGAGATCGTGGAGGAAGAGCGTCCTCCGATGAACACGATATCGGAGTATCAGCAACAACAGAAGGCGCGCCGTAGCGCTGCCGCATCACGCGAGTAATCCGATGTCGAACACAATCGTCTCGTTTCAGGACGTCAGTTTCTATTATGGTCCTCCGGAGGGCGATGCCCCCGGTACCGCCGGTCCGGACGGCACTCTCGATGCGCCCCGGGCTGTTGAACGGCCCGAGGAGGTCGTCGAGGTCTTCTCCGGCCTGACGATCGATTTGCCGGCGGGCGTGATCTCCCTCGTCGGCGAGAACGGCACGGGCAAATCGACCATGCTGCTGCTCGCCGGGGCCCGGCTCTTTCCCGCTTCGGGACGCGTGCGGCTCTTCGATCGCGATACTGCGGATTTCGCCCGCGCCGCCGTGGATCCGGAGCTCGAGATGGAGCGCAACCGCTACGTCTCCTTTGTCTACCAGAACATGGAGTTCGAGACGGAGGAGCCGGTGGGCGAGCTCATGGAGTTCGTATTCGAGAACGGCTATCACGAGGAAGGAAGCGCACAGGGCCTGCTCGAGGACGCGCAGCGGGAGCTCCAGCTCGGGGGCGTTCTGCACAAGCGCACCCAGGAGCTCAGCAAGGGTGAGCTCCAGCGCACCATCGTCGGCTTCAGCGTCCTCTACGGATCGAAACTGGTGATTCTCGACGAGCCCGTTTTCGCGGTGGAGCCCGGACGTCAGGAGCAGACCTTCGAGTTTCTGACCCGGTTTGCCGCCGATTACGGCACGAGTGTGTACTACTCGGCCCACAATCTCGAGCTTACCCGCAAGTATTCCGATCACATGCTGCTCTTCTCGAAAGGCGGCGGCATGCAGCTCGGCGCCACCGACGAGCTCTTCAGCCGCGAGACCATCGAGGCCGCCTACAAGGTGCCCTTCGACATGCTCTACCGCAAGGACTACCTCCACCGGCACATGCTGCGCTCGGCGCACCCGGCACCGGGTGATGTGAATGAGTGAGTCGAGTTGACACCCCTGCGCCCCCCATATTAGTATTCACTCTCACATTGACGGGCTGTAGCGCAGTGGTTTAGCGTACCTGTCTGGGGGACAGGGGGTCGGCGGTTCAAATCCGCCCAGCCCGAATCGAGGTATATAGCAGCGTGTTGGTGGAGACAGGCACAAGTCTCGTCGGCACAGGTTCTTATTCGCAAAGCGTTCTGCCTGACATCGTCGGACAGCTCTGATCACGCAAAGCTCCCCATCATTCAAGGACTTATCCGATCCTCACCAACACGCTTCTTGATACCTCACTCTTGACAGACGTCCCATCACCCTCTCAAAATGAAATAGCGTTTCAATATTCTGACCAGCACGCAGGCTGCCGCGACGGTGCCGGGTCCGGGAGGGATTTCGGGGTATGATGACAGGGGAAATCGAACGACGAATCGGGGAGAACCGTGTTCTTGCGGTCCTCACAATAGAACATGCCGAGGATGCCGTACCTACCGCCCGGGCATTGCTCGAGGGCGGCGTGGGCGGTATCGAGCTCGCGCTGCGGACCAATGCCTCGCTCGAGGCCCTGAGCCGGATCGCCGACGAGGTGCCGGACATGCTCATCGGCGTGGGGACGGTGCTTCGTCCCGATCAGTGCCACGAGGTCGTGCGCCGCGGCGGCGCGTTCGCGCTTGCACCCGGGCACAATCCGCGGGTGGCCGCCACAGCCCGGGAGGTGGGGTTGCCCTTCGTGCCGGGCATTGCCACGGCGTCCGAGCTCGAGGCAGCGGTAGAGAGCGGACACCGCCTGCTCAAGCTCTTTCCAGCTGAGCATCTTGGCGGCGCACAGTATCTCGCGTCGCTGAACGGGCCCTACAGGTTTCTCGGCCTCAAGTACATCCCGCTCGGCGGAGTCAACGAGGAGAACCTGGGCGACTACCTCTCGCGTCCGGAGGTCCTTGCGGTAGGCGGCTCCTGGCTTGCACCGGGAAATCTGATCGCCGGCAAGGACTGGAGCACGATCTCGAAGAACGCCGAGACGGCACGCAGGATAGCCGAGGGCGTCGCGGCGAGGACCGGGTAGGGGAACGTCGCGGCGAGGACCGGGTAGCGGAACAAGGAGGGAAGCTGATCATGTCGACCGTAGTGACCTTTGGTGAGATCATGGCGCGTTTCGAGGCCGCACCGTACAAGCGCTTCTCCCAGGTGATGCCGGGGAGCCTCGAGGTGACCTTCGCCGGCGCGGAGGCGAATGTGGCCGCGGGCCTCGTCGCGCTCGGGGAGGACGCGAGGTTCGTCACCGTGCTTCCGGACAACCCGCTCGGCCATGCCTGTGAGGCGGAGCTTCGCGCGGTCGGCATCGATTGCAGCGCCGTGCTCACTTCCGCGGATGGGCGCCTCGGCCTGTACTTCATCGAGCACGGGGCGAACCAGCGCAGTTCCCATGTCTTGTACGACAGAATCGGCTCATCGGTTGCCGTCTGCGATCCCGCCCGGTACCGGTGGGACGAGATCTTCGGTGATGCGGCCTGGTTTCACATAACGGGGATCACGCCGGCCATCTCCCGGCAGGCTGCAACCGCGTCGCTCGAGTCCGTGAAAGCTGCGAAGGACGCGGGCATCCCCGTTTCGGTGGACCTGAACTTCCGTTCCAAGCTGTGGCGATGGTCGCCCGAACGGGATCCGAAACAGCTCGCCGGCGAGACGATGGCCGAGATCGTCGCCTTCGCGGACGTGCTCGTGGCGAATGAAGCCGATACCTCCGACGTGTTCGGGATTGAAGGCGGCAGCACCGACGTCGAGCGCGGGAAGCTCGATACCGAAGGTTACCGCAGCGTCGCCTCTCAGCTGACACGCCGCTTCCCGAACCTCTCGAAGATTGCGATCACCCTGCGCGAGAGTGTCTCCGCATCCTACAACCGCTGGGGCGCGATGGTGTACGACGCCGCAGGCGACCAATTCGTCTTCGCACCACGCGACGAAAGCGGCGCCTACGCGCCACACGAGATCCGAAACATCGTGGATCGCGTGGGCGCGGGGGACTCGTTCGCGGCGGCGCTCATCCACGCCGTCCGTGATCCGGAGCTCAGCGAGAGCCTCGAGTCGATCGCGGACTTTGCCGTAGCCGCGAGTGCGCTCTGCCACTCGATCCACGGGGACTTCAATCGTGTGTCAAAGGAAGAGATTCTTGCTCTGATGGGCGGCATCGGCTCCGGCCGCGTTCGCAGGTGAGCGGATACATGGGTGTGATCGCCGGTGGGTCAGTGGAATAGCCGCGCCGAGAGCTTCCGGGTGGCGTCGAGGAGCAGACGCTCGTACGCCGGTATCCGGTCGTCGGTGAGCCGCACCGAGGGCGCGGATACGCTGATAGCGGCGACCGCTCTGCCGTCCGGGTCGAGGACGGGGGCGGCCACACAGCGGACGCCCAGTTCGTGCTCTTCGTTGTCGAGCGCGACGCCGGCGGCCCGGATGCGGGCGAGCTCTTCCTCCAGCGCCGCGGGCTCGGTGATCGTGTTCGGCGTATACGCTTCGAAGTGTTCGGCGCCAAGCGTCCGCCGGCGCGTTTCCTCGTCGACAAAGGCGAGGAGAGCCTTCCCGACGCCGGTGCAGTAGGTCGGTGCGCTCGATCCGATGCGGCTCATCATCGCCACGCGCAGGTTTTGTGTTGACTCCACCTTGTCCAGATACACCAGATGCGTGTCGTCGATCGTGGCCAGGTGGATAGTCTCCTGCGTCTCGCTCGCCAGCGTCTGCACTACGGGGCGGGCCTCGGTCAACAGGTCGAGCTTGTCGGTGACGAGCATGCCGAGCTGGGCCAGCTTCATCGTGGGCGCGTAGGAGCCGTTTTCTACCTGGCGGACGTAGCCGAGATGTCTGAGCGCGTTGACAAACCGGTGGCCCGTGCTCTTGTTCAGCCCGCTTTCCGCGCAGATTTGCGCTAGTGACGCCTGTCCGTGCTCGGCGAGAAACTCGAGGATCGCGATGGTCTTGCCGACCGCCTTGGCGGAGCCGGGTGCTTCTGAACCGCTGTTGTCGGTGTTCATAACCGGCGCATGGTATCATACTTTCTTCGATTTTTTTCGCCGCGGTGTCATGCGGGATCCGTGCCATGCCCCCCGCTGCTTCGAGAGCGAGTTCTCACCCCTTTCCCTTTGTGATTATATTCCACCCCATATGAACAACGGGAATGAGCGTCGGCCCGAAACACTGTCGAGATCCCGACGTCGCCTGCGTGCCGCGCTTCTCAGTGTGGCATTCCTGGGCCTCGGCCTCGGGGTGAACGTCCTCATCGGCGTCTACGCGTGGCTGCCGACTCGAACCCCGGCCATGATTCTGATCCCGGTTCCCGAGGTGTTCGCCCTTGCGGCGCTTATCTTCCTGTGGACCGCCCTCTTCGGCCGCCGGCACCGGCAGATATCGCTCGCGCTCGGTCTCGTCGCCGCCCTGGTTTTCGCGTTTGCCGGCGGGGAGGCATTCTTTCAGGCGGTCTACCGGGAGCATTTCTCAATGTGGCGGAACCTCCGGTTTCTGCCGGATTTTCTGCGGATGGTGACGGGCGTTCCCGCCCTCTCACGGCCCGCGCTCGTGGTTGCAGCCGCGGCGCTCCTCATCGGGGCGCTGGCGGGGGTGTTTGCGATTCTCTTCCACGGGCTCGGGTGCATCGCGGTCCGGCTGCGGCCGAAGCGATCGCCGGTGACGGTGCTGGTCATCATTGCGCTGGTGAGCGGTGCGGCGGCTTCGGCCCTCAGGCTCCCCGATCGGCCCGCATCGGTGATGCTCGTCTCGCAGCTCGTCGCGGGGCCGGGGGCAGGCGGGACTGCGGCGGCCGCCGAAACCGGCGACGCCCCGATGGACGGCGCCCCGGGGGCAGACATGAGGGCCGGGGGCGACGCGGCCCCCGAGAGCGAAGGCGACGAGGGAAATGAGGTCGCCGAGGGGGAAGACGCCGACTCGGGTCCGGCCTACGCCTTCCCGGAACTGAAAGACGAGGACGTTCGACTCTTCATTATCGAGTCCTACGGCCACACCCTCTTTACCCGTTCCGACCACTACGAGCTCATTGCACCGGTCTACGACAGGCTCGGGCGGGAGCTCGATGCGGCGGGGTTCACCGCCTATTCGAGTTTCATGAAGTCGCCGGCGTTCGGGGGGCGTTCCTGGCTCGCCGACGCGACTGTTCTCTCCGGGCGCTGGATCGGCGACCAGGAAACCTACGACTCGATGTGGAACACCGATACCCGCACGCTGGTGCGCATCATGGAGGAGGCCGGCTACCATACCGTTCTCGCCGCGCCGGGGATGACGTACCTCGAAGAGGGGTTTCGCGAGTTCTTTCCCTACGACGAGATCCATCTTCAGGGAGAGCTCGGCTACCGCGGGAAACCCTACTCCTTCGGCGGGGGAATCACCGATCAGTTTCTGCTGAACCAGGTGCGCCTGCGCCGCGAGGAGGCGGCTCGGGCGCGGGCGCGAGCCGCGGAAACGCAGCTCGCCGGGATGGCGTCCGGCGCGCGGGAGAACACAGGCACCACGGAGGACACCGGCGCCGCCGTGCCGGGCGGCGAGGAGCCGTTTTTCGGTGTGTACGTGATGGTCTCGAGTCACGTGCCGTTCAACGTGGTGCCTCCGTTTATCGAGGACTGGAGCGAGATCGGCGACGGCAGCATTTACAACGATCTGCCGCGGCGGGTCTTCGACAACGACTGGCTTCGCGGCGGCGAGTACCCCGAGGGCTACACCGCCTCCATTGAATACAGTCTCGAGACGGTGGTGGATTTTCTCATCACGTTCATCGAAGACGACTCCCTCGCCGTCATCATCGGCGACCACCAGCCCCGCATTCCCATCGCGGAGCAGGAGTCCACGTTCTCGGTTCCGGTCCACGTGATCTCCCGAAACGGAGAGCTCGTGCGTCGGTTTTCCGACTTCGACTTCGAGGAAGGTTTCGAGCCGTCGCAGCCCCTGCCCCATCCGGGCATGGATGAGCTGCAGCCCATGCTGCTCGAGGCCTTCGGCGGGTCCGCGGACTAATCAGATCCGCCGCAGGGTTCCGGCCGTTACCACGAACACGACCGCTACCAGCGCCGCGAGCGTGGCGTAGACGATCTGCAGCCGTCCGAGGAGCACCGATCCGAGCAACCCGCCGAGAAGATAGCCCACCGGCGCCGCGGCGGCGCCGTACGCCTCGATGGCGGCAAACACCCGGCCGCGGCCAACGGTGGGCGCGATGCGCTGTACCAGGGTAATGACCCCGACGTGTACGACGGCGGCCGTGGCGCCGAAGAGCGGCGCCGCAGCAAAAAGTGTCGGTGCGCCGGGGGCGAGCGCGACGAGGGCGAGCGCCGCGGCGCCCACGAGGAGCGCAACGCGAATCATGCCGCCCTCCCGTCCCCAGCGACGGGCGGCAACGGAGGCGGCGGCAAACCCGCCGAGGCCGCCGACGACCATTGCGGCAAACACGAGGCCCGTGAGGACATCACCCGCATCCGTCGATTGCCTGAGCATGAAGGGGATGGTCACCACAAGCGGAGCGGACAGGCCGTACATGACGGTGTTTATCAGGGTGAGGGCAAGCAGGCGCCGATCTCCCGCGATCGCAGAGCGCAGCGCGCCGCGCCCGCCGACGCCCCGATCGTCTCCGGTTCCGTCGTCCCGCACGACGGTGGGTCCCTGCCCCGGCGCGAGGGGGCGAAGGGCCGCCTCGGGAACCACGGAGACGAGAAACGACACGCCGTTTGCAACGAGGAGCAGCGGAAGGCCGATGAGCGAGACGAGGATGCCGGCGCTCGCCATGCCGGCGGCGTTGCTCAGCTGGCCGCTGCCGGCCCGGACGGCGTTCGCCCGGGGCAGATGGTCCCGGCCGACGAGGTCGGGCATGTAGGCGTGGACGCTCGGCACGAATATCGCCTGCCCGAGGCCGGCAAGGAGGCCGAAGCCGAGAAGGAGCGGGGCGGATGGACGGTCGAGAGCGGCCACGAGCAGGCCGAAGACGATCATCAACAGCCCGCGGGCAAGATCGCTTGCTACGATAAGACGCTTGCGCGAGGTGCGGTCCACGAGATTGCCGATCGGTCGGGCGAGGAGGGCGGCGGGCGCGAAGGCGAGGAAGTTAAACGCAGATACGAGGGCGGGTGAGTTGAACTGCTCGGTGATGTAAAGGACCGTACCGACCGCGTAGAGCCCCGTCCCGAAGGTCGAGACAGCGGCGCCGCCTGCCAAAAGCGCGATGTTCGCGGAAACCCGCCGGCGGAGGCCGTGATCAGTCGAGGGTGCCGACGCGCTCTGAGGCATGGGTCTCCGCGGCAAGGTAGGCGGTCGATGCACGCCCGCGGTGCAGCAGATAGATGGACCACCCGAAGGAAACCGCCAGAAGCAGGAGCGACGTTGCGAGGGCGATCGATGCGGCCGCACCGGTCTCGCCGGCGGCGACGACGACGGCCAGACTGATGACCGTCACCGCGCAGACGGTCTTCCCCAGCAGGTCGTAGCCGCGGGGCGTGGTAACATCGTCGTGCGAGCCGGGAACGGTAAGCACGAAGAGATATCGAGCGAGTCCTATCAGAAGAACCCAGGAACCCACGCCCACGAACACCACGGCGGCGACGGACAGGATCATGGCGAAGGCGGCATCGTTCTGCATGTCCCAGTCCTCTCCGAAACGGCTCGAGACGGTCCGCCGGGCAATGCGGCCGTCGAGGAAGTCGCTCAGCACCGCCACCACGAGGAAGAGGGTGAACACCACGCGATAGGTGACGGCGACCCCGGAAACACCGGCAACGCTGAAACCGGCGGCTTCGGAACCGTTGCCGATACCCGCTCCGCGCTCGCCGGCCGCGAGGAGCTCACCGGCCACGAAGAGCTCGCCGGCCGCGAGGAGGATGAGTGCCGCCGCCCCGAAGCCGAGCCGCAGTGTGGTTATGCGGTCGGCGAGCGTGTGCCCGGAGACGCTGCGGTAGAGGCGGGTGAGGCCGGCAGTCGTCCACAGGACGGTGAGAATGGCTATAACCGGTCGGCTGAGCACGGCGAGCGGCCAGCCGAGCTCGCCACATACGACCACAACGAGGCCGAGCGCGAGCATCCCGATCGAAAAGCTTCTATCCCACTGTGTGTACCATCGTTTCCAGTCGTCCACTATCACCGAAACATACAAAAACCGGTGCCGAAAGTACACGTTTGCGCGAGGGCGACCGGGTCACGGCGGCGAGCAGCGCGCGGATCACCACCATCGCGGATGCCCGGCTGCCGCACAGGTCGCGGACTGCGGCGCACGCGCGGCCGCGCATCGATCAGCTCCTTTCGGGTGACGACCCGTTGATCCACCGTTCCCACGCAGCCTGACTGAAACCGAAATGCAGCTCCCCGTCGAGCTCGAGCACCGGAAAGAGGGGGCGTTTGCCGTGGGCCTCGGCGAACTCCTTCTTCATTTCCTGGCGGATCTGCTGCGGCTGGCGCTCGAGATGTACGTACTTGTACGCCCAGCCGCGCGATTCGAGGTAGCTGCGTGCCTCCTTGCAGGGCTCACAGCGAGTGAGGCCGTACACGACGATGTCGTGCCCGCTGTCCTCTCCGTCAATGCTGGTGTATGTGGTT
Organism: uncultured Spirochaetaceae bacterium; assembly: GCA_964635245.1. Taxonomy (GTDB): domain Bacteria; phylum Spirochaetota; class Spirochaetia; order DSM-27196; family PWMO01; genus JAAAOH01. Next base: position 17,104 of record CAZWNS010000030.1, read on the forward strand.
TCCGGGTGCATACTGTACTCTACCCCAAGCATCGACGAACTCGCCGCCGGCGTCAAGCGCGCCTGCGTCAAGCGCGCCTGTGGCGGATCGCCGGCGCGCATCGTCCCGGGGGACCGGGGCTTGTGTCGCGCCGCGAATCGTGCCATAACGATGTCAATCATGACAGGCACATTGGTCAACGCAGGCGCGATCATCGTCGGGAGTACTGCGGGTATGCTGCTTCACGCGCGGCTGCCGCGGCGGGTCAGCGACATCGTATTCCAGGGGCTCGGACTCTTCACCCTGTATGTGGGGTTTTCCATGGCCGGCCGCACGTCCCACATGCTGCTGATGATCTTCAGCATCGTGCTCGGGAGCATTCTCGGTGAGCTCCTGGGCCTGGAATCCGGCATGGAGCGGCTGAGCGAGAAGCTCAAGAGCCGCCTGAAGTCTTCCAACGAAAAGTTCACCGAGGGGATGATCACCGCGTTTCTGCTGTACTGCATGGGCTCCATGACCATCCTCGGCGCCTTCGAGGAGGGACTCGGCGGGGAGCCGAACCTGCTTCTGGCCAAATCGGTCCTCGACGGCTTCTCCTCGGTGGCACTTGCTTCGGCGCTCGGTCTCGGGGTGATGTTCTCCGTCATTCCGCTTCTGATCTATCAGGGAGGGCTCACGCTGCTGGCCGCACAGCTGCAGGAGCTGTTGACCGAGGTCGTTGTCGACGAGCTCTCCGCCGTCGGCGGGTTGCTGCTGATAGGTCTCGGCATAAACATTCTCGAGATCAAACGCCTGCGCATCATGAACATGCTCCCGGCGCTCGTGATCATCGTGATACTGACCCTCATGTTCGCCTGATGTCGGCTCGAGGTGAGCCCTTGCACTGCCGCGATACGCGCGGGTATTCTTAACCGAAACGGTCAATATGGAGCGCAGATGAGTTCGAACAACGCGAGAGAGAAACGCAAGCACGCCCGCGTCTCCCACTCCGGGACCGTCGAGTTCATCACCGAGGGAAGACGGTTCCGCGGCAGGGCGGTGAACGTCAGCCGCTCCGGCATGCAGGTCGAAGTACGTCTGCCCGATTCCTTCGAGTCGGTGCGTCGCGTGACCTTCACCCTGCCGACAAGCGATGCCGCGATCTCGGTTCCCTTCCGATTCGTGCGTACCGATCCCGGTGCTGCGGCGGATGTCGTCGGTCTCGAGTTCGACTTCGAGGACGAGACCCAGCGGCTGCTGATCGAGCAGTTCATCCGGGACATGAAGCAACGGGCGGACGACGAGGCGGCCGCCGAAATGCGCCGGGTCCCCCGCACCGCGTGCGCGCTCACCGAGGTGACCTGCACACGGGCCGACGTTACCGTCCTTTCGATCGACAACCTTTCCACCGAGGGGCTTCTGTTCACGTGTAAAGGTCCGCTCGGGCCCGAGGAGGAGCTCGAGCTTCGCGCCGTTCTGCCCGACGACGGACGCACGCTCAAGCTGCGGGGGCGCGTAGTCTATGTCATCGGCGGCGGCATGGACGGGAGCTCGGTAGCCGGGCTCCGCCTCTATCCGGGATCCGAGGTCTCAGAGGCGCGGCTACGCAACTTCATCAGTGAGCGGCGGTCCACCGACGCTCTTCGCGATGTGTACGCGGGCTTTGCCGATGCGCAACAGACGCCGAGTGACTACAGGATCGAAGACGCCGGGGAAATCACCCGGCTGCTGGCGGAAGCCGCGCGACGCAACATCACCATCAATACGCTCTCCGAGCGCACGCTGAAACTGCTCGAGTACGGAGTGTTCGCCGTCGAGGCGGGGAATGACCGGCTCGTGCTGCGCCCGGCCGGCGGAGATTCCCCGCAGGCAGGAAGCATCGACGGCCGGGGGAAGGACGATCCCGCGGACGGGCGGGGCGGCTCTGCCGACGCGGATCCCGTGTATGCGGCTTTCGCCCTCGACGGGGGAAGCTACATATTCAAGACCAGCGGCGTCGAGCTCGACGGCGGCCATATGTCGCTTCGCATGCCGGCGATCATGTACCGCTCGGAGAAGCGCTCGTCGCAGCGCCGGTACTCCGATGGTGCACGTCAGGTGCAGCTGAGGCCGCGCCGCGGCCCGGTCGGCGCCGGCGGCCGGGATGTGAGCCGCGTCGAGGGACGTGTGCTCGACGTCAGCGCGCACGGATTCCTCTGTGAGGTGGTTCTCGACGCCGAAGCGGTCGAGGTCTACGTCCCCGGCCGTAGCGTCTCCTACGACATCGACCCGCACCTCGCACTCAGCGACCACGGGCAGATACGCCACGCCAGGCCGGTGGCGGTGACCGAGCGGGGGACACGGGTGCAACTGGGTATCGAGGCGGGTGTCACGCGTACGAGCTACGCCTACCGCCGTATCGAGCCGGCCGAATGGAACGTCGATTCGCCCCCGGTGGACACGCCGCCGGTCTCCCTCGAGTCGGTGCCCGTGCGTTATCGAAACGACAGCGACCACGAGATAGCGGCTCTCCTCAACGCGACCCGCTTCCACGTCGAGGCGCCGGTCGTGGTCATTCCGCCGGCGTTCGGGAAGAAGAAGGAGACGCTTGCGCCCTTCGTTGCCACGCTGCTTACGAACTTTGCGCGCGAAGGTCGGGATGTGGTGGCACTGCGCTATGACGGCATAAACCGACCGGGGGAGAGCTTCAACGAGGTGGAAAACCCGCCGCGGGGCTACGAGATGCTCCGCTATCGCCTCAGTCAGGGGCTCTCGGACCTGCGCACCACGCTCGACTACGTAGCGCACAACCCGCACTTCACCGCTACGGAGGTGGTACTGTTCACCGCGAGTATGTCTTCGATCGATGCAAGGAAGCTTCTCGCTTCGGCCGAGAAGGACCGCGTATCGCTCTGGGTGAGCCTCATGGGAGTGCCCGCGGCCCAGACCACCATCGGCAACATCCTCGCGGGGACGGATATCATCGGCAACTACCGGCTCGGAATCCCCAACGGGGTTCGTGGGATGCTCGGCCATCTCATCGACATGGATACCCTCGCCCGGGACCTCATCGAGGAGCGCTACGCCTACCTCACCGACGCCCGCGTGGACATGTCGGCGGTCTCCACACCGGTGCTGTGGATCGTCGGACGTCATGATCACTGGGTCGACCGCGAGGAGGTTGCCGATCTCATGGCCGTAGACGGCGGAGGCCCCCGTGAGCTGGTGGAAATACCCACCGGACACAACTTGCGGAACAGTGAGGATGCGATTCGTGCCTTCAAACTCATCACCGAGTACGTCCATCGGGGGCTCTACGGTAGCCGTCTCACCGCCGTTGATCCGCCCCGGGAGGCGGTGCTCGCGATGCTTTCCGCCGAGCGCGAGCGCATGAGCACCTCCCGCCCGCCGGCTATCGAGGAGTACTGGCGCGCGTACCTCCTCGGCGCTGCAGCGGGGAGTGAGGGATACGATTTCTACCGCAACCTGGCGGATTTCCGGGAATTTCTGGCCCTGGAAGCCGAGCTCATCGGCGTGCGTGACGGCGACCGGGTGGCGGACCTCGGTTGCGGGACGGGTCTTCTGACCGAGGCACTCCTCGAGCGTATCGCGACGGACGCCGCCTCGCCGCCGCGAGTGGCGATCACGGCGGTGGACCTCGTTCCCGACGCCCTGGAACGCACGCGGGAGAAGTGTGAGCGACTCATCGGTGAGCGCCCCGAGCTCTCCCGCTGCGTGCTCGAGTATCACAACCTCGACCTCGAGCCCAACAGGTTGCTGCCGATCAGCCGCCTCGTCGAATCGGGCGGGAAAGGCGTGGAGAAGCTTCGAAACCGCGTGCAGGGGCTCACCGCCGATGCCCTCGACGTTCTGAGCGCGCACGACGGAGAAACACTGTCGGCGGCGCTCGCGGGCGAGCTCATCGGAGCCGAGCATCACAAAGAGCTCGCGGGCACGCTTCCCGAACATGTGCTGCCCGTCGTCCTCGACCTCAACCGCGCGGCGCGATTCGTCCGCGGCCGCATCGGGGCACACGACGTATCGCCGGGGCGACGCGGGAAGCCGCGCCTGCGAAGCGGCGATCTGCTGTTCGACGTGCTGGAGTTCGGGGACTGGGCCGTCGGTGAGAACGCGGGGTTCGCCGACGAGTCCTTCGACCGCATCCTGGCAAGCCTCTTTCTCTCCTACCTCTTCAATCCCGATTATGCGCTTGCGGAGTTCTACCGCATGCTCGCTCCCGGCGGGCGCGTGCTGGTCTCCACCATGCGGCCCGACAGCGACGTGTCGACCATTTTCACGGACTACGTGGAGGAGGTGCGCTCGCGGAGCGAGTCCGGCGGCGACCTCGACTCCGCCCAGGCCATGCTCAACGAGGCTGCCGCGCTCTTCGAGCTCGAAGAGGACGGGTTGTTCCGATTCTACACGGCGGATGAGCTTACCGGGATGCTCGAAGAGGTCGGGTTCACCGGCATCACCGTTCATCGTTCGCTCGGCAGGCCGCCCCAGGCGATCGTCGTGACCGGGGAGAAACCGGCGGGATGAGTAGCTCCTACGACGGCCTGCGCATACCCGCGGTTGCCGCCGAACGTCTCGCGACGTGGGGCGGGCACCCCGTGCTTCGCGAGCTCGAGCCCGGCGTCGAGCCGCGCGCCATATCCGCGTCCGACTACCGCGCGCGGATCACCACCCTCGCCGAGCGACTGAGAGGGGAAGGGGTGGGCGAGAAGACGACCGCCGCCCTGTTTCTCGGCAACTCCATCGATCACCTGGTCATGCTCTTTGCGCTCTTCGAGCTCGGTGCGGTGCCGGTGATCGTCAAGCTCGAGTACCGCAGCCTCGAGCTGGATGAGATCTTTTCGAACGCGGATCCCGCGGTGGTCGTGACCGAGGCGGATCATGTCGATATCCTGGCACCGTATCTCGCCGGGCGTCATGTGATAGAGCGCGGCACCGACGGGTTTCGCACGACCCAGCGGGGATCGTCGTCGCCCGCGGGTGCCCCGGACCTGCCGGAGGGGACCGCCTCCATCAACTACACGTACCGGGGCCTCGGTTACCCCCTCGGCGTGCTCGTGACGCATGCGCAGTACCTGCACGGGGCCGACGTCCTGCAGGACGGGCTCTACGGATATCCCGGCGAGAGCATGATGTTCAGCATCCCCATCTCACACATCTTCACCCTTGTCGGCTGCGTGCTCGTACCGCTTCGCTTCGGGTTGACCGGGGTCATCGCCCGGACTATCCATCCCCGCAAGATCTTCGAATACTTCGACACCTACGGGATCGAGCACGTGACCGCCGTTCCCGAAATCTATCGCCTGCTCTTCCGCGCCCTGCCCGACGGGCGGCGCTTCCCCGCACTGCGGACCTTCGTCTCCGGCGGCAGCCTCCTGAGGGCGGAGGAGCACGCACCGATCGCGCGGGCATTCGAGCTGGATTTCCTGCACGGCTACGGCCTGACCGAGTTTACCCCCGCTTCGCGAAACATGCGCGGCCGTGCCCGCGCCGGTACCATCGGTCCCGTCTGCGGTGGAGTGGAATGCCGGATCGCCGGAAACGGCCTCGGCTATAGCGACTCCCGCGGCACGGCCGGGGAGGTGCTGCTTCGCGCCGAGACCATGAGCGGCGCCTACTACCGGCGCCCCGAGGAGTCGAGGCAGGCCTGCACCGGCGGATGGTTCCGCACCGGGGATATCGGCCGGTTCGAGGACGGCCATCTCATCTTCGAGCGGGAGCACAAGCGCACCTGCAAAGTGGGCGGCGTCATGGTCGACCTCGAGGAAGTGAGGAGGGCCCTCCTGATGCATCCCGACGTGCACGACGCGCAGGTCGAGTTTCACGACGCCGGTGTGCAGGCGGGCATCGGGGTCCGCTCATCTCTTGATTTCGAGGAAATACAGGCGGAGGTTCGCGCGTTTCTGAAGCCCCGCCTGGCGGCGTATAAGGTTCCGCGCCGCTTCTACCGACTATAGGAGTAGTACCTGTATGAGCGAGCATCCGCGGACCGACTTGACAGAGACGGACCTCAGAAGAAGGGTTCTTGATATCGTTGCGGAAATCTCGCGCATCGACCCCGAGGATTTCGAAGACGATGTCCTCATCCGCGAGGAGCTGGGAATCGACAGCCTGCAGGCGATGGAGATCGTCGCAGCCTGCGAGAAGGCCCTCGGCATCTCCATCGACGAGGGGCAGCTCTTCTGCGTGCAGACGGTCGGTGACTTCCTCCTCCTGGTCGAGACCCTCTATCGATCCGGCGGCGAATCAGTGTGACCGTCCCCCTTTTGCGGGAGACTCATGAGTAATATCGCCCCGGGGGAGCTCCGCGAGGCCTTCGAGCGGGAGCTCGCTACAAAAGCCGAACGCGACACACGGAACAGCACGGTCATCGCGAGCGTTCTGTTCACGGTGTTCGGGGTCCTCGACGTCTACATGTACCCCTCCCACCTGCGCGAGCTCTTCATCATCCGCGGCGGCGTTGTCCTGATAAGCGCCGTCGTGCTGGCCTTTTCCTTCGCGCTCCCCGGTGACAGGTATGCCCGTCGTCTCGCGATGGTGGAGTATCTCGCCTGTACCCTCGCCATCGTGGTGATGGTGCACATCACCGAGGGCTACCTCAGCCCCTACTACGCGGGCATCAATCTCGTGCTCATCGTCTTTCTCGCCATACTCCCGCTCGATCCGTTGCGCGCGGGGATCGTCTGCGTGGTGACCTACGCGGCCTACATCATTCCCATCGCCGTGATTGGAAACGTCACCGACGTCGCGGTGCTCCTCAACAACAACTTCTTCTTCCTCTCCACCGTCGTGCTGGTGGTGCTGAGCTCGCACTTTGCCACCCGGCTGAGATTCCGCGAGTTCGCCGGTCGGTACAACCTCGCGCGCGCGAACGAGGAGTTGAAGACGCTCGACAAGCTCAAGTCGGAGTTCTTCGCCAACGTCAGCCACGAAGTCCGTACGCCGCTGACCTCCATCCTCGCGCCCCTGCAGGCCTTCTACTCCGGCGACCTCGGTCGGCTCACCGCGGAGCAGGAACAGATCGTGAGCCAGATGTATCGCAACTCTCTCAAGCTGCTCGACATGATCAACCAGATGCTGGACTTCTCACGTTTCGAGGCCGGCAAGGTGCAGCTGCGGCTGAGCCGGCTCGACATCAACGAGTTCGTGGAGGACACGGTGTCCCTGTTCGAGGAAGTCACCGAGCGAAAGGGTCTACAGCTGCGAACCGTCGCCTCGAGTGAGGTACCGGAACTCTACCTGGACAGCGACAAGCTGGAGCGGATTCTCACCAATCTTCTGCGAAACGCCATCAAGTTCACCGAAGAGGGTTCCATAACGGTGCGAACCGGGCTCCCGGATCAGGGGGGGGAGCAGGGGGCCTCCATGGTCTTCGTGGAGGTCGAGGATACGGGCATCGGCATCCCTGAAGAGCATCTGCCCTACATCATGGATCGCTTCCGGCAGGTTGACAGCTCGAGCACCCGCCGATACGAGGGCACCGGCATCGGGCTGACCATCGTGAAGGAATCGGTCGACCTGATGAAGGGGCGCATCACCGCAGAGAGCACGAAGGACAAGGGCACGACCTTCAGGGTGGAGCTTCCCGCCAATCTCGAGGAGCTCGTCCCGGATGCCTTTCGCGAGCGGCGTCGACGCGAGCGGCGCAAGACGAGTAACGCCGTGTCCTCCGGCCGTGATCGGCGTCAACGGACGAGACGGACCGAGGATTTCGTCCGGGTTGCCGCCGAGGAGCTTGCTCTCATGGAAAAGGAGATGCTTGCCGCAGCAGACCGCGAAGCCGGCGGGAGCTCTCCGGAAGAGCGCCCGGCCCCTGCCGAGGACCGGGTTCTGCTGGTGGAGGATAACCACGACTTGCGCTCGTACGTGAGCCGCATGCTTGCAGCGATGGGACACGAGGTAACGACGGCCGTCGACGGCGTGGACGGCTGGCAGCACGTTCGGGCGGACAGCCCGGACGTCGTGGTTTCGGACCTCATGATGCCGAATATGGACGGCTACGAGCTTCTCAGGCTGGTACGGGAAACAGAGAGCACCAGGCACATTCCCTTCATCATGATCACTGCCAAGCAGGAGCTGGAATCGAAGATCGAGGGGCTCGATCTCGGCGCCGATGATTATCTGCCGAAGCCCATCAACATCAGGGAGCTCGATGCGCGCGTGCGCAATCTGCGAAACATGAAACGCTTTCAGCAGGCCGTCGCACGCGAGCAGGAACTGCGCAAACGGATGGAGGACCTGCTGATGAGCTTCTCGGAGTCACTCGAGCTCCGCCACCCCCAAACCGCCGGACACTCGCGGGACGTGCTCTCCTTCGGCCTCATGCTCGCATCCGAGCTCGGCATCGAGCAGGGTCAGCGCCTGCGAGACGCGCTGCTGTTGCACGATATCGGAAAACTCGGGGTGCCGGATCACGTGCTCCTCAAGGAAGGTCCGCTCGGGGAGGAGGAGTGGGAGCTCATGAAGAAGCACGTCGAGTGGGGAGCCCGGCTACTCGAGAAGTTCGATACCTACCAGGATATTGCGCACATCGTGCTTGCACACCAGGAGCGCTACGACGGTCGGGGCTATCCGAAGGGCCTCGCAGGGGAAGCCATTCCTCTGGAGGCTCGCATCATCGGAGTTGCCGACGCCTATCACGCCATGACGGCGGACCGTCCCTACCGCACGGCGATGAGCCCGGCACAAGCCGCACGAGAGATACTCGAGCACCGCGGCACCCAGTTCGATCCCGTGCTCGCACATGCGTTCGTGCGGGCGCTTGTGAGGTCCGGCGAGATCAAAGAGTCGGACCTCGACGGATTCGATCTGCCCGAGCTGCATCCGATCAACGGCTGAGGCCGCCGGCAGGCACCGGCGACCGAGGCCGTGGCGGAGCACGGAGCCCTCTGCTATACTGTTGCCGCATATGCAATCCGATGTACGAATAACCGACACCACGGAGGCCCCGGTCGTCGCCTTCCTTGCCGAGCGCGGCCACGTCGCGCCGCTCATTGTCTCCGACCCCAATACCTACCGCGCCGCGGCGGGGCGGCTGGGGAGCGCGCTTTCGGCGCGCGGTATCGCCGTTGAGGAGTTCGTCCTCGCGCGGGAGAAGCCGGCGGCTGACGCGGAGGCCGTGGGGGATATCCTCATCGGCCTCGACCGCACCCCCGATGTAGTCATCGGTGTCGGCGGCGGTACCGTCACCGATATCGCGCGCCTCGTGGCGCACCGCATGGACCGAGCCTTCGTCTCTTACCCGACCGCGCCGTCGGTTGACGCATACGCCTCGCCGACCTCGGCAATGACCTTTCGCGGCGTGAAGAAGACGGTCCCGGCGCGGGCTCCGGAGATGATCTTCGCGAACACGGAGGTGCTGGCCGCCGCTCCCCATGAGATGATCGCGGCGGGGTTCGGCGACATGATTGCCAAGCTGACCTCCACCCCGGACTGGGAGCTCGCGTCGGTCGTCGCCGAGGAGCCATTCGACGGGGATCTCGCCGCGCGCAGCCTGCGCGCCGCCGAATCCTGCATCGCGAGCGCAGACCTCATACGTCGGCACGAGGCAGCCGGTGTACGCACCCTCCTCGACGGTCTTATCGAGTCGGGCGACTGTATGCGTGAGTGGGACGGGTCACGGCCGGCCTCCGGAAGCGAGCATCTGTTGTCGCATTTCTGGGAGATGCGCGCGGCACGGGCGGGAGTACCCCCGGCACTCCACGGCGCGAAGGTCGCGGTCGGCACGCTCGTCATTGCCGGTCTCTTCGAGCGGCTCGCGGCGATGGGTGCGTCGGAGCTCAAGCGGCGGGTTGCCGCCGCGGAGAAGCCGACTGCGGAGGCCCTCCGCGAGAGCGCGGTGCGCGGATTCGGCGCCGAGGCGGCCGACGCCCTCCTCGACGGGAACGTACTGGCGACAATGAGCGACGAGCGCTTCTCGCGGATGGCGCGGAACGCCGGGGAGTCGGCGGAGCGCATCACCGAGATTGCGGCGTCCGCGCCCGACTCCGCCCGCATCCGCGAGCTCATGCGCAGCGTCGACGGCGCGGCTCACCCGCGGGAGCTCGATCTCTCCCTCGACGATGTGCGGGACGCGCTGGCCTGCGCACACATCATTCGCAACAGATTCGGACTGCTCGTGTTCCGGCATCTGTTCTCTCTCGGCGATCTCGAGGAGCTGGTCGATGAGGTATTCACCTAGCATACGACGGCTTGCCGCGCTCGCGTCGTCGTTCGTTGTGCTTGCCGCCGCAACGGTGGGCGCGGAGGACGGCGGCGGTGCTCTGCGGGTGGCGGCAGTGCAGACCGAGGTTTCGCAGGAGGACTACCTCGATGCGCGGGCGTTCGAGGCGTATCTCGAGCGGCTCGTCTCCGAGGCCGAGCGCCGCGGCGCGGACCTGGTCGTGTTCCCCGAGTACATAAACGTCTTTCTCCTCTTCGAGGAGCACAAGAGCCTGATTGCGTCGGCGTCGTCCGCCGACGAAGCCCTCGAGCGGCTTGCGTCCCGCGGCGGTGAGGCACCCGATTCGGCGCTGCAGACGCTGGTTCGGCGCCGGGCACCATCCGTGGAACGGTTCGTGCGCCGTATGTGGAGCGGTCTCGCGCGTGAATACGACGTATCGATCGTCGCCGGCACCTACTTTGCCCCGGACGGTGAGCACGGCCTCAGAAACCGGGCGCTGGTGTTCGATGGGGACGGGGGTCTCATTCATGCGCAGGACAAAGTGTTTCTCACCGCCTTCGAGGAGCGCACGCTCGGCCTCGCGGAGGGAGAGCTGCAGGCGGCGAAGACCTTCGAGATAGACGGTGTCGAGATCGGATTGACGATCTGCCGCGACTCGTTCTTCTCCGATTGGGAGCCCGTGCTCGGAGACGCCGATCTGTGGCTCGAGCTACGGGCGAACGGCGAAGTCTATACCGATGAGGTTCGCCGCCGATTCGAAGGTGCGCTCGCCGAGCGGGTCGAGGCGACCTCGGTCGACCTTGGAGTGGGTGCGAGCCTGTCGGGCCGCCTTCTCGACTTCGTCTGGGAAGGCCCCGCCTACGTCGTTGACGAGGACGGGCGGCGCGTGCTCGCTTCCGACGACGTGCGCGGCAACAGCGTCCTGATCACCGAGGTTGGGCGGTCCGACGGCACCCGGTAGCGTTCTCCCGGTGCGTGATCTCATGCTACACTTCCCGCATGGCGATCGCAGCAATCGAAGCCGGAGGTACCAAGTTCATCTGCGCGCTCTTCGACGAGGCGGGGCATGAGCAGGATCGGGTGCGCATAGAGACGGGTGAGCCTTCTCGCACCCTCGAGCAGGTTCGCGAGTTCTTCCTCGAAAGCTCGATACACGATCCCATATCCTCGGTCGGCATCGGCTCCTTCGGGCCGATCAATGTCGACCCCGGCAGCGAGGACTACGGCCGAATCCTGCAGACGCCGAAGACCGCCTGGATCGGGGTGAACCTCCGCACGAGCATTCAGAGCTCTTTCTCCGTTCCCGTGTCCGTGGAGTCGGACGTCAACGTGGCGGCCCTTGCCGAGAGTGACGCTGCCGGTGAGGGGGTGCAATCGCTCGTGTACGTGACGGTCGGCACCGGTATCGGAGTCGGTATTGCCGTCGAGGGGCGCCTGCTTCCGCTCAGGCGCCATCCCGAGATGGGGCACATCCGCGTTCGCCGCAGCCTCGAGGAGCAGGCGGCCTTCGCCGGGGTCTGCCCCTATCACGGAGATTGCCTCGAAGGAGTGGCGGCCGGTCCGGCGATGCGCGCGCGGTGGGGACAGGCCGCGGAGACGCTCCCGCCCGATCACGAGGCCTGGGGTCTCGAGGCCGACTATCTCGGCCAGGCGGTCGCGACGCTCATGTTGTCGTTCTCGCCGGACCGCGTGGTTCTCGGAGGCGGGGTTATGGAACAGCAGGGTATGTTCGAGCGTATTCGCGACCAGGCGCACCGATTTCTGGGCGGGTACCTCGCCTACGCCTCCGAGCGGTCCGTGCTCGATCGCATCGTGGTTCCGCAGGCACTCGGCGGCGACGCGGGGATCCGCGGCGCCTACCTCATCGGTCGCCGGCTTGACAGGGCCCGGTAGCGTGCGTAGCATTTTCGCCATGCGGCGAGGTGACGATTTCTTTTCGCCTCATACGCACGGTTTCGTCCGCGTCGGCGTGGCGGTACCTCGCGTGCGCGTGGCGGACGTAGCCTACAACACCGGGCGGACCCTCGAGCTCATGCGGGAGGCCGACGAGGCGGCGGTCTCCCTCCTTACCTTTCCGGAGCTGGGGCTTTCGGCCTATTCCAACGACGACCTCTTTCAGCAGGATGCGCTCCTCGAGGCCGTGCTCGAGGGTCTTGCCGACATTGTGGAAGCGAGCACGACCCTCTCGCCGGTGTTTCTCGTCGGAGCGCCGCTGAGGTTCGAGCAGAAGCTGTTTAACTGCGCGGTCGTGGTCTACGGCGGCCGCATCCTCGGAATCGTTCCCAAGACGTACATCCCGAACTACCGCGAGTTCTACGAGAAGCGGCAATTCGCATCCGCCGCGGCCGCGGCGGTCCCGGAGGTGGAGCTTCTCGGGGCGCGGGGAATCCCCTTCGGGGCGGACATGGTCTTCGCCGCCGACGGTTTCGAGGAGCTCACGTTCGCGGTGGAAATCTGCGAAGACCTGTGGGCGCCCGTCCCGCCGACGACGTATGCCGCGCTCGCGGGCGCAACGATACTCGCGAACCTCTCGGCAAGCAACATCACCATCGGTAAAGCCGACTACCGTGATACCCTCGCCGCCGGCCACTCGGGTCGGTGTGTCGCGGCATATCTCTACGCTGCCGCCGGTTCCGGGGAGTCTACGACCGATCTGGCGTGGGACGGCCATGCTCTGGTATACGAAAACGGTCGTCTCCTGGCGCAGACCGAGCGTTTCGGTGAGGCGGAGCAGCTCATTCGGGCCGACGTGGACGCGGAAATGCTCGTGCAGGAACGCTCGCGCCTCACGAGTTTCATCGACGCCGCCGGTGTCCACCGCGAGCGGCTCTCCCGTCTCAGACGCATCACCTTCGAGTTCGAGCTCCCGCAGCCCTCCGCGAGCGCCGCGGGCGGCGTGTCCCTCGCACGCGAGGTGCCGCGGTTTCCCTATGTACCCGTCGACGCCGCCCGGCGTGATGAGCGCTGCTTCGAAGCCTACAACATCCAGGTGCATGCCCTCGCGCAGCGGCTGAGACAGTCGGGCATCGAGCGCGCCGTGCTCGGCATCTCCGGTGGCCTCGATTCAACCCAGGCCCTCATCGTCACCGCGAAGACCTTCGACCTGCTCGGCCTGCCGCGGACCAACATTCACGCCTACACCATGCCGGGGTTCGCCACGAGCACCGGAACCCGGGAAAGCGCGCATGCCCTCATGAGCGCCCTCGGCGTGAGCGCCGCGGAAATCGACATCCGACCATCGTGCATGCAGATGTTCCGTGACATCGGCCATCCCTTTGCCGAGGGGAGGGAAGTGTACGACGTCACCTTCGAGAACGTGCAGGCCGGCGAGCGAACCAGCCACCTCTTTCGCCTCGCGAACCGGCTCGGGGCGCTGGTGGTCGGCACCGGAGATCTCAGCGAGCTTGCCCTCGGCTGGGCCACCTACGGCGTGGGCGACCACATGTCGCACTACAACGTCAACGCCTCGGTACCGAAGACATTGATCCAGCACCTGATCCGCTGGGTCATCG
>CAZWNS010000031.1:0-30724 GCA_964635245.1 uncultured Spirochaetaceae bacterium
AACCCCTGACCGAGCGGATATGAGCCGCTTGCTCTACCGACTGAGCTACGCCACCACGAAGGATTCAGCGTAAGGTAGCAAGCAGCTCACGCTGTGTCAAGAGATGCGCAATCACAGCAGGTTGTGGCCTTTGGCGGCATCCATCAACCGCCGGTTCCAGTAGTTCTTGTACAGGAAGTCGGTCTTCTGTCCGTACTGGTCGATGCGGCCGGTGCGCTCGCGCAGATGCTTCATGGACTTGCCCAGGACCGTGAGCGGATCATCGAGGCGATCCGGGCCCGAACCGGCGAGGATGACGCTGTAGAAGTAGAAATAGATGCTGCGATAGGGATCGATGGGGGATATCTGCTCCCGGCGGGTAAGATTGTGGGCCTCCGCCATCGCGACTTCGAGGCGCCCCACGTGGGCCATCACGTAGGCGCGAAAGGCCCGGATGAGGTTACGGAGCACGGGTTCGCCGCGCTCACGCCCGATCGCAAGCCCCTCCACCGCCGCGAATCCGCCCGACCAGTTGAAGCTCTCTCCCCCGTTCGGTGAGCCCTCTGCCTCCACCTCGAGTGCCTCGTCGAGGGTGTCGAGCGCCTGCTGCATGAGCTCATCCCGATAGGCCGCCTCGGCACGAAAGAAGAGCACCTCCGCATCCTCATCGTAGGACTCGAAGACGGCCCGCGCATGACCCGTGGATCCGAGATACACCTCGCATCTGGCCGCCCACAGGTGATGGACCCTGAAGGCGCGCGGCTCGTCGAGAACCCGGGCGACCGCCATGCCCTTTTGGAACGCAGCGGCGGCATCGGCATAGCGCCCGAGCTCGAACAGCGCCCGTGCTTCGAGCAGCCCGGCGCAGAGCAGCCATCGGTGGAATCCCGGCGGTCCCATCATCTCTCGATGCTGCGACACGGCCTCGATGACGCGGGTGTATTTGCCCTCCAGAAAGAGGCACGTTGTACCCAGCAGCTCCGCGCGGGAAAGCGTGTGATCGCCGACGGTGCCGTCACCCTGCACCAGAAGGAAGTAATCGCGAGCTTCGGAGAGCTGCCCGCGCGCGAGGAGCACCAGACCGAACTCGAGCTGTGCCCGCGCGGCGGAATCCCCCTGCCCCGCCTCCTGAAACGCCATGATCGCGCGTTTCACCAGTCGAAGCGCGTCGGTCAGCCTGCCGCGCACCAGCATGAGCCGCCCCTGCTGCAAAGCCACCTCTCCGGTGAGCTCAAGGCTCTCGCCGCTTTCGGGCGGCCGTGCGCCCAGGCGTTCCGCCGCATCGAAGTCTTCCTGCAACAGCAGCCTTCGCAGCGCCGCCGCAAAACGGTACACATCGGCCATGCGCCGGCGCTGGGCATGCTCGGATGCGGCGGAGTCCTCGAGAATCCCGTCACGTTCGAGCTCGCCGGCTCGCTCAACGTTCCCGGCATCGAGCTCCCGCAGCAGCAGCGCCCGCATCGTCGCTACCGCCTCGAATCGCCGGCCGGCCCGCTCGAGAATCGAGGCGAGCACCCTGTCGGGCACCACCACCTTCGCCTCGAGCGATCGCCGCACCCAGTCGGCAAGCTCTCCGCGCAGGTCTCCCGCACGCTCGCCGAGAAGCGCGGCGGCCTCCGAAACGAATGCGCGGGAACTCGGCAGGCATGTCTCCTCATCCCGCAGAAATCCGCGGCGCTGCAGGTCGTCGCATATTTCGGAGAGTCGAACCCTCTCGGTTCCGAAATCACCGACAATGCGAAACAGGCCGCGCCGGTCGAACAGGCCCTCGGTTTCGCCGGTGAGGACGAGAAACTCCGCCTCGTCGCGGGGGAGGCGAGCGAGCACCTCGTAACCGTCGGCGTAGGCGCCGGCGCCGGGACGGGGTCGCTCCACCGACTCGAAGTCCCGCTTCTCCTGTAGATTCGAGAAATGGTGGTAGACCGCCACCGCCTTTCCCTCGGTTCGCGCCATGCCGGCTGCCAGCCGCAGTCGTCTTCGCGCGGGCTCGGACAGGTGCTGCGTGGCCCGCTCGGCGAACTCCTCGGCAGTCAGGCGGGGGAACTCATATCGCGAGACTTCGCGCCCGAGCAGTTGTACCGGTAGGAGATCCCGATTGGAGGTCAGCACCAGGATGGGTCGAAGCAGGGGATCGAGTACGTTAAGCGCACCGGTAAGGATCGTCATGGTCTCGCGACGAATGTGGTGAGCCGCCTCGATCACCACGCCCGGCACGGCGAGCTCGGAGACCAGGCGGCGCAGGCGGGCGGTCAGATAGAGCGTGTAGGCCGACTGCACCTGCGCGGTTCCGAGCCGATGGTAGCTCCCGGCAAACGGCCGCTGCTTGAGGGCGAGGAGAAGCGGAAGCTTCTCCTCGTAGAGGGACCCCTCGGTCAGCGTCAGGTAGTCCCCGGCGCGCTCGAGGTCCGCCTCCGAAACCCTGCGAACGAGGGCCCGGTAGGGGTCCTCCTCATTCTCGCGTCCGACGAATACCGGCCAGAGGGCACCGGCACCCCTGTTCTGCAGCGGCTCGACGGCGGCGCGCACATTCTCGGAGATCCCCTGCAGCTCGTCCCCGTAGACGAGGAGTATGCCCGGCTCCCGCTCCCCGTTGATCCAGGGGGCCATGCGCTCGCGCATCTCTTCGACGGCCTCGGGCATCTGCGCGAACCCGGCCGCCGCGCCGAGCGCCTCGATATTGCTGTGGCGGCGCTCGACCGCCCGCGTGAAGCGCCCCTCCTGCACGGTTTCGACAAATGCGCCGAGCGCCTCCGAGGCACGATCGGTAAGCCAGATAACCCCGTCCAGCGGAGCGGCCAGCACGAGCTCTCGCAGACGCTCGGCGACGTCGGTGTCGCGCTCCGCGCCGGCCAGATCGATCACCACCGAATACCCGGCAAGGTCGTCCGCGACGGCGGCGAGTATGTCGCGGGTGTCGAACGCGGCATCGAGCACGGGGCCGTGGCGCACTTCTTCGAGAACGGGAAAGCGAAACAGGAACAACCCGCCCTCCTCAGCCGCCGCCACCGCCCCGTGACGATACGCCAGATCGGTGACGCGGTGCACGAGATCCGAGATCAGCTCGGGCTGCAGTCTGGTGAGTTGTCGGTAACTCCCTATCTCGAGTAACAGATAGTACATGTTCCGCCGCTAAGAGTATCGGCCGGCTGCGTCGCCCCGCTTAGCCGGCCGGTCACTCGTACTGTTCGGCTTCGGGATCCGGGTGGTCGAAGAGCCCGACGCTGTCGATCTCGCCTCGATACTCGGTGCCGTAGAGGCGATCGAACAGCCGCTCCATCCCCGCGGTATCGAGATCGGTAAACTGCACCCCGAAGTACATGCGCCCGGAGTCCTTGTGCTTGCGCATGATACGCCCTCTCGCCGTGATCTCCCGGTTGTCAAGATGTACCACGAGATCGATATCCTCGTAGAGGCTCATCGAGGGACCGTCGGCCGGAAAACTGAACAGCACGCCCGAGCCGCTGATGTCTATGAGATTCGCCTCGTCGTACTCCTCCTTCACCGGCTCCTCGCGGAAATAGCCGTTGACCTTCAGCGAGTACGCCAGGATGCGGCTGAGCTGCAGCACGAACTCCACCGCCTGCGCATCGAAGCGGGTCACCTCACGACCGCTCTTGATCATGTAGAGGTATCCGACGACGTACTCCTGATAGAGAACGGGGCAGTAGAGCTCTTCCCAGATCTCCCGATCATTGAGCCCTTTCACGATCTGGCTGATCGTATCGAGCATGGTGAAGACTTCGCCCCCGGCGCGCTTCTCCACCTCGATCGCCTCCTCCTGGGTAAGAACCCGATCGCGCACGTCACGCGGGAGGCTCTGAAAGTCGGACGCCGGGAAGGGAAGAATCAGAATCTTGCCGGACCGTGCAATCACGCGCTCCTGGAAACTCTGAGGCTTGCGCTCGCGGAACATCACGATCTTGTTGTCGCTTGCGTGCTCCCCCGCCTTCTCCCGAAATGTCCGCAGCAGCTCCGATATCTGCGTCACGTCGAAGCCGGGATCGAAGGAGGGCTCTTCGACCGGCTCGTAGTTCTCCGAGGCGGGGTAACTGAGATTGACCCGCATGCCTTCGACCATGAAGCTCACGCTGATCCCCTCGGGGCTCAGTATGCGCTCGAAGCCGCGGGAAAGGTCACGATAGACGACGTCGGGCTGCCGTAGCACCAACGCATCATTTCGCCAGTCGGTGATCTTCGACTTGAAAGTGATCACCTGGCCGCGAAATCGCATAAACGCGACGAGCTCGTCATCGAGCTGCGCGCTCAGTCCGGCGTCTCCCGCCGGATGGAGCACGAGCTCATCCTCGGTCATCGACACCAGCACGTAGCCGTAGCGGTGGGTTCCGTAGTGCAGCTCGATCGGGAGATGCTTTTCGATGGCGTTTTTGAGAATGAACTCTTTTTCGATGCGGCGAATTTCTCGGGACATGCGCGTCGGTGCCTACCTCAGAAGCTCAGAAGTGTGGGTCCGGAGGACCCGGGTTCGAAGATCGGCCGGTCGCCGGCCTCGTCGATCCGCGTGAAGTCCACGAGGATGTCGGAAATATACCATGCGCCGTCCGTTTCCGCCACGTAGATTTCGCCGCTTGTCCGCCCGCCCCGCGCACCGAAGGCCACCACGGGAGCACGATAGGTGGAATCCGACACGCGCACGAGCGCGCCGATGCGCACCTCCCCGGCAATATCGACCCGCGCGATCATGTACTCCAGTCGCTGCTCGAGATCAGTGCGAACCCCCGGTGCGAGGAGCGCGCTCGGGACACCGCCTTCGGAGAGCTCGCTGAATAGCTCCTCGACCGCGGCAAGGACCGGCGCCGGGCCGTCGAGGCGGTCTTCGAGCTCTCCGATGACGACATCCTTCGGGATGCGGCGGTGCACTCCCCGCGTCGCCGGCCCCGGTGCACTGTCCGCGGCCTCCGGCGCGGGGCGGGGATCGTCGCCATCCTCTTCGGACCGCGGCTCCCCGGCGCGGTCCCCGCGTCGCTCCGCGGCCGGACGCCGAACGGCCGTCTCCTCCCGGGCGGTTTCCTCTCGGAGCGTCTCCGACTCCTCCCTGCTACAGGAGGTGAGAATGAGTGCGAGAACGAAGAGCACGCCGGCTGCACGCCTCATGGTACCGTCGACCGTAGCAGAACCCACATGCGCAGTCAATTTACCTTCGGAGCCCACCTGCGCTAAGATGATGCGGATCATGGATACACACGAGGCCATCTCGCGGCATCTCGATCTCGACTACACGCATCCCGTTCGCGATCCCATCTGGAAGAACATCCACCTTTCCGATCCCCTGCTCAGACTCATCGATACCGCCCCCTACCGCCAGCTATCGCGGATCAAACAGCTCGGACCGGCCTATCTCGTATACCCGGGGGCAACCCACACCAGGCTCAGCCACAGCCTCGGGGTCTTTCACCTTGCCAAACGTATCATAAAGACCCTGGTGGGCATGTCGAGCGACAGCATCCTCACCGTCGACGGCGTAAAGGCCTTTCTCACTGCCGCGCTCCTTCACGACCTCGGCCACTTTCCCTATACCCACAGCTTCAAGGAGTTGCCGCTCACCGAGCACGAGTCGCTCACCGGTGAGCTCGTCCTGCAGTCACCGCTGCGGGAGATTCTGCGGGACGACGTACGAGTCGACCCTCAGCTCGTATCGGCGGTGGTCGATGAGCACGCCGCCGAGACCGGGGACCCGCAGCTCGCCTTCTTCCGAAGTGTGCTCTCCGGCGCACTCGATCCGGATAAGCTCGACTACCTCAACCGCGACGCCTATTTCTGCGGCGTGCCCTACGGTCGACAGGACATCGATTTTGCACTCAGCCGCATCTTTCCCGTCTGGGATGAGGGCATCGGCCTCGACGTGAGCGGCATCTCGGCGGTGGAAAACATCCTCTTTTCGAAGTACCTCATGTACCGGGCGGTGTACTGGCACCGCACGGTTCGCGTCGCAACGGCCATGATAAAGAAGGCGGTGTACCTCGCCCTCCGCGAGGAGGTGATCGCGCCGTCGGCGCTCTACGGCCTCGACGATGAGCTGTTCTTCCTGACCCTCGATCGCGCTCAGTTCGATGCATTCGACCTCATCGAGCGGGTATACGACCGCCGGCTCTATCACCCGGTCTTCGAGACAGCCTTTGACGATCGCAACCCCCGCCACCGTGCCGTCGAGAGTCTCGACACCCGGGCGGCCCTCGAAGAACGCATCGCCGACCGGCTCGCCGATCGGGCGAAGGGGCGCTTCGGGCCGGAGTCGGTCATAATCGACGTGCCCGAACGGATCTCCTTTGAGGTCTCGATTCCTGTACGCGACGGCGAGCGGATAACGCCCTATCCGGAGTCCGACACCGTGTTTACGCCTCAGGTTGTCGCGGACTTTACCGCAACCCTGCGCAAGATTCGCCTCATTGTTCACCCCGGCCTCAGGGCTCACGTGCACGACGCCGCCGAGCTGCTCGAGATGTGAGCATTCCGGCCGGGAGAGCTCCGGCCGTGATTGATCCGACGCCGCTTTTCGCGTACACTACCCGTACCGGTCTCCGCAGAGATGGGAGCTTTGCATGAAATACTCCAAACTGATGAAAGAGCGGATTCGCCGCACCGCCGTACTCTTCAAGGAGCTCGGCTATGAGATCCTCGACGGCGAGTTGCTCGAAGATACCTACACCGCCGGCTTCGAAAGCGAGGACGGCTTTCAGGGCGGCGTATTCATAGACCGCGAAAGCAAGTTCCTCGAGCTTGCATTCACCTTCTCGTTTTCGCCCGAGCTCTCCAGCTTCATTCAGCGCAAGATGGACGAGATGCTGCGTATCTGCTATGAGTACGGCTGCTATGTGAGCATCGAGCCGTCGCCCGCGGAGATCTCCTTTTCCCTGTTCTCCAAGGTCTACTACGCGGGCCTGAACTACTTTTCCCTCAAGGAGACAATCCGCGACTTCCGGGAAGCTGTTGATGCGCTGCACGAACTGCTCGATGTGCAGGCCGAAGTGGACCGGGGGGCATCCCATGGAGATACATAACCTGATGGAAGACGAAGTCTTCCGCCGGGTGAACGAGATCTGTGACGATGAGGAATCGCGCGGCAGCGACACCTACTGCACGTCACGCGCGTGCCGCCTCGATGCGGTGTGCTACGTCCTCAATCGCCTCCCGCCGCGCTACGTAACCTCCGGGCGGGGGCTCGCGCATGTCGAGCAGAATATCAGCTCGGATACGCAACTCGCCGTCGATATCACCAAGCTGGCCCAGGAAGCCCTCAAACGTATTTCATCGGTGAGGCGAGCCTACTACGACGACGATCCCTCGGAACCCGACGTACAAGGTCCCTGCTTCAACTTGCCGGCCGTCACCGGACGAGTGCTGAACGGCGTGAGTTTCGAGCCGGTCGAAGGGGCCGAGGTCTTACTCCTCCGCGACGGCGAGCCCGTTGCGATGTACGACTCGCGCTGGCAGAATCCCTACACGCTTGCGGCCCACACCTACGGTACGTACTCGTTCTGGCCGCGCCCGGTCCCTGCGCGAAGTCCCGACGAAACCTCATGGTTCGAGCTTCAGATTACGGTGACGGCTCCCCGCTTCGAGAAGCTCCACCACTTCTTCTCTCTCGAGGTCGCCGCCGACGGCTCGGCGGCCGCGGCGATGCGCGTGGGGGGCGACTACCACCTTCCCGATCTCTATCTCTTTCCCGCCTGAGCGAGGCGGACGGGCACCGGGTTCAGAAGGTTTCCGAGATGATTTTCACGTCCTGTACCCGCCCGGGCGCGTTGTTCTCGATGAACGCGAGCACCTTGTTCATGACCGTCTCCCCGTGACGACGGGAATTGGAGATCACCGCGCCGCCGATCTGGGAAAAGGCGAGGCTGTCATGAAGGTCGACCTCGGCCGCGGTGATGCGATAGCGGGCGATGAGCTTCTCCTTGAGCGACTTCACGATGCGACGCTTTTCCTTGATGGAGGTCACATCCGGGAGCTCCAGAATGACCTGTATCATCGAGACCACCATTGGGAGTGAGGATACCTATTCGCCCTCCTCCTCGTCCATTATCCGCTGCACATCGTTCACGGAAAGGTCGACAATGCCGCCGCTGTCGCCCTCACCGCCGACCCGGCGATCCTTCATGGGCAGATAGACCGAATTGTAGAGGGCGGCGAGTCGGAATATGTCGTCGCCGCGGTAGCGCTCGGGTATGCGCACCTCCAGATTATGCCCCCGCTCGGAGAATCCCCGCTCCATGACGTGGATCGGGTCGGTGACCGTCAGCGCGAAATGCGGGCTGTAGACGAGCAGAATGAGAAGCACGAGGATCACGACTATCGTGAAGTAGGCGATGTTCTGCCGTGCCTGATCGGCGTTGAGGGGACGCAGGTCGAAAAAGACACCGACCTCTCCGGAGCGCAGGTAGCCGTAATCGCCGGGGCCGAAGCGCTCCTCGTAGAAGGCGTTATCGTGGCGCGAATATCGGGTTTGACCGTCCTCTCGTACGACGAGCATCAACGGCTGTGAGGCGGCGTAGTCCCGCAGCAGTTCCTGCTGATCCGGGTCGGCCAGATTTCTGGCATCGATGAAGGAGGCGGCGCGCATACTCCGGGCCTGCTCCTCGGCCTCGAGGCTCGGCATATCCACCGCCGAGGCGAGACCGACGTAGGCGACAACGGAAAGCACGATGACGGAGACGCTCAGCGTGGTGATACCGGCGATGTGGCGCTGCGCCATGGGCGAGTCGGCATTGTTGATCGCGTTGAAGACCTTGAGCACACGAAGGAGCCGCAGGATACGCGCGATACGGATGGTCTTCGCCACCTTGAGCACGCTCATCATGCCGCCCATGCCGAGGACACTCGTACCGCCTGCCGCGACGGCAAGCATTGCCGGGCCGGAGTCGAGGAGGAGGAGCGGCACGGCTGCCAGAAAATCGATCCAGCCGCGCTCACGCCAGAAGTACCTCCCTGCCGCGCGATCGAGAATCGCGTAGTAGAGGCGCACGAGGAACTCGATCGTGAAGAAGAGGTCGAAGCCGAAGCCTATGATCAGCAGCGCGCGGCGCGTCCTCCAGGTCCAGCCGAGCAGGACGGCCAGATCCTGCACGAAGGTATGGACGAGCACGAGAACGATGGCGACAATCACGACGCCTTCCAGCGTGTTCTTCACTCGGCTTCTCGAATCGATCATACTAACTCCTACCATGCCGTCTCGGCGGCAATGCTGTAGAGCTCGTCGAGCATCTTACCGTCAAGACCATAGAACTTGTGGTTCCGTCTTGCAATACTGAGCCAGCTCTTATCCGGCGTATCCGCGCCGCGGTCCACCCGGACGCCGGGCCGATAGTTGCGTCCGCGGCCGGCGAATACCGCCGCAAGGCGCGATGTCGCCTCCACGAAACGGTGCTCGTGAAAGGATACATTGGCGTGTACGGCCGAGCGCACGGCCTGCTCCGGGAGCAGGCTGAGCCGACTCTCGAGGTGCGAGAGCGCCCGCTCGGCAAACCCGGCCGCAATGAATCCGCCGGCGGCGTGCGAGTCGCTCTCCGACCGTGCCGGATGTACCGCCGGTTTGAGAAGCAGCGTGGCATCGACCATGCTCTTGACCTCGTCCTTGCTCAGGCGAAGGCGCTGCACTTTGGTGAGCTCGAAGTGAATATAGGCCTTGCGGGCGTAGACGCGATCAATATAGGGCGCGGCAAGCCGAAAATGTACCGCCGTGAAGGGGCCGGTGAGCGCGCGACGGGTGGCCGGGCGCTTGAGCAGCTCCACGAGCACGTCGTAGACCTGATCGGAAACGCGGTCACGAGAGCTGTCGGAGCGACCGAGAAAATTCACAAAGGAGAAGTCGATCTGATCGAACACGATTCGCCTGAGGGCCGGCAGTACGTCGTTGTCGATAATGTGGAAGAGAGCCGTGTGCAGGAGCTCGACTATCTCCGCCCAGCTCATCCCCGGAAAGAACCTGGGATGTGATAGGGTTGGATACAACTGTGAGCCGTTCAGATGGAGGAACTGCACTATTTGCTCCTCTTTCTGAAGCGGCGTAAGATCACGCAATGCGGGATTTTGGAGCAATCGTGTTATGAATGCCGAGCTTTTCTCCATTTCACTGCTCATCGTTCTTCATTTTCGGCCGGTGACGAGTCCCGCATGACCGCAAATACTATACCGGGCGGCACGGGGCCGCCAATACGCCGCCGCCTGAGCCTGTGGTCGAGGCTTGCGGTCTTCGCCGTGACCGCACTGGTGATCGCCTCGACGGCGGCATTTGCCCAGGACGACATCGACGACTATCCGGAGGCCGACGCCGAGCCGCCGTGGCTCGAGGACAACGGCACGGAGGCCGGCGACGACGAGGACACTGACGAGACCGAGCGCGAACCCACCGATCCGCTCGTGGATCCGGCCTCCCGCGAGGCCATCTTCGACACGCAGCTCGGGGATGCCGACGTGGACCTCTTTATCGTCGGTTCCTGGAACACCGGTATCGGCGGCACCCTCGGCTGGGCCTTTCATCCCGAGATCCCGCCCGAGGACACACGCGTCACCTTCCCCTACGACTTTCCCGGGATGGAACCGGTACCCTATTTCAACGCCGTCGACCTCACGCTCTCGCTCTGGCTCTACGAGCGATACTACCTCGAGGCAACCTTCGTCGACGAGTTCGAGGTGAACTCCTTCATCCTCGGGTACCAGGGCCACGATGACGAGTTCGTGCAGTCGGTGCGCCTCGGCTACGGGCTGCTCTCGATATCGGACTATCCCTACATTCCCTTTGCCGAAGCGACCGAAAGCTCCCCCGGCGCCTCGGCGAGGTTCCGGACGGAGCGAAGCGAGCACGAGCTCCTGCTGCGCTACGAACCGTCGGCCGAGCAGCGGAAGATCTTCTACGGGATGAACGAGGCAAGCGAAAAGCGCATTGCGCCCTCCTCCTGGTCGCGTGGGCGGTTTTTCGTACTTCCCGACGCGGATGTGGAAAACCTCACCCTCTACATCGAGGACGATGACGGAAACATCTCCGCGAAGGGGGGCACCTGGCGCGAGGCCGACCTCGACGCCACGGCGGTGTACTCCGCCGAGAAGGGGTTCATCTACCTGCGCGAGCAGGCCGAAGGGCGCGTGGCGGTGCATTATACGAAAGGCGGAGCGACCGTTGGTGACGCCGGTCTCGGGGGCGGGGCGCTGGTGGGCGTCGACGACGGCGACACGCCCGGTGACACGACTGACGACGTGCTCGACCCCGGCAGCGGCACCCTGGACTTCGACTTCGGTGCCGGCACATACCTCGGCCTCGAGCTGTCGGAGCTCGAGCTCACCGTCGCCGGCGACCGGTCCCTCCTCCTCTACCGCCCCGGCGCCTTCAACCCTTTCGAGATCGCGAACCGCTACGACATTTCCGATCTCTCCTCCGCGCAGGACCTCGAAACGGAGTTCGTGCGAAAGGGCGAGTACTCGGAGCGCGAGATCCCCGGGCAGGCAATCGCGGTCAACGAGGATCAGACCCTGCTCTCGGTCATAAACGCCGACCGCGATCCGCGGCACCACTCCAACCGCTATCCCTTCGCCGAGGACTATCCCGAGCTCTACGGGCCGAACCCCACCGACAAGGACGGCTACACCGATTTCGAGATCCTCGCAACCGGCCTCAGCCCGGTGAATGAGCTCACCATAGACGGCAACGTGGTGCCGGGCTCGGTCACGGTGCTTCGAAACGGCGTGGAGGATCCGAGCTTCGAGGTGAACCACGAAAGCGGGGTGATCACATCACCCTTCCCCATCTTTCCAAACGACGTCATCGAGGTCGTCTACCGGGTCTACGGCTCGGGCGGTGGCGGAGATCTCCTGGCAGCCGGCGGAAACCGCATTTCCCTCGGCCCGCAGACCGACCTGACCCTCGCGCTCGGCACGCGGTGGAACCTCGTGGGCGGAGACTACTCGGTGAGCCCCACCGACCATCCCGGCTCGGTGACGGCGAGCGCCGCCGTCGAGCACACGACCGATTACTTCTCCGGCTACCTCGACGCGGCGGTGCAGCTCTCGGTACCCGACACCACCGGCTACCTGCGCCTCCTCGGCATGGAGGAGAAGGAGACCGAGGTGCCGGCGGCGGACGGGAACATGTTTCCGGCGGCGGCGCCCGGCGACGGCGACTGGACCGGAACGCTCGAGCAGGACAACCGCGGCCGCCTCTTCTACAGGAACTTCTACGAGGAGACCGCCCTCGGCGGGCAGGTCTTGCGGGATTACGACTGGGACGTCCCCGACGACCAGGACTACCCCTACGCCCCCGGCTCCCGCGTCGGCCCCTACCCCGCCAAGGCCGCCGACGACGGGGTCGACGGGCAGGTGATGGTGCTGGATTTCGAGATGGAAGAGCGTCCAGTCGACGACGAGGAGTGGGTGGGCGCCCACCTGCGGATGCCCGACTTTACCGACCGGGATTTCTCCGAGATTACCGAGATCAGCTTCGAGTGGCGCACCCTCGACCTCGACCCCGGCGACGTGGAGGTCTACCTGCAGATCGGCTCAATCGCCGAGGACCTCGACGGCGATGAGACCCTCGACCGCGGGGAGAGCACGCTCTCACCTTCGTTCGACTTCGATGACCAGAGCGCGGGCTTCACGCTGAAGGCGGGACGGCCGCCGCCGGGAGAGGACTACCGGATGTCGGAAGACGGAAACCGAAACGGGGTGCTCGACCCCGAAGACCCGGACCTCGTGCACACGATCGAGCTCGATAGCATCCCCACCGACGACTGGCAGCGGGTCAGCTTCGACCTCGACGCGGCGGCCCGGCGCAAGCTTGCCGCAACGCGGGCCGTCCGGGTGGTCGTGGTTCGAGACGGGGCTGATTCCGTTGCCGGCCGCGCCCTCTTCTCGAAGTTCACGCTGCGCGGAAGCACGTTTCAGACCGCGGTCGAACCGGCGCCGCCTGCGGGCTCGGTCTCGGCAACCGAGGTGCCCGACCGCGGCGCCCCGAAGAAGCTCATCGACGAGCACGAAGAGGTCGACGAGGTCTTTCACGCCGAAGGTGGCGGCAACCAGCGGGTGCTTCGCGTGGACTGGGACGGACTCGACGGCGCCGGCGACTCCTGGTCCCTCACCGACTACGTCACCTCCGTCCCCGCCCGGCAGTACGAGGTGCTCGCCTTCTACGCGCGGCTCGGGAACTTGCGGCCACCGGACCCGGACCCCGACACAGACTCAGGCGCCGGTCATCTCACGGTCACCCTCGCCGAGAGCAAGCCGGACGGCAGCGGCGGCGGCGAGCGGCTCGAAGCCACCGTTCCCATGAGCGAGGACGGCTCCCTCGCCGGCCCCGAGTGGGGCTCCGGCCGCTGGCGCAAGGTGGAGCTCGACACGGCCGCGGGGAAGGTCTACGTCGACGGCGATGAGGTGGGCTCGCTTGCCGACAAACCGTCGGGGGGCACGGGGGATCTGAGCTTTCTGGAATTCGAGTTCGAACCCGAGGACACGGACGCGGACGCGGACGCCGGCACCATCTACATCGACGAGGTGCACTGGGCGGAGACCCGCATCACGATGTCGGGCGCGTCGCGGCTGTCTGCTACCTATGAGTATCCGGACACCGTCATCCGGGCCGGTGAGGTGGAGGTGCTGTCCAACGTTCGCGTCTCCCAGGACACCTCCGTGCGAAGCGGCGGGTTCACGACACCGTCTGAAATTGCGGGCGGAACGGGAAGCTTTCTGACCCGGACCGAGCTCGCGGGAGATCTCCTCTACACCCGCCTGGAGACGGACGTTCAGGTGGCGGTGCAGGACGAGCGCACATCACTTGCCGGCGGCCACAACCTGCGGGTTCCGGCGGCCGACGCCCCGGTGGTGTTCACCGAGTCCTACCGCCGGAACTACAACGCACCGTTAACCTCTCTCAACCGATCCAACGGGCTGCTCCTGTCCCTGCCGCTCGAGACCCGCATCCGCCTCGATTCGGAGGCAACGCTTCGCGAGGAAAACCTCGACCAGAGCTGGGAGCTTTCCGCGGGCATGAGCCCGACCGAGCCGCTGAGCCTCGACCTGGCCGCGGGCCTCGGGCACAGCGCCGGCGGGTACACCGCCGGAGACGCAAGCTACCCGGAGTCGTGGATCCTCGGCTACGAGCTTGTCGCACCGTATACGGCGGGCGACACCCCGACGCGACGGGGTGAGGCGTCGGTCTCCGCGGAGCGCGAGCCCGCGCCGGCGGGCCTCGACGTGGCGGGCAACGGGGCCTACGAGAACCGCTCGAGCACGGAAAACGAGCAGACGAACGAAGCGTCGCTGGTCGTCGGCGTGCCGCTCGCCTTCAACCGCGATTCGCCCCGCAGCTGGACGCTCACGCCGAGCTACAGCCGAAGCTTCGCCCGCACGCTGACCGCACCCGCGGCGGCATCCTACGAGGACGACCTCGGCGTCTACGGCGACGCGTTCGCCGGACAGCGATACCTCGCAACCTCCGTCCCCATCGCAGAGCTCTTTCAGTCGGCCGAACACATCGGATTCGCGGGGCGGAGCGCGGGCGAGCCCTTCACCCGCTACACCCCGCGCGGGGCGCTCTCCCTCGAGCGTGGCTTCGGCTCCCGGCTGCGGGACCTCGTGCTGCCCTCGGCCGCGGACATGGCCGTCGAGCGCAGCTTCACGCGGGAGGAGGAGGCCGTCACCGAGGTGCAGCGCTACAGCGCGAGCTACACCGCCACCGCGGTGAACCTCTTCGGTCGCGTGGGCGCCTATCCGACCTTCGCGCTCTACCGCACCGACGAGTTCTCCAACTCGCTCTCGGCCACGGTCGATCGGCGCTTCCCGGCTGAGGAGACCGCCGTCACCGGCGAGCTCTCATCACTCGTGGCGCTTTTCGGGGAGGAGGACAACGAGTTCCGGCTTTCCAATACCGCCGAAGGCACGGTGGACGCGGAGGAGCGCAGCCTCTCGGTAGAAAGTGAGGCGAGCTACGTATGGCAGCGGCCCGCCGAGCGCGTCTTCGGGCTCGAGCGGCTCGTGGAGGACCGACCGCCCTACTTCGCGCATACCGAGCAGGCGCGCTTCCTCTACGATGAGCCGGGCGGCGAGGATGAAGAGCGCACCTACAGCATCACCCTCGGCCATGAGACGCGGCTCGTGTTCCCCGAGCACGGATTCATCAGGCTGTATGCCGACCTCGGATTCGGGCTGCAGCCGGCGGTGATAGAAGGCGAAGAGGTGAACGTGGCGCTTCTCGGCATGCAGGGGGGCATCGAGGGCAAGATCGAGTTCTGAGCGGCGCCGCGGCGTCAACCCGCGCGCTGGCGGCCCCGGGCGCAGCCGGCCCCCGGCGCAGTGCCGCCCACAGCCGCAGTGGCGGCCCCGGCCGCCGGCCGGGCTCACCCCCAGAGGCTTTGCGGATACTCCCCGGCCTCAACCATCCGTCGTATCTCCGCCTCGACCATGGGCTTGTCCTCGCGGTAGGTCATACCGAACCAGGTGCCGGCGTCCGGGAGGACGCGCACGCTCGCCCGGCCCGTGCGGATGAGGTTGTTCTGCACCGTGGGCAGGTAGAACTCCGCCTTCGGATCCTCACCCTCCTCGGCGAGGAACGCGCGGAACTCCTCCTCGAAGTGGCGAAAGACGACCGGCGTGAAGCCGAAGATGTTCATCGACACGACCTCGTCGGCGGCAAGCTCGAGGTCGGACCCGTCGGGCAGACGGCTGACGATTCGCCCGTCGGCGGTGCGCTCGATCTCCTTGTGCTCCTCGATGTGGGAGAGCATACCGTCGGCGTCCACGCGGCACAGGGCACGGGAGACCGTCCCGTGCTCGCTCAACGTTCTATCCACCCTGAAGCCGACCATGCAGTAGTGCGGCTCGGCGGGCTCCACGCCGGAGAGGAAGGAGGCCACCGACTCGAACGATGCACGACCGTAGAAGTCGTCGGCGTTTATGGCGACGAACGGCCCGTCGACCGCATGACGGGCGGCACGAACGGCGTGGGCCGGTCCCCACGGTTTGCTCCGGTCCGCGGGGACCTCGAAGCCCGCGGGGACATCGGAGAGCTCCTGGTGGGCGTAGACCACCTCCGCGCGTCCGGTAAGCTTCGGGTCGAAGAAGCCGGCCACCGCATCGTGGATGTCCGCTCGCACGATGAAGCACACCCTGGTGAACCCGGCACGGAGAGCGTCGTAGATGGAGTACTCGATAAGCGCCTCGCCGGAGGGACCGACGGGGTCGATCTGCTTGATGCCGCCGTAGCGGCTTCCCATCCCCGCGGCCAGCACCACCAGGGTCGGATCACTCGTGCTCTTCGCTGCCATACGTCCCCCTTCACTGCTCGCAGAACCATAGTGGGGGCAAGCATATCGGCGGGAGGAGAATGGCTCAAGGGAGAAAACGGAGCGACGGGAAGACCCGTACCTTGCGCTCCGCCCCGATTTGGTTCATCTTATGTTTTTGGAGTTTCCCGCGCTATACTGGAGAGGAGCTCTTCCAGGAGGATTTCGATGCATCGAGCGCTGCAGATTGTCCTCGGGGTCGTGTTTCTGACCACCGTGGCAGTCGCACCCGTGTGGACGCAGAACACCGGCGAAGAGGCGGGCACGGAGGCCGCCGACGAATCCCCGTTTGGATTCGGAGTGGGGATCGGACTCGGCACGCAGAGCTTCGACGAGAACGGGGATACCGTGGTGTACCAATCCGCCGCGCTCTACCCTGTCTTCAGTTACGGCAAGCTCTCGCTCGGCCTCGACCTGACATTGCACTACACCTTCACCGGTGGTGATGGAAACGACTTCGACGTCCGCGACGACGACTGGGTACCGGCTGAGGACACCGGTTTCGCCGAGCTCTACCTGGGCAAGATCCGCTTTCTCCAGTGGGCCCAGGCGGAAGACCCGCTCTACGCGCGCCTCGGCTCCCTCGACGACGTCACCCTCGGAAACGGCTTCATCATGGGCGGCTACCGAAACACCAATTTCCTTCCCGGGAGACGCATTCTCGGTGCCCGGCTGAACCTCGACGGGGCGCTCTTCGACTTCCCCTACGTCGGCTTCGAATCGACGGCGGCAAACCTGGCCGCCTTCGACGTCTACGGCGGCAGGTTCTACCTGCGTCCCCTCGCCGGCACCGACACTCCGGTGGTGAGCGGCCTGCAGGTGGGCTCCTCCCTCCTCACCGACCGCAACCCCGACTACCACGTCGACAAGCTCGACACGGCCGACCGAAGGGGCACAGCGGCGGTGTACAACGATCCCGATGAGGTCGTGATATGGGGCACGGATCTGCGCCTGCCGATCCTCACCGAACCTCCCTTTACGCTCGAAACCTTCGGCGATTACGTGCGGCAGGACGACACCAACGGCGGCATGCTCGGTACCGGCGGCCGCATCGCACGCGTGATAACCTACGGGGCGCAGCTGCGCTACATCGGCGAAAACTTCGTTCCGGTCTATTTCGACGCCGCCTACGACCTGTACCGGCTGGAGAAGTACGCGCTCTACGAAACCGACACCGCGCTCGTCGAGGAACACCTCGGCTGGTTCGCATCCACGGGGCTCTCGCTCTTCGAGGACCTCTTCGTCCTGAACGTCTCGATGGAGGGCCCGTTCGGCGACGTTGAGAACGCGCGGAATCAGCTTACCGGGCTGGTGCGGCTCGACCGGGGTCTCGTCCCCTCCCTCTCGCTCGAGGCCCGTTACCGCAAGGTGGACGTCGGCGCCGTCGAAGACCTGGTGGCACCGGAGGATTCCCTCATAGACACGCGCCTCACCTACTACAGCGGGCCCGCCGCAATCTCGCTGGTGTACAACCTGCGATACGACCCAGGCATTGATGATTACGTGATCACCTCCGGGCTGCAGAGCGAGATCACGCTGAGATAGGAGGACAGTGCATGCACCCTCGAGCACATACGCTCATCGTCACCGCGCTCGCGATGCTCATCTCCGTGGCGGGCACCGCCTTCGGACAGACGCGCCCGGCCGCCATTCTCGAGTATTTCGACGACGAGCTCGAAGTTCAGATTCTCGACGCCGACAACTTCGAATACAACAACGTCTTCATGGGCATGGAGCTGCTACCCGGCGATACGGTACGGACCTTCAGCTCGACGGTGGAGCTCAGGCTCGAGCCGAACGGCAGCATCGTAAAGCTCTCCCCGGACACCGAGTTCACCATCGAATCTCTCGACGGCAGAGACGATGCGAGGACCAACAGCTTTGCCCTCTCGAGCGGGAAGCTGCGGGCGGTCGCGGCCCGGGCATCGGGGACCGCCTACCGCTTCCGCACTCCCGCGGCGGTGGGGGGCGTGCGCGGCACGGATTTCGGCATCGAGGTCGTGCCCGATGAGCGGGAAGCGCTCTTTGTTCGCGAAGGCAGCGTGAGCTTCGAGCGAACCGCTACGAATCAGCAGGTTACCGTAAACGCCGGCCAGGTCGCCGACGTGTTTGCCGACAGCTTCGAGCCGTTGAACGTGGATCCCGAAACCATGGCCGGCTTCTTCGAGGACCTCGACTTCGAGGAGCTGAGTCCCGAACAGGTTCCACAGGACCGCCCCGCGGCGGGAGATGACGACGACGAGGGCGCCGACGGCGGAGAACCCGATCGTGACGAGGGCACCGCCCCCTCCGACCCCACCGAGGAGCCCGACGCAGCCGTCGCGGACGAGGAGCCGAGCGCATTCGATCGTGCCATGACCAGCCTCGGCGAGGTGATGGGACTCGAGACCGGCGCTCTCACCCTCGACGGCGAGACCTACGCCAAAATCGTCGTTCAGCCCACGTTTTCCGTCGGCAAGCTCAAAGCCGCCCTCTACCTCCCGGCGGTATACCGGAACAACCTCTTCGATCCGCGCACCTACTACAGACCGAAGGGCAACAACGAGTGGTCGTTCGGGTCCGATCAGGACTGGGAGAACGAGCCCCTCGAAGCAACGGGTGATCTGTTCACCGACCTCGCGCTCAAGCTACGCTACCTGCAGTACGGGGAGCAGCGAGACCCCTTCTACCTCAAGCTCGGAAACCTCAACAACATGACCCTCGGCCACGGCCTGCTCATGCGAGATTACGCGAACGACGTCGACGTTCCGGCGGTGCGGCGGATCGGGTTCAACAGCGGCATCGACACGGGGGGCTTCGGCGTCGAGGCGGCGGTAAACGACCTCACCGAGCCGGAGATTTTCGGCGGGCGCATCTTCATCCGGCCGTTGCAGCGCACCGCCGCCCTCGGCCTGAGCGCGGTGGCCGACATCGACCCCGCCGGCGATATCCCGAAAGACGACACCCAGTACCCTTCCACCGTCGCCGACGAGCTTCGCCGCGTCGACCCGATCGTCACGGCGGTGGGCGCCGACGTCGACGTCTCCATTGTCGAGAACGATCTGCTCTCGGTTGTCGCCTTCACCGACGTCGGCGGCCTCGTCCCCTACCTCCGGGACTCACTTACCGACGCCGACGGCGAAACGGTGGATGCGGGGCTGAAGACGGAGGCCTTCGTCGACACGGCCGGCGGGCGGTTTCGAAACTTCGGGGCGATGACCGGCGTCCTCGGAGACCTCGCATTCCTCGACTATCGCCTCGACTTCCGCACCTATAACGGACTGTTCCGTCCCTTTTACTTCGACGGCGGTTACGAGCGACGCCGGGGCCGCGTTGCCGAGGACATCTACAGCTACTTCCGCGACCCGACTGCCGACGCGTTCAACGAGACGGGCGCCGGTGTCTACGGCGAGGCAGGCGTCTCCATCCTTGCCGACAATCTGCGCTTCCGCGCAGGCTACCTGTGGCCGTGGGAGGTCGACGGCGACGGCGAGTGGACGCTCTCCGATTACGACTATCTCACCCTCAAGGCCGAGCTTCGTGAGGGCCTGCTGCCGCTCGGCATCCACGCGTCGGCCGAGTACGACCGGCGCGGTTTCTTTGCGACGGCAATGAAGCGGGGGGATTTCTCCGAGGCCACATTCTTCGACGCGAGCTCGGTCCTGCGCAGCGAAGTCGTGTATCCGGTCGCGCCGACGCTGGATCTTGCCCTCATCGTAACCACGACCGTGCTCAGAAACGAGGACGGAACCATCCGCTACGAGGACGGCGAGCCGGAGGTCGGAAACTCGGTGACCATAGAAACCCGCATCGGGCTGTGAGCATGGCACCGCGGGTTCGCGTACTCTCGGAGCAGGTCTCGCGCAAGATTGCCGCGGGTGAGGTCATCGATCGCCCGTACTCGGTTGTCCGCGAGCTCGTCGACAACGCCGTCGACGCCGGCGCCTCAACCGTGGAGGTGCATCTCGAGGAAGGCGGGACGAAAGCCGTCCGCGTGGTGGACGACGGCGGCGGCATGTCGAGGGAGGACCTCGAGCTGTGCTTCCTCCCCCACGCGACCTCCAAGATCGAGACAGAGCATGATCTCGAGGAGGTCTCGAGCCTCGGCTTTCGCGGGGAGGCCCTCTCGAGCATTGCCACCGTCGCCCGACTTCGCATCACCAGTGCACCCGACGACTCGGGAAGCGGGAACCGCCTGGTGGTTGACGGCGGCCGCCTGGTCTCACTCGGCCATGCCCCTGCGAATCGGGGCACGACGGTGGAGGTCGCCGATCTCTTCTACTCGCTCCCCGCCCGAAAGCGTTTTCTCAAGCGGGCCTCGGCGGAGACCCGCATGGCACAGACCGTGCTTCTCGAGAAGGCGCTACCCTTCCCCGATCGGGCGTTTCGCCTGTTCACGGACGGCACGATGAAGCTCTTCCTTCCGTCGGACGATACCATCGGGCGGGTGGCCGCGGGCTATCCCGACCTCGGGGACCGCCGCATGCTCCACCGCATCGAGGGAAGCGGCGAGAGCTTCAGCTTCTCGGTTGTGACACCGGGCCTCGACATGGTGCGCCGCGACCGAAAACGCCTGCAGATCTACGTAAACGGCCGCCGTGTGTGGGAATACGGGCTCGTGCAGGCCGTGGAGTACGCCTTCTCCGACTACATTCCCGGGGGCCTGTTCCCGAGCGCCTTCGTCTTCCTCGAAGTCGATCCCCACGAGGTGGATTTCAACATCCATCCCGCGAAACGCGAGGTCCGCATCCGAAATCTCAGGGACATCCACGCCCGGCTGACGAGGACCGTGAAGGAGTACCTCAAGGCGAGTCTCGGCCGCCGCTCTCCGGAGGGGCGGACCCCGATCTCCGGCCCCGAGCTGTGGACGGCGGCGGAGTCGGGCAGCCCGCCGGTGAGTGACCGCCGCACGGCGTCGCCGGGGGCGCCCCCGCGGTCCCCGGCACCCGGGCCGCGCGCAGGCGAGGCATTCGACCTTACCCGACGGTTTCAGCTGCCGGAGGTGGCGCCCGCCTCCGTGCGCTACCTCGGCCAGGCCATGCGCCTCTTTCTCGTCGGGGAGAGTGAGGAGGCCGTCTACCTCGTCGACCAGCATGCCGGCCACGAGCGCCTGCTCTACGAGCGTCTTCGCTCCAGGCCGCAGGTGCAGAACCTGCTCGTCCCCATCGACATGAGTGTCTCGGCCGAGGAGGACGATCTGCTCGCCGCTCGCCGGGAAGAGCTTGCCGAGGCGGGCATCGTTGTAGAAAAGAGCGAGGAGGGCCGATGGCGGCTTCTCACGGTGCCGGCCGTCGAGGGAATCGATGCCGGGGGGCTTTCTCAGAGTCTGCGGGAGCTCTCGGCGGTGTCGGCGGAGCTCGAGCGCGACTTCTACGCCGACCTCGCCTGTAAGGCTGCCATCAAGGACGGCGACATCGTCGACTCCGAAACCGGGGAACGGCTCATGCAGGAGATCTTCCGCCTCGAGACGCCGCACTGCCCCCACGGCCGGCCCCTCTGGCTCGAGCTCTCGCGGGAACAGTTGTTTCACCTCATCGGGCGCACCCTGTAGCACTGCAGCGCGCCCGGCGCTCAGTCCCGCCGCGCATCCGCCGCGCGCCCCGCGCTCAGTCCTCGAGCGCGGTAAGGTAGTGCTCGGCGTCGAGCGCGGCCATGCATCCGCTGCCCGCCGCCGTCACCGCCTGCCGGTATACCCGGTCCTGCACGTCGCCGCAGGCAAAGACGCCCGGCAACGAAGTGCGGGTGGATCCGGGCTCGGTGTGCAGGTAGCCGGTCTCGTCCATCCTGAGCTGGTTACCGAGGAAGGCGGTATTGGGCGTATGGCCGATGGCGTAGAACAGCCCCTTCGCCTCGATCGTGCGGTCCTCGCCGGTTGCCTTGTCATGGACCTTCACCCCGGTGAGAACGTTGCCGTCACCGACCACCTCCGTGGCCACGGTGTTCCACATGATGTTGATCTTCTCATTGTTGAGCACCCGGTGCTGCATGGTCTTCGACGCCCGCATCTCGTCGCGGCGCACGAGCATGGTCACGCTGCTTCCGAACTTGGTGAGGAAGCTCCCCTCCTCACAGGCGCTGTCTCCGCCGCCGATGACCACCAGGGGCTGATTGCGGAAGATCGGGAGCGCACCATCGCATACCGCGCAGGCCGAAATGCCGCGCTGCCAGTAGGTGTTTTCGCCGGGGAGATGCATGCGCTTTGCTGTTGCGCCGGTGGCAACTATCAGAGCCTTCGTACGGTATGCCGTCCCCCCCTCGGTGTACACGGTGTACGGCCACTGTGAGAGATCGGCCTTCTCGATGGTCTCGGTGATGATGCGCGTGCCGTAGACCTCGGACTGCTTTCGCATGCGGTCCATGAGCTCCGGCCCGAGGATAGGCTCGGGGAAGCCGGGATAGTTTTCGACGTCGGTGGTGGTGGTGAGCTGCCCGCCGGCGGCCACCCCGCCCGCCATGAAGCCCTCAAACAGCAGCGGCTCGAGCTCCGCCCGAGCTGCATACACCCCGGCGGTGTGCGCGGCGGGTCCCGATCCGACGATGATAACCTTCTCTACGTCAGCCATGTGGTGCGTGTCCTTTCTCGGTTAGAATGTAGTCCAGCGAAATTTAGAGACTCTGAAGCAACTGTTCAACCTCCGACCGACGTGAGTAGTCAGGGTTGCGATCGAGAAGCCGGGTGAGCACCTCTTCGGCCTCGGAGGAGTCATCCTCGGCCACCAGTACTTCACCGAGCTTGTGGTGTGCGCGCCAGTGGCTCGGATCGACCTCTATCAACTCGCGCAGCGAGTCCTCCGCGTTCGCGTACTGCTCGGCACCGATGTAGGACAGTGACAGATTATAGCGCATGGTGGTATCGTCCGGCTTCTGCTGTATCGCGGCTCGATAGTGGGAGACGGCCTCCTCGAAGTTCTCCTTCGCGAGGTAGACGTTTCCGAGGTTATTGTTGACCTCGAGGGAGTCGGGCTCGATGCGGTGTGCCGCACGGAGAAACTCCAGCGCCCGGTCGTGCATCCCCTCCTCGTCGAGCAGCCTGCCGAGCTCCACCATGGCCTTCACGTAGCTGTTGTCCCGATCGATTGCGGCGCTGAACGCGTCGACGGCTTTGTTGATCTGCCCGTCGGCGTGGCGCAGCTGTCCGAGCACGTAATGATAATCAGGTCGACTCGAGTCGATCCCAACGGCCTTCTCCGCGTACTCGAGCCCCGAATCGATATTGTCGAGCGCGTGCTCGACCACGGCCATGTTGTAATTGTGGACCGCCGTGTCGGGGGCGAGCTCGACGGCCTCCCGGTAGGCCTCCCGAGCCTCCTGCAGTTGCTCCCGGCGGAAGCGTGCGGTACCGAGCTGCGAGTGAAAGCTCGCGCGCGAAGAATCGATCGAAACGGCCCGCTCGAACGACGAGGCCGCCTGCTCGAGGTCTCCACGACGCAGACGGATATTCCCCACCTGGTAATGGGCCAGCGCGTTCTCCTCGTCAACCTGCGTGGCATACCGGAAAGCATCGAGCGCGCGCGACTGGTCGCCGAGCCTCAGGTTGGTGGTTCCGAGGTTGTAGTAGGAGTTCCGGTAATAGGGATCAATCTCGACCACCTTGCGGTAGGATGATCGCGCGTCGCGGAACTCCTCGGCACGGTACTGCGCATTGGCAAGCGCGTAGAGTATCGAGGGGTTCTCCGGGTTCAGTCGTGCAGCCTTCTTGTACTCCTCGATGGCGTCTTCGAGGAGATCACTCTCGCGGTATACCTGACCAAGGGTGAAGTGCGGCTCCCACAGGTCGTCGTCGAGTCGTATCGCACGGTTTGCATGCTCGATCGCCTGCCGGCGGCTTTGCGAATCCTCGGGTGCCTCCTCGAAGAAGGACTGCCCGGTTCGCGCGAGGGCGAGCGCGTCGAAGCGGCGCGAGGCATCGGTGTCCTGCAGATCGATCCCGAGCACATCTTCGAACTTTCGCCGCGCCTCCGCGAAGTCTCGCGACTCCATCGCCTCGGTGCCCTCCTCGAGCAGCCGTTGAATCCGTTCCTCTTTTTCGCGCTCCTCTTCGCTGAGGCGCTCGAGACGCTCCTGCTCTTCCCGCTGTCTCTCCTCCTCGGCCCGACGACGACGCTCCTCCTCGGCGCGGCGCCGCTCCTCGAGCCGGCGCGCGACTTCCGCCTCCGCTTCCGCCCGCCTCGCTTCCGCCTCCGCCCGGCGGGCGGCCGCATCGTCCCCGTCGTCACGGTCATCATCCCGCGCATCCCGGGCGGCGCGTTCCTCCTCAGCCCGCGCGTCGGCGGCCCGCTTCTCCTCGAGAATGCGACTCTTGAGCTCACGGGCCTCCTCGTCATCCACATCGGCTACCAACACCTCATCGACGAGGTCGAGAGCGCGCTGGTACTCCTCGTTCTCGAGGTAGTCTCTCGCAAGGGTGAGCTTGTTGTGCCTGAGGCGCTGGGCCTCCGACATGTCGCTATCGCCCGAGGACCGCAGAAGCCAGAACGCCCCGCCTGCAAGGAGCAGCAATACCACGCCGGCTGCTACGGCTATCTTTACTCGATTGTCCACTCAGTTCCCCTCCGCAACCGGCTCTCGCGTTGCGCTATTCAACGATATCGAAGTCTTCCTCGAGCTCCTGAATGTCTTCGGAGCCGCCGGGCAGATTCTGCGTTTCCTCACTCGCGCCCTGCAGCGAGTTCAGCACGTTGTCGAGGAGCGCCTGCTGCCGCGCCTGCTCTTCCTCCCGCCTGCGCTCGGCCTCCCGGCGGGCAAGCTCTTCCTCGCGCTTGCGTTGCTCGGCCTCTTCGGCGGCCCGGCGGGCTTTCTCATCGACCTTATCACGCAGCAGGGCGATCATCTGCTCGATCTCGGGACGGTGCTCCGACTCCGGTCTGAGTTCGAGAAAGATCTCGTAGTCCTCCACCGCCGGTTCGAACTTCTCCATCTCGACCCGGAGATTGGCGCGCGCAAGATAGGCGGGCGCATAGAGACTGTTTTCCGAGACGGCCTCCCCGTAGCTCTGCTCCGCGTCCTCGTACTGCTCGATGAAGCGGAGATTATTTCCCATCGTCAGAAACATGCGGTCACGTTCCTCGCGGGCGGTTTCGACGCCCCGGCGGAGAATCTCCACCGCCTTGTTGCGCCGACCGACCTGCTCGTAGGCAACGCCGAGGTACATATAGATCGTGCCGTTCCGCGGCTCGGCCTCGAGCGCCTCCTCGAGCAGGGGGATCGCTTCCTGCGGCTTGTTGCGCAGGAAGAGGTCTTCGCCGCGCTCGAACGAGCTCTCGGCGCCCGCCAGGGCGGCTCCGAGGAGAATCAGGATGGTTAGCGGATACAGGGTCTTGCGGCTCATACAACGCCTCCCGAGGCCCACCGCATGGTTTGACACCCGCGGGGAAAGTATTTACTGTGAGGCGCAGGCGGGAAATTTCCCGGTGCTGACGAATCGATGGGCATAATTGTACTCATTATCATACTCGGAGTGGCTGTCGGCGCCATTACCGTTTTTCTCGTAAAATCTCTCCTGGTGCCGCAGCAGGTCGCCGGGCTCGCCGAACAGGTGCGGCAGAAGAAATTCGGCCAGGCCGTGAAAACCGCCAAAAAGATCATTTCCCGCGATCCGCGCGACCCGGACGCGCATTATCTATTGGGGCTTGCATATCTCGGCGACGACAAACCCGATCTTGCGTTGATGGAGTTCAAGACGGTGAATCAAATCGGGTCATTCGGCGACTACGCCAAGGAAATCCCCTTTCGCAATAACATAGCAGAGCTCTACCTGAAATTCAATCAACCCGAGGAAGCGTTGAAGGAGTATCTGCTGCTCATAAAGCGCGACCCGCGCAACGCCTACTACTACTACACCGTGGGAACCCTCTTCGAACAGCGAAACCGTTCCGACCGCGCGGCCGCGTATTTCAAGAAGACGATCGAGCTCGATGAGAACTACGGTGCGGCCTACAAGCGGCTCGGCATCCATCTCTACCGGGCCAAGCAGTTGAAGACCGCTCATGAATACCTCTCAAAGGCCGTCTCGGCGAATCGCGACGACGCGGAAGCCCACTACTACCTCGGGCGGATACAGCGCGACGGCAAAGACTTCATGTCGGCGATCGGCTCATTCGAGAAGGCGTCGAAATCTCCCGAATGGAAGATCAAGGCCATCGTAGAGCGCGGCGTCGCCTACCTCAACATGGGTGATCAGAACCGCGCGACCGCCGAGCTCGAGAGGGCGATCACGCTCGCCTCGCGCGAGGGCTCCCATGAACAGGAGCTGCTCTACGCCCGCTACTTTCTGGCCACCGTGCACGAAAAGAATCGGCGTATGGAGCAGGCGATCGAACAGTGGGAGAAGATCTACGAGAAGAAGAAGGACTTCCGCGATGTGGCGGAGAAGCTCAGCCAGTACCAGGATCTGCGCACCGATGACCGTGTCAAAGACTTCATGACCGCCGGCGAGGAGGAGTATCTCGGCATCTGTCGCAAGATCACCGCCGCGATGGGGCTGACGGTGCGGGACGCACGCAGCGTCGAGGGAGGCGCCGAGGTCACGGCCGTGGAGGCGCAGTCGAAGTGGCGAAACGCCCGTAAGCTCCCGAAGCTCCTGTGGTTCCTGCGCGTCACGAGCGTGGTCGACGAGGGCAAGGCGCGCGCCCTCCACGAAGAAATGAAGAAGCAGAATATCGCGAGAGGGGTCATCGTGACCAGCTCCACCTTTTCGCGCAAGGCAAGCGACTATGCGGAATCCCGCCCGATCGATCTCTATGACAAGGACAAATTGCAGAACCTTCTGCAGACCATCGAGATGTAACACGGACGGAACGACGACACCATGAGGATTCTCTGCGTTGCCGATCACCTCGATCCCATCGTCTACAGCACGGCCGTCAAGGAACGGTTCGGAGACGTCGACCTCGTTATCGGGGCCGGAGACCTCCCGATGAGTTACC
This sequence comes from uncultured Spirochaetaceae bacterium, assembly GCA_964635245.1. Classification (GTDB taxonomy): domain Bacteria; phylum Spirochaetota; class Spirochaetia; order DSM-27196; family PWMO01; genus JAAAOH01. The sequence continues at coordinate 27,164 of CAZWNS010000031.1, forward strand.
TCGGATTCATAGCGAGCAGCCTGAACAAGCCCGTGCTCTTCGTGTTCGGGAATCACAACCTCGACACGTACCACCTGTTCAACCGGCGCTCGGCCCTCAATCCGCGCATGGATAGCTTCGGTCCCGAGTATCAACATCACTTCGGCTCGACCCACATAGACCGTCGAGTGATCAGAAAGAAGAATCTGATCATTGCCGGTCTCGGCGGCAGTTTGCGATATAATGACGGGGAGAACCAGTATACCGAGTTCCAGATGACCCTTCGCATGCTGGCGCTCGTTCCGAAGCTGATCTGGAATCGCATAGTTCGCGGGCGGTACCTCGATATTCTGGTCACTCATGTGCCGCCGAGTGGTATTCACGATAGGGAAGACCCGGCACATCGGGGGTTTTCGGGGTTCTTGTGGTTCATGCGCAGGTTTCGCCCCCGGTACCTGTTGCACGGTCACATTCATCTCTACGATCTCAACGCGCGCCGCGTTACGCGCTACGGGGATACGGAGGTGATAAACGTGTACGACCACTATCTGCTGGAGATCGACACGAATGAGTGATTTTACACACGTGACTGCGCGCGAGGACTTCAACAAAGCGCGCATGCAGGAAAAGATTAGCCGCATCATCAACGCGCTCTCGCCGCACAACCACGAGCTTCTCTCGCTGAGTGAGGTCAAAGACGTCGTGCGCCCGAAGAGCGAGACCTACCGGGGGCTGCAAACCGTCGACGTGGCGCGCATCGTCGGGAGCGAGGGCCGTTACCGGGACTTTAACAAGGGTTTTCTGCCGCGACGCGATGCGCTTCGCGGCCGATGGCAGAGCATCGACCGGGCCCACCTGCAGCACGTGAATCTTCCGCCGATCCGGCTCTACGAGATCGGGGGCGTATACTTCGTGCGCGACGGGAACCATCGGGTATCGGTAGCCCGCGCGCAGGGCGTGATGGCCATCGACGCCGAGGTCGTATCCCTCGGCACCGAGATCAAACTCGATCCGAAGATGACCCGGGCCGATCTCAAGACGGCCGTGATCAGCTACGAGAAGGAAGAGTTCTACCGTCGCACGAACTGGCCGCAGATTTTCCCGCACTATGACCTCGTGTTCACCGAGGTGGGGCGATACGACGAGCTCCTGCAGCACGTCGACGGGCACAAGTACTTCGTCAATCAGCGCTTCTCCGGAGAGCTCTCCTACCGGGATGCGCTGCAGAGCTGGTTCAACAACGTCTTCAAACCCATCGTCGACGTCATTGCCTATGAGCGCATTCTCTCCCGCTTCCCCGGCCGCACCGCGGCGGACCTCTACATGTGGATCGTGAAGCACTGGGACGAGCTGAAGCGGGAGTTCGGCCAGGACTACCCGGTGCGGCAGGCGGCCCGGGACTTCTCCTTGCGCTACGGCAAGGGTGTCTGGCGGCGACTGCGGGAATGGATATCGCAGCGTCGCGACCGGCACCCGCCTCAGTAGGGCCCTCGCATCACCTCGAGACCGGTTTCAGGATCGATCGCCGAGACGACGAGCTCGACATCCCGATCCTCCTGCCCCAACCAGGAAAACTCGGACACGCTGCGCTCCTCTCCGTCACTCAGCCGCAGCTCGCCCGCGAGGCGACCGTCGGTCCCGTACCCGCGAACCACCACGAGGGGGAATCCCCCCGAGGCTGAAAGCGTGTCGCCACGGATTTCCAGGCGCGGAAAGCGCAGCTCTCCCGGCTCCGGGGCGGTCCCGGCGACGGTGGTGGCGTGCTCGGCGGCGTGCCCGGCGGCGTCGACGGCGATAACCCGGTAGCGGCCCCGCGGCAGGGGCCGACCATCGGGGGTGGCGAGCCCGGCGAGCGCAAACACTTCGGCGCCCGCCTCCCGGCGCACCACCCACTCGCCGCGAGGAACCGTCCACACCAGCCCGCTCGCATCATGGGCCACATGAATGGTCTCGACATCGTCAATGCCGTCGGCATCCTGAACGTGAACGTCGATGATGAGGGATTCGTAGACGGCGTTCACGTCGAGATCGTCGACGTAGACGAGCTCCGCCCGGGCCCTCGTGACCTCCGGCGGGGCGCCGGTGCATGCGGCGAGCAGAACAAGCACGGCTCCCGCGGCGGCCCACACGGCCCGCCCCGCATGCTCCGCGCCCCCGTGGCTGTTGCGCCACCCGCGGGCGGTCATCGTCTTCCCTCCGAGGCGGACGCTCCGGCGCCTCCGGCCTTCACCGCCGTGCGCGGCGAGGTCCGCCGCATGAGCCCCTCCGCGACCAGCCGATCCATGAGCTCTCGCGCGGTGTTCCGACTCACGCCCCACCGCTCCGCCGCGCGGCGGTCGTCTACCTCGGCGGTGACCTCGGCAAAACCGCAGAACACCCCCCGCTCGTAGAGCCTGCCGTTGGGGAGCTTCACCACGAGCCCCCGCGCGATGAGGCGCTCGACGATGTCCCGTGCCGGACGCATTCCCCCCGAGTTGATGTGCTCGCCCGCCCTTCCGGCCGCCGAAATCACGTCGAGCACCGACCGCTCGGCGGGAGAGAGCCGCGGTTCGTCTCCGGCCGGGCGGCGTTTCGCCCCGCCCCCGAGCGCAACCATCCCACCCCGCCGATCGAGGCCTCGGCGCTCGGCCACCGCTGCGAGAAGCTCCCGAAACCCGGTGCGGGGGACGAACAGGCGATGGCTCTCGGCGAGATCCCGCAGCGCCGCGACCGGAAGCTCGGTCTCTCGGCGGAGCACCTCCACGAAAAGCTCCCCGATTTCGTCGATATACTCCGCACCGACGAGCCAGTCGGTGAAACGCTGCGCGGCGGGGCCGCCGTGCTTCGCCGCGCCGCCGCCGTCCTCCGCCGCGCGGCCGCGGCTGCCGTCCCCGTCCGGCGAAAGCCGCGGCGCGATACCGTAGACCCTGAGAAACAGCGATTCAACCGCCGGCGAGTCGAGCGGATCGACCCCGGCCGCCAGGCGTGCGAGCCCGGCCTGCGAGATCCCGGCCGGCCGGGGACCGGAGAGCACCACGGTGCCGGTTCCCTCCCCGGCGCCGAAGTGATAGGCGCGGCCCGGGATGAGCGGCAGCGGCCGCTCGGCCCGTAAGAGGTACAGCGCGGCGGGGCCGGAAACGGGGGGGCCGGGCAGGCGCTCGAGCGTGCAGCGCACGGCGGCAACGGGGGCGTCGGGCTGCCGGGGTCTGGGGATCGCGGTTATCGTCCGGGTGCCCTCGAGGCCGCTGCCGATGACGAGGGCGCGGCGGGCGGTAAGGAGTTCCGCCTGCGGCGACAGCAGAAGGGAGCCCGGGCTCAACGCCTGCCGGGCGGCGCCCCGGACGGTCAGGCGGAGGCCGGCGTCCTCGCCCGCCTCGAGCGCACGCACCTCGACGGTATCGCCTGCGGGATACACGACGGCGTCGCGCAGCCGCGGCGGATCACCCGGCGGACGCTCCACCGTGACCTCCACGCCTTTGGCGGACCGTCCCCGGCGGCCGGTCGATCGTGAGGACCTGACGGCATGTCGAACGGTCAGTACATGGATCATATCGTCGAGGCCCGCCGCCGGAACCACCCGGGCCGCCGGGACCGCCCGGGCCG
>CAZWNS010000032.1:0-26105 GCA_964635245.1 uncultured Spirochaetaceae bacterium
TACTCTGAGTGAAGGCAGGGACAGCGAGAAGACACATCAGTGACAGCAGTACCAGTACGTACCCGAGGCTGCCTCTTTTCATTACTCAGCTCCTTTTTTCTTTGGTCGCTGAACGCTCCGCAGAAGCATTTCCGATTATATTTCCGGGCATAGCCTTTGTCAAACAGTTTGAAGCTCTCCAATTTGCCGAAGGACACCCCTGTTTCCACAATCGGCAGCTTCTCGCATACCGTTTAACCGTACGATCGGATTGGCGGGAAAACCCCGCGACTTACCGGCGATCGTACGCCTCCGTCGCTATGCTACCTATGGTACACGATCCCGCGGCTCGATGCCACGCTCAATAAGACGGGCTTCCGAACGTATTCGTCCCCGCCGGCCCGAAAGAAACGCTCCGAGGGCCGCCGCGTAATCCCTCTCGACGCGATAGGCGACAAAGGACCCGTACGCATCGGCGGGCCCGAGATCCTCGGTTGCAACCGGCGGAGGGGAGCGCTCCATGCCGGCAATCTCGTTGAGGACGAGGCGGTTCGCCGGCCCGAGAAAGACGGCGACAAGGTCGACCTCGGGTGAGCGAACCCGGAAGAGCTCCTCTCGGACCGCCGTATCCGGCGGCTCTTCGTCGAATACCACGAACCTGGTGCGTTCGACCGCCGCGCCGAGGCCCTCCCGGAAGGCATCAAGCTCGGCCCTGCGAGTCGGAGTGTCGCTGCGAAAAAACGCGACGACCGAGCGCCCGCCGATGCGTTGCCCGAGCTCGGCAAATGCGGCGGTACGGTCGTACACGGCGACCGAGGCTCCCTCGGGGGGCTCGTCGTCCGGTCCGCCGAGCAGGAGAAGGTCGCCACCCCCGAGTGTCCGCGCCCGGTCCGCGCCGCGAGCGACGGCGGGGAGCAGGGGCGAGAGAACGGTCGGGTCTCCGGAACCGACGCCGTCGAGCGCCGCATCCACCGCCGCCGGGCCTTCAGCCACGGATTCGAGCGTCACCGTACGAAGCCGGAACCCCGCCTCCTGCGCCGCATCCTCGAGACGAACGACCTCCTCCCGGTCCGAGAGGTAGAGCTCGGCAAACACGGGATCGGTGATGAGCGTGGCATGGGGTGCACAGGCGCTAAGCAGCGAAAGCGGAGCCGCGAGTCCGAGGAGGAACGGCACCCGCCTTCGGAGTCGGTGATCAGGCATCCCGTGCGGCGTGTTCGGAAGCCTCGGGTACCGAGCCGGTGCCGTCACCGCCGTTGCCGGCCGCCCCGCCGGCCGCGTCTCCCGCAAGACCGTCGGTATCCCAGGAAAACGCCTGCGTACGGCGCGGGTAGTAGGCGGCAAGCAGCAGGACGTGTATCAGCACCGCCAGCGCCACGGCGAGAGCGGTCGCGAGATATGCGAGCGGCGCGTAGTTCAGGTGATCGAGCAGGGCGGCGCCCGCAAACGCAGCCGGCAGTACCGCGACTGCGGCTCCCAGCAGCAGGCGCAGCGGTCGCGGTTCCCGCGACGCCGCCCCGATAAGAGCCGGGACGGCCGCGATGAGCCCGAGCCGGAGCGTCGGCAGCAGGAAGGCCACGTAGGGACTGTAGTAGTGCGGGATGCGCAGCACATCCACCAGGGATTGTACGAAGTAGACGCCGGCGAGAAACGCAGCCATTGAAATGACGACGACGTGACCCCGCTCCCGCCATAGACGGCGCTCGAACACAAAGAAGAGTCCCACCGCCGGTAGCAGAGGATGCAGCATCCGCAGGACGAGCTCCCGCAGATAGAGACCACTCGGCGTGTAGGTAAGCTCCACGACCGCGCCGAGAATCCACCACAGCGCCAGCAGGGGTATCGCGGACAGCATGCCGTGGAAGAACACGACGGCCGACACCCGCGGCTGCGTAACGCGGTAGAAAAGACAAAGAACGATCGCACATAGCGGAGCCGAAGCTACGAGATACAGGAGCATAGTCTGCAAAAGGGTAGCACTATAGATGACCCATTGCAATCATGTAACTGCTTTCCGAGACTACTTCAATCGCTCCAGGTCGTAGCGGCCTTTGGCAAGCCACGCATGCTTGCGACCGTCCTCGGCCAGTCGTTTGAAGAAGTAGCCGGCGTCCTGCTCGGCGGCGGCGCCTCCGAGGGCGTCATAGACGGCTGAGAGCGCCTGCTCCCGCTCGAAGATCGTTCGCAGGAAGTCGATATACTCCATCGATGCGTCGAACGCGTACGCCACCTCGGACGACTCGAGCGCTCCGATCGACCCGGCCGTGGTCTCGTCGAACAGATCCTCGACATCGGTGCGGGCCCGAAACTCGCCGAGCTCCTGGAGATGCGACTTCGCATCCTCCATGAGAGTCGAAAGCAGCCGCTTCAAGCCGATGTGGTCGGTGATCGCCGCATAGATGTCGTAGGTGTTGAGGTTTTCCTCTTCCAGTTGCTCTGCTCGAGCGAGCGCCCGTTCTACTCCGTCCATTTCCGTCGGCTTCTCCATTGGACTTGCCGGATGTTGTTCCCACACAATACCTTCTCGGGTAACGAAGTACAACCGTTTGACCTTTTCCCCCCGCAGTGATAGAGTACAGCCTCTATACGCAGAGGATCACGGTCCACAGGAGGCAGATTGGCAGCGAAAGACCTACGAACGAACGAAGGTATTCGCGTTCGCGAAGTACGACTCATCGACGACGACACCGGAGAGCAGGCGATCATCCCGACCACTGAGGCGCTGAAGCGTGCCGAAGAGCGTGGCGTGGACCTCGTCGAAGTGGCTCCCCAGGCCAATCCCCCGGTATGCAAACTGCTCGATTACGGCAAGTACAAGTTCGACCAGGAAAAGAAGAACCGTGACGCAAAGAAGAAGCAGAAGCTGGTCAAGCTGAAAGAGATCCGGATGCAGCCCAAGATCGAGTCACATGATCTCCAGTTCAAGACCAAGCACATTCGCGAGTTTCTCGACGAGGGCTTCAAGGTGAAAGTGACGGTGCGATTCCGGGGGCGGGAGATGGCGCACACCGAAATCGGCCGACAGGTGCTCGACAGGGTACTCGAGTACCTCGGGGACGCCTATCATCTCGACCGGTCGCCGACCATGGAGGGCCGGTTCATGTCGATGATCGTCAGCCCTGCCACGGCGAAGAAGTAGAGCCCTCGCACGGTTCATACCAAATCAGGAGATACGAGATGCCGAAGATCAAGACACGCAGAAGCGCCGCCAAGCGGTTTCGGGTAACGCCCACGGGCAAGGTAAAGTACAAGAAGCAGGGACTTCGCCATATTCTTACCAAGAAGTCCCGCAAGCGCAAGCGGAATCTGCGCAAGACCGCCATCCTCAGCCCCGAAGAGGCAAAACGGGCGAAACAGCTCATTCCGTACAGTTAGTCCGCGGAGAGATACCAACAGGAGTCACGAGATATGCCACGCGCAGTAGACGGAACACGACGTAAGGACCGACGCAACAAGATTCTCAAGCAGGCCAAGGGATACTGGGGCCGTCGTAGCAAGCTCCATCGCACGGCGAAGGACGCCGTCGCGAAATCCCTGCAGTACGCCTATCGCGACCGCCGGACCCGGAAGCGGGATTTTCGCAGGCTCTGGGTCACTCGTATCTCGGCGGCCTGTCGGGCGGAAGGGATTTCCTACTCCCGCTTCATCGAAGGGCTCAACAAGGCCGACGTGCAGGTGAACCGCAAAGCGTTGTCGAACATGGCGATCGAAGACCCGACCGCCTTCAAGCAGCTCGTCGAGACCGCGAGGAAGAAAGCGACCGTATGATTACGCTCGATCAGATTCGAACGCTCGAGAAGAAGGTTCACGCCGCCGTCTCGCGCATCGCGGATCTGAAGCACGAGAACTCCGTCCTCAAGGAGAAACTCGAGAGCTACGAACACCGCATCGGCGAGCTCGAGGCGAAGATCTCGGCCTTCAAGCAGGATCAGTCGGAGATCGAGCAGGGCATCCTCTCGGCGCTGGATCAACTGGACCAGCTCGAGGACGACGTGCTCGGGCCCGCCGGGCGCGCTCCCGACTCATCGAGCGCCCAGGCAGCCGTGGAGACGCCAACCGGGACGCCGCGCGCGGCGGACCCCGGGGCGGAACAAGAGGCGGCCGCGCAGCCCGAAGGTACGACGGAGGGAGTGCCGTCCGGGGAGGAGCCGGGCGATGAGGAGAACTCCGACGAGCGGGGTGAGCTCGACATCTTCTGATTCATGCGCATAGAGTTGCTCGGGACGTCCTTTACCATCCACACCGACGAAGATCCGAGACGGTTGCGCGATATCCTCGACTACTATCGTACCAAGGTCCAGGAGATTCAGGGCTCGGTTTCCACGACCGACCCCGTGAAAATCGCCATACTTGCCGGCCTGCTCGCGGTCGACGAGGTGTTCAAGGCACGCGATGCCGCCGACCCCGCGGGCGCGCCGCCGGGGGAGGAGGGCCGTGATGCCGACAGCGACGCCGACCGGATCGAGGCCATCGCCGACGACCTCATCCACACGCTCGATTCCTCCCTGAACGAGTAGGCCGTGTTGACACCGCTTTGACGGGTACCGTAGTATTCATTCCACAAGCCCATGGCGATCAGCACCAGCCAGCAAATCGCCCGATACTACCAGCAGTATTCGGACGTCGATGTCACGTTCACCAAGGACGTCATCAAAGCTACCCTCCTCTATCCGAAGCAGGTATATCTGAAGTGCACCGGCCATCAGTGGCCGATCGTCGTCTACTCCGCCTCCATGACGGGGGCGAAGATCATTGCCAACATGAAGACCGCGCTGTCGGAGGCGCTAAAGAAGTCGAACAGCATGGTGTCTCTTCGGCTGAGTTTCCTCCAACGCGACAAGGCGGATCCGCTGTCGTTCTTCGTCGGCGCCCGGGTGGCCGGGTATACCCCCTACGGGAAGGAAAAGCCCGAGCTCTATTTTCTTACCCTCACCTACACCCAGCGCCCCCCGGATGATCTCATCGAGATCCTCGGAAGGCTGATCGATGCGAACACCAGCTCCACGCGCCGCAAAGACGAGCGCATACCGGTCACCGCCGATAGCGCCCGCGCCATGGGATTGAACCACAAGGACGCGATGGTCTACATCGAGGGCGTACCGCGGCGATGCATCGTGCGGGACGTTTCGTTCGGCGGCGCGAAGGTCGTCATCCTCGGCGTTGCGAAGTTCCTTCTGAACAAGCAGGCACATCTGCGACTGATGCTGACCGAAACCGACGAGGAAGTCGATATACCGGCGACCGTGGTCCGATTCGAGACGGTCGAAGGCCGAAGTGATATCGCGGCCCTGGCCCTGCAGTTCGATACCGAGGCGGTCCCCATGAAGTACAAACTGATGATTTCCGGCTTCCTCAACTCGAGCAAGGCCCGCACGCTGCGTAACCAGGAGGCCCGGGACGAGACGGAGAACGGGCAGCACACAGAATGAATAATCGAGACGATGCATCCCCTCCCGCGGACAACACCGATCCCCTTGCCGGTATCATCTACATCGCCGTGCCGGAATCATTGGAGCGGCATGTCGGTGGGCTCGAAATCGATCCCCACATCATGTTGCCCGTGGAAGCCGGCGGCGACCTCGGAGACCGGTGGGATCCGTCGGATCTCAGCTGGGAGCAGATCATCGCGGCCATGCTGAAGATTCTCGCCTTCAAGCCGGAGCACGAGCATGCCGACTACTACCGCCGCTTCGTGCTCGAGGCCCGGCCGGAGATCATCGAAGAGCTCACCGAGACCGGTGTCTTCAAGGCAAAGAACAAGGACTTCGACGTGGCCGAGGAGATCTTCCGCGCCCTCGCCGGTCTCCTGCCCGGGGACAGTCGGGTAGAGCTTAACCTCGCCCTCCTCTACGAACAGCGCGCCGACACGGCGGAATCCCGCGGAGACGACGACAGCGCACGCCGCTACGAGGACGCGGCCCTCGAGACCTACAGCGGGCTCTTCGAAAAGGAGGACGTCCTGCCTGAGGCGCATCTGAACGCGGCGCACTTTTACCTGAAGCGTCGAAACTACGACCGCGCCCGGCTGCATCTGGAACACTACACCCGCTCCGGCGAGGACGAAGAGAAGATCAGAGAGGCCCGCTCGATCATCCATGAAATCGACGCGCAGAACCTCCTCGATACCCTCTTCAAGGAAGCATACGACTTCATCAGGATGGGCAAGGAAGAGGAAGGCATCCGCAAGGCCGGGCAATTTCTGGAGTCGCATCCCGAGGTCTGGAACGCCTGGTTTCTCCTCGGGTGGGCCTATCGACGGCTCGAACGCTATGAGGAAGCCCGCGACGCGTTCCTGAAGGCCGAGGAGCACGGCTCGGACCATCCCGACACCCTGAACGAGCTGGCGATCTGCCATATGGAGCTCGGCGAGTTCGAGGAAAGCCGTCGCCGACTGGAGGCCGCCCTCGCGCGCGAACCCACCAACACCAAGATCATGTCCAACCTGGGAATCCTGGCACTCAAACAGGGCAAGGTCGAGGAAGCCGCCGGATTCTTCCACTCGGTGCTCGACCTCGAACCCGAAGACCCCATCGCACGGGACTACATGGATCGCCTGCAGTCGTCATAACTCCCGGAATCTTCCGTTGCCTCAGCGGCCGGCCATGTAGTGCCGATTCATGGGCACGCATCCCCTCTTCGGCGCCTCTGCGGTCGGCGAGAAACTCCCGAAGCGGTATGTCTTCGTACCACCCGCCCGTCACGCGTGCGGCGGGTGATATCGCGGATGACGGAGATCACTCCGTCTACCCAGGTCCGCTGCGCGGAGATGGAGGCGACCGAAATCTCCGCCGGAAAGGACGAACCGTCCTTACGACGCATGTCCATTTCCGCACGATACCGCATAAGCCCTGTCGTATGGTGCCGACAAGCAGCGAATCCGGCGGATGGGATACCAAATGGTGAAAACCGCTAAAGGTTACAGACCGGGGTGCCGAACCCTATGAATAGGGAGAACTCTGCACATCGGCCTGCACCGCTTTGCAGCCTGGTTTCCCTTACTCTGTGTATCGGAGTATCAAAGCTGAGCTTTAGAGGAGGTTGCGGCAACATACACACGTTCGCACCCGGGCACGGATGCCCGGCGCCCGTCGTTGACGGGCATATGACTTTTCACGGAGGAAGAACTACATGATCATTAATCACAACATGAGCGCCATGTTCGCCGAGCGCGTGAGCGGCACGGTTACCAACGACGTTCAAAACAACATCGAGAAGCTGAGCTCGGGTCTGCGCATTAACCGGGCCGGCGACGACCCCGCGGGTCTTGCCGTTTCGGAGAAGATGCGCAGCCAGATCCGTGGCCTGAACCAGGCGTCCCGCAACGCGGAAAACGGCGTCTCCTTCATCCAGGCCACCGAAGGCTACCTGCAGGAAACCCAGGACATCATGCACCGCATCCGCGAGCTCGCCGTCCAGTCTGCAAACGGCATTTACTCTGCCGAGGACCGAATGCAGATCCAGGTCGAGATCTCGCAGCTCGTGGACGAAGTCGATCGGGTCGCGTCCCATGCGCAGTTCAACGGGATGAACCTCCTGACCGGACGGTTCGCCCGTGACACCGGCGAAAACGTGGTCACCGCGTCGATGTACTTCCACATCGGGGCAAATATGGATCAGCGAGAGCGCGTCTACATCGGAACCATGACCGCCGAAGCCCTCGGCGTGCGGGGAACCGACGACGGAATTCTCTCGCTCTCCTCGCCCGACAACGCAAACCGCGCCATCGGAGTCGTGGACGAGGCGCTCAAGGCCGTCAACAAGCAGCGCGCGGACCTCGGCGCCTACCAGAACCGCCTCGAGATGGCCGTACAGGGCATCGACATCGCGGCGGAGAATATGCAGGCGGCCGAATCGCAGATCCGTGATGTGAACATGGCAAACGAAGTCGTGGACTTTACCAAGAATCAGATCCTGATCCAGTCCGGTACGGCTATGCTGGCGCAGGCCAACACGGTTCCGCAGTCAGTGTTGCAATTGCTTGGGTAGCGTGGTATTATTCTAGCGGCCCGGTCTCGGGCCGCTACGATCTTTGACAACACACCTCCTTGAATGTTGATAGTGGCGGGGTTTGCCGGTTCCCTCGGGAGCCGGTCGAACCTCGCTGCTTCTGAAGTCCGAACGGAGCGGAAGCGTCGGCAGCGTTTCCGGGACTTCATCAGCAGTTGAACGGGGCAAGGAAGCCTCGAATCATTTGTCAGGGAGGGATCTATGATCATTAATCACAACATGAGTGCCCAGTTTGCCAACAGGACACTCAACTTCCGGGGCGGCGAAGTTCAGAACAACATTGAGAAACTGAGCTCCGGAATGCGCATCAACCGGGCCGGCGACGACCCTGCAGGACTGGCGGTATCTGAGAAGATGCGCAGCCAGATCTCGGGCCTCAATCAGGCTGAGCGGAACATCCAGAACGGTGTCTCGTTCATCCAGGCCACCGAGGGGTATCTGCAGGAAACGCAGGACATCCTGCACCGGATCCGGGAGCTGTCGGTACAGTCGGCGAACGGCATCTATTCGGCAGAGGATCGCATGCAGATTCAGGTCGAGGTGTCGCAGCTTGTCGATGAGGTCAACAGGATCGCATCGCACGCGCAGTTCAACGGCATGAACCTGCTCACCGGTCGGTTCGCCGGTGATGCCGAGGAAGCCACCGGTATCCAGTTCCAGGTCGGCGCGAACATGGACCAGAACGAGACCGCCTTCGTTGGGACCATGACCGCCGCGGCTCTCGGCTTGCAGGATGCGCAGGGTGAGGAGGGTATTATTACCCTGTCCAGCCCGGACTCCGCCAACCGGACGATCGGTATCGTGGACTCCGCCCTTCGGCAGGTGTCAAAGCAGCGGGCCGACCTCGGCGCCTATCAGAACCGTTTTGAAATGGCGCAGGAGGGCGTGGCTATCGCGGCCGAGAACCTGCAGGCAGCTGAGTCCCAGATCCGAGACGTGAACATGGCTCAGGAGGTCGTGGACTTTACCAAGAATCAGATTCTGGTTCAGTCGAACACGGCGATGTTGGCACAGGCAAACACGCAGCCGCAGTCGGTACTTCAGCTACTGGGCTAAGATTTCACTCCGTTCACTTTGAAAGAGAGCTCTGGACGTCCTCTCTTTCGCTACCATCGGGCGAGGAGGGAGCCGTACGGCTCCCTCCCCCACTTCTTACACGGAGGTAAGAGTATGTCCATGGATGTTTCGAAGCTGCAGTATCCTGCCGATCACGAGCGGCTGACGACCGCGCGACGCGCAGCCTCACAGACCAATTCCCGCGAGGCACAACAACGAGAGCAACAGGTCCGGCACGCGCGGGCCGATATTGAATCGGTGGCTTCCGAGCTCGATCACGTTTCGAGCATATTCAATCGCAAGCTGAAGTTCAGCGTTGACCGCGAGTTCGGCGATGTGGTTGTCAAGGTCATCGACACCAACACCGATAAGGTGATAAAAGAGCTCCCGCCGGAGGCGTTGCAGAGACTGCACGTACGCATACAAGAGGCGCTGGGCCTGTTGTTCGACGAAACCATATAGCCTCTCTCGCGGGAGGGGAAGCACATGTCCGATATGAATATCCCCGGCGTATCCGGATCGCGGGGAGTAGACTCACAGAAAATGATCGAAGACCTCATGAAGGTCGAGCGGCGCCCGCTCGATCGTATGGGAGATGAGGTCGACGAGTATCAAACCGAAAAGCAGGTATGGCAGGACCTCAGCCGGACTGCCGGCGAACTCACCGAGCAGGCACGCTCGCTGTACGGGTTTCAGAGCCCGTTTTCGCGGCGGGTGGCGACCTCGTCGGACGAATCGGTGCTGACCGCGTCCGCCGAACGCCAGGCGCCGGAAAGCGTCAATAATATCGAGGTCGAGCGGATCGCCGGCGCGGATACGTTTCTGTCCTCGTCGGTGCCCCTCGACACCGAGGTTCCGGAAGGTCGGTACGGCTTCCGCGTGGGCGAGCAGGAGCGCTCCTTTACCTTCCGCGGCGGCGATCTCGGCGATTTTGCCGAGGCGGTGAACCGCAATGCAGGTGAGCTCGTCAAGGCTCGGGTGGTAAAGGACTCCTCGCAAAGTGAGGTCATCACCTTTCAATCGCAGCACACGGGTGCAGAGAATCGCATGGAGTTTCTCGAGCAGGCTCAGCAGACGGCGCTCGACCTCGGCGTTCTCGAGCGGTCCGCCGGCGGGGAGCGCACGCTTTCCATCTCTCAATCCGATATCAGGCCGTGGCGAGACGACCTCCCCGCCGAACGCGTGTCGGTGAGCGACGGAACACTCGAGGTGAGGCCCGGGGGCTCGGTCTCGTTGCCGGTCGACCCGCAGATGAGCGTCGGCGACGACATGGTGCTCGAGCTCGATGTGCGCGTGGTGGACCGCTCCGACGAGATCACGGAGCCTTCCCCACCCCCTGAGGGCCCGAACGTGCCGGACGCCGGCTCGGTGACGCTCGAGGGGGTCACCGTCCCATACCCGCAATCCGACATCGAGATGCCGGAGTACGAGACTCCCGAAGAACCGCGCGTGGTGACCGACGACAGCTTTCTCTTTGCCCGCGAAGGCGGGCAGGACGTCGCCCTTCCGGAGCTGGACGCCGGAGAGGAGTTCCAGACCGTCCGGATACCGCTTGCCGAGCACATCAGCTCGATTTCGGCACTCAACATTCGAAACGAGAACACCCATCGCGAGCTCTACGTGCAGGACGCCCGCATCTTCGATCCGACCGCGCGGGGCGAGTTCGAGCCGCGCAACGCCATAGAGACCGCATCGGATGCGCGGCTTAAGCTCGACGGTGTCACTGCAACGCGAAGCACGAACACCATCGACGATCTCATTCCCGGCACGACCCTGGAGCTCCAGGGACCGAGCCGCGGTCCGGTTACCCTGCAAGTCGAGCCGGACAGGGAGAGCATCAAGGAGTCCGTCATCGGATTCGTCGGGCAGTATAACGAGTTGATTCGCGACATCAACATTCTCACCCGCTCGAATGAATCGATCATCCAGGAGATCGGCTACTTCGACGACGACGAGCGTGAGCAGGCCCGCGAGCGGCTCGGCATGATGCAGGGCGACAGCGGCCTCAACCAGATGCGCGCGCGCCTCCAGCAGATCATGATGAACTCCTATCCCACCGATGCCGGACAGGAGCTCAATCTCCTCGCGCAGCTCGGGATCAGCACGAACGCGGACGGATTCAACACCGGCGGGGTCAATACCGCTCGCCTGCGCGGGTACATGGAAATGGACGAGGAACAGTTCGAAGCGGCCCTGCAGAACGATGTCGAGACCGTGCGCCAGCTCTTTGGTTCCGATACCGACGGGGATCTGTCCGTCGATGAGGGCATCGCCTACCGCGTCCGGGAGTACGTCCGGCCGTTCGTGCAGTCCGGCGGCATCTTCGAGAACCGCCGGAACACGCTGGACTCCCAGATCGCGCGCACGGAGGACGACATGGGCGACTACGCCGACCACCTCGACCGATATGAACAGCGCCTGAAGCGCGAGTTCGGCCGCATGGAAGGCGCGATGGACGAGATGGATGCCAATGAGCGCTCCCTGCAGCGTCTCAATAACAATAACAATAACGGCAACTAGAACGCCCGCCGCGCCATAAGCCCGATTCCCCGGCCCCGCGTCGCACCCTCAGATGAACTTTCGGCTTGCCCCTTGCGCGATTCCGTCCGATATGTACTAGAAGAGGTTCTTACGGCCACCAAACCCCAAGGAGGCACCGGTGGAAGTTCTCATCAACGAAGAACAGGTAGATGTGACGCTGGAGGAGGAGCAGACCCTCGGTGAGGTTATGGAGGGGTTGCGTGCATGGCTCAAAGACTCCCAACTGTTCATCACCGACGTCGTCGTCGACGAGAAGGACGTCAGCCTCGACGCGCCTGAATCCTGGGCGCGAACGCGCGTAGACGACATAAACCGCATTGAGATCATGGCCATGCCGCCCTGGGAAGTCAAAGCCGCCGGCCTGCAGGTGCTCGTGCAGTATTTCACCCTCCTTCGCGATGCGATCAGAAGCGGCGACGATCGGCGGCTCGAGGAGATCTCCGGCGAGGCGGGGCACGTCGCCCGGAGTCTCCCGAGCTACGCCGAGGATCTCGTCGACACACGCGATCGCACCGACATCTTCCACCGCGTCGTGGACGCACCGGAGGTGCGCGAGGGCAGCCTGCCGGATCCCGACCGCGCAACCGAGCTTCTCCGCTACCTGGACCAGGCGGTGACGGTGCTGACATCCCGCGCACGGGAGATCTCCCGCCCCCAGGCCGAGGCGATTGCAACGGCGCAGACGATACGGGGTCTCATTCCGGAAATGAACGAGATTTCGGTGATGTTGCAGCGCAACGAGGACCGGCGCGCGATGGACTCTCTCGTGCGCTTCACCGAACTCGTGGGGAAACTGCTGCGCATCATGCCCCACATGGTGCGAGCGGGGGATGTCCCGCAGGTGTCGACCGATCGACTCGAGGAATACGGCGCCGAGCTCAACGCCACCCTGGAGGAAATGGTCGACGCATTCGGCACCCAGGACTCCGTGCTGATCGGCGATCTTGTCGAGTACGAGCTCGTGCCGAAGATAGAGGAGCTCCTCGACAGCATTCCGGCCGCGGGGCAGGACACACAATCCTGAGTAGTGGTGACGTAGCATGGTAGTGCTGCAAGCTCCCGACTTCAACTTCTTCGAAAACCCCGACCCCACCACCAATGTCATGGCGCTGGCCGTCTTCGGGGCCCTTTTGCTTGTCCTGGCACTCGGCGCCTTCCTCAGCGCGCGATCCTCGCCGTCGCGCCCCGGTGGCGGCGGAGGCGCGGGCGGCGGGGGCCTGCTCGCCGGGGTCAACCTCAAACGCCTGGCGCGAAGCGCCGGCCTTTCCCGGGACCAGATCCGTACGCTCCAGGGGCTCGTGAAACGCTACAACGTGCAGGACCACGCGCGTCTGTTCACCGATAACGCCTACCTTACCAACCTGGTACGGCGCGCCGTCCGGGACCTGGACACATCGAGCATGGCGGACGACGAGCGGGAGAGCCTCAAGTACATCATCTTTCAGATCAAGCGCCTGATAAGCCTTCACATGGGAGGGCGCACTACCCTCGGGTCTACTCGCCGGCTGCGCGCCGGGCGCGACATGCAGATATCCGACGACAAGACCCAGTGGTACGAAACGCTGATCGCATCAAACCTGCCCGAGGCGCTGGTCGTAACCTCGCCCGTGGACCGATACGATCGACCGATTCTCTGGAGCAAGGGCACGGCGGTCAGCTGTCGCGTCGTTGCCGAGGGCACGGGTAAAGTCTACACGTTCGATACCCACGTCACCGGCGTCCGAAAGTCCCGCAGTGGCACCGGGATGCTCCTCGCCCATACGACCCGCATCGAGGCATCGCAGAAACGACGGTACCCGCGGCGTGAAATGGACATGCCGGTCTTCTTCTGGCCCGTGTTCATCATGACGGTCGGAACCGGACGCCACGCCAAGAAGCGCGCCTTCGTCAGCGACGAGCGACGGGGATTCGGACGCCTCGAAGACATCTCGGCCGGCGGCTGCAGCATACGTTCCCAGCGACCGCTCAAGGCGGGAACCCTCACCAAGGTCGAGTTCGAAACCTGGGACCGCACCAAGCTCACCGCCTTCGGTAAGGTCCGCTCCACGCAGCGAACACCGCTTCGCTACGGTATCATGCACATCATGTTCACCCGCGTCTCGCGAAAGAACCTCAACATGATCCAGTCGTACGTGTATGGTATCGCCGAGCAGACGCCGAGTTGACCCACGACGGCTGCCGCCGTAGGATACAACAATCGTGAACGTCACGCGCATAGAAAACATCGAGCTCAGAGACAGTCCGGTGAAGTACCGGCGGGTCTACACCGCCCGCGCCGTCCTGTCACACGTGGGATCCGACGAAGAGGCGGTTTCCATCGAGTTCACCGTGGAGGATACCGCCGACCGGGGAGCTCTGCTCAGCCTCCGACTCCTCGAAACTCCCCACTATCCGCTGCTCCCCGCTCGGCGTGCGGTGCGTGCGCACCTCGAGGCACTGCAGACGCGGGGGGTGTTTGTCTGAAGGTCTACCGCTCGGCTTCACCGGAAGAGACGCGGCGCGTCGCGGCGGTCCTCGCCGCGGAACTGCGCGCCGGCTCGGTCATCGCCCTCCACGGAGATCTCGGAAGCGGCAAGACAACGTTCGTCAAGGGGCTCGCCGCCGCTCTCGGCGTACAGGACCTCGTCACGAGCCCTTCCTTTTCGCTCATACAGGAGTACGAGGGACAAGTGCCGTTCTTTCACGTCGACCTCTACCGTCTGCAGGGGCCGCAGGAGGTCGAGCTCCTCGACCTCGCACCCGTTCTGGACGCGGGGGGCATCACGGTGATCGAATGGGCCGAGCGCGCCGGAGATACGCTTCCTGAGCATGCGATCCATGTAACCCTGCGCGTAGAGCAGGACGCCGCACGATCCATTACCGTCGAGGAGCCGGCATGACTACGCTCGCCTTCGACACGTCGGCCTCGGTGCTCTCTCTTACCCTGCTTACCTCCGGCGGCCCGGAGCCCGGTGCGCTGCATCATGTGCGGGACACCGGTCTCCGCCACGTCGAGCACCTCGCAACGAGCGCCCGGGATCTCCTCGCCGCGGCCGGACTGGACGTCGGCGACGTCGCTCTCCTTGCCTGCGCCGCCGGCCCGGGCTCGTTCACCGGACTGCGCATCGGCATGGCGACGGCGAAGGGATTCTCCGCCGCGCGGCGCATTCCCTTCGTTACGGTTCCCACGCTCGACATCTGGGCGGAGCTCTACCGGTACTGGCCCGGCGTTCTCGTGGCGGTGATCGATGCGCGAAAACGCCGCTTCTACGCGGCCGTCTATGCCGGCGGGGAGAGGCTCACCGAAGACCTTGACGAGACGCCGGCCTCCATACTCGCGCGGGCGCGGGCTGCCGCGCGCGACCTCGAAGCCGCTTCGGTCTCAGCGGTTTCCTCCGGCGCGCCGGCTATACTCATCGTCGGTCCGGACGCCGAAGCGTTTGCTGCAGGCGCGGACGCCTCGGATCTCCTCGTGGCGCCGGCCTCGGACACCCTACCCTCCCATGCCCTGGCCCGCCTCGCTCGCGTGCGCTACGAGGCGCACGGCCCTGCTGCGCCCGATGTCGGGCCGAGCTATGTGCGACGGAGCGATGCGGAGTCGGGCACGCGCTGAGGCCACGCGGCACGCGGCCGGGGCTTACGGAGGGAACGCCGGGGAGGCTTCGGAGGCTTCACACACACCTCCGTCAACCTCACGTTTCGTTCTTCTTTAAGTATTCGTCAAGCGAGGGAAGCTCGCCCGTTGCAGTCTCGGCGGCTTTCCGGTTTTCCGCCTGTATGGCTTCGAACACCTCGCGTCGGTAGACTTTCACCGAGCGCGGGGCGTCTATGCCGAGTTTCACCTGGTCGCCCTTTATGTCGACCACCGATACCTCGATCTCGTCACCGATGACGATACTCTCGTTGGTTCGCCGTGCGAGAATCAGCATGACTACTCTCTCCGCGCCATTTCTTCGACGATGGCGTGTTTCGTTTGCCAGCGCGGGTCGAGCGAGATTGCCTGACGGCCGAGTCGCCTGCTGCGATTGATCACGAGTGGTCCCTGTAGGTTCGCGGTGATATCCGAGCCGTCGGTGGGGATAGTGACGATTGCAAAGACCAGGACGTCTTCCTCCTCGGGCGCGCCGATCTCTTCGTAGTCCTCGTCGGGGATCTCGAGGACAAAGTCCGGCCTGAACACGTACGGATTGATGAGCACGAACGCGACCTGCGGTTCGTCGAGGCTCTGAAGCCAGTAGAAGGGCTTCTGGTGAGCGTCCAGCAGGGCGTATCGGGTGTGCGATTCAAAACCGTAGAGTCCCGATGGGAACTCGATGAGCTGGCGCTCGTCGATCGGAATCTTGCCGTAGGCCTTTGTCTCAATCGTCATCATACCTACCTCAGGAAGTCGAGAAGTGTTCGCTGGAGAATCCTGCCGGCGGTGCCGAGCGATGCCTGATGCGTGTACTCGAGCATCCGCAGATCCGTGATTGCGCGGGTCATGTCGAGATCCACCTCTTTGGAGTTCATCTCGGCGACCTGCGGGATCTCGCGCTCGGTTCTGCCGAATACCGTCTGCAGCCTGGTGTCCTTCGCCCCCAGGCTCGCCAGGTTGGACAACACGTTGTTCAGTCCGTCGTCGATGCCCCGGAGGGCCGAGCCCCCGATATCTATTGTATCACCTTCATAGAGCCGATCCCGCAGATTGATCACCATGTCGAAGACCGAGCCGCCGAATACGTCCGCCGAGGCGGCGACGTTCTGCGGCGGCGGATTGTCGCCGTCCGCAAGCACGCCGAGATCCTGCAGCACCGTGCTTCCCTCCCCGTCCTGTAGCCACATCTGGTGGGGCGAGGTCGTCTCGAGCACGAGCGAGTTCTGCACGGGGTCGAGCCTGGCCTCCACCGCCGCCTCGGACTCGTTGATCTTGCTGATGACGGCGTAGATATTGTCTCCCTGGGTGAGCCGGATATCGACGCCGTCTACACGTATCGTGGAGTCCTGCTGCACCTGATATCCGGTGGCGTCGGTGGTGGAGAACACCTGCTGGTTCTCCGCCCAAAACACCGCGTTTCCGGGGAAGTTCATATCGATAAAGGAGCCCTCGGCGATCTCGGTTTGATTTCGCTCGATGTTGCCGATGTACTGCACGTCGGTAATGATCTGACCGTCGGCACCCTGCACGTTGCCTCGCACCGCGCGGAATGGCTCCGCCTGCGTCTTCGTACCGGCGAACAACGAGTTTCCGTCGGCGTTTCGTCCGTTCGCGAGCTGCACGAGCTCGTTCAGAAGCTCGTTTACCTCCGTCGCCATCTTCCGTCGGTCGGAGACGGTATAGGTGCCGTTCGCGCCCTGTACGGCGAGCTCGCGCACACGCTGCATAATGTCCACGGTCTGCTTCATGTAGGTTTCCGACACGCGGTAGTTGTCCTGGGCGTACTCGATGTTGTCGCGAAACCGCTCGAGCCGTGACCGGTAGCTCTGGTAGCGCGTCGAGTGGGCGGCGGCGAGAGGATCGTCCCGCAGATTCCGGATCCGCGTCTGGGACGCCATCTTGTTCTGAAGCTGGTTCAGGTCGAACTCACGCCGCCTTGCCGCGAACTGCATATCGTTATTGGTCAGATGCGTGCTGATGCGATACATCGCCTACTACACTCCCATACGATTGATAATCGTGTCGAGCATGCGGTCCACCTGCGTAACGAATCGGGCGGCGGACTGATACCCGTGCTGAAACTTGATCATCTGTGCCACTTCCTCGTCGATGTTGACGCCGCTGATCGACTCCCGCATGTCACGAAGGTCTTTCATGATGTCTTGCTGCGTTTCAAGAGCTCGCTCGGCCTCCTCACCCTTCAGCCCGATCTCCGCCACGGTATCGGCGAAGTAGTCGTCGAAGGTCGATATCTGGCCGACGTTTACGGGGTGATTGCGAAGCTTCGCGATCTCCAGCGCGGCGGAACCGTCTCCGCTCTCGCCGGGCCGCCCCGCTTCGCCGAACGAGGCGGCGATCGCCGAGGGCTCCTGCTTCAGCTCTTCGTTGACCTGTATCCATCCCGAAGGGTGCTGCAGGGGGGCGACGGCAAAACGAACCTCGTCGCTTCTGAGCCCCTCCACGGCGTCGGGTTGCTGCCAGGTATAGCCGTTTTCCGCGCCCGGCCCGGCGAGCATTCCCGCATATCCGGCGAGGAACTGACCGGAGTCCTGTATGTCGCGAAGGACGAAGTCCGGATTCTCCTGGTCCGCGGCCGGTGTTGCCTTGAGCTCGAGCTGGCTGTTGCGGTTGAGGCGTGCAGCCACCTCGGCGGCGGAATTGTTTATCCGCTCGATTACGTCATCCACGGTGTCGGTGGGAGCGTAGTCGATCTCGATGTCGTCGGTGGGACCCGGCAGCGTCATGGTGCCGCCGATCCCGATCTGCTGTTGGGCGTCGAGCTCGTTGGAGCCGCTGAGGCGGAATACGTAGCTCACGTCGAACTCGCCGTCGCCGTTCGAGTCGTAGTTACCGAGGGCGTTCAGCACGCGCGGGTAATTCACGAAGAAGTCGTTGCCTGTTTCCTTGTTCAGCCCGTATCCGGCGCCGTGGATCTCGTTTACCAGGTCGATGAAGTTCATCGCCATATTATCGAGCTTCTGTATCTCACCGCGGATATCGACATCGCGCAGCTCCTGCAGGCCCGCAAGGCGCCCGCCCCGGAAGATCGCGCTCTCGCCCGAGTGACGCCATTCCACGTCGCTGAGGCCCTCGTTCCGGGGGTCAGGAACCGCCTCGAAGGGTCGTGCGATGCCGCCCTGCACCACGTGGAAACCGGAGGTGTGAATGTTGAACTCGTCGGGATCTCTCTCGTCGATCGTGATATTCACCAGCGTCGACAACCGCTCGACCAGGAGGTCACGGCGATCGAGGAGGTCGTTCGGGTTGTCGCCGGCGCCCTCCGACTTGGTGATTTCCCGGTTCAGCTCGGCGATCTCCGTTATGAGCTTGTTCACCCGGTCGGTCGTCGCGCGGATGTCGTCGTCGATCATCGTCCTGATCCGGTCGAGATTCTGATACCGCAGTCGTATCCCCTCGACCACCGCCTCACCGCGCTGGAGCACCGCCTGTCTGGAGGCCATCTCGGTGGGGTGTACCGAGAGCTCCTGCCACCCGTCCCAGAACTGGTCCATGAGGGTCCGCACGGAGGAGTCGGTCGGCTCGTTGTAGATCTGCTCGGCCATCAGAAGGTACTTGTCGCGAGCCTCCCAGTAGCCCTCTCCGTTGGCCTGGCCGATGATCCGGCCCTCGAGAAGCCCGTCACGGACACGCTCGATCGAGGAGGGCTGTACGCCCTGGCCGATCTGACCCGCGGTCTCCGAACGGTTCAGCTGGGGCCGGTAGATCGGCTCCGCCGCCTCCAGCTCGATTCGCTGGCGGCTGTACCCTTCCTTTGAGGCGTTGGAAAGATTGTGGCCGACCACCGACAGGCCGAGATTGTGGGTTATGAGGCTGCGCTTCCCGATTTCGATGCCGGAGAATGTCGACTGCATCTGTGTTCCCCCGCCTAGAGGTGGTGGTCCACCACCATGGCACGATCGTCCGGAACCGAGTGATGACCGGCGCGCGAGTATATGCGTCCCTTGCGCTGCGGATAGAGCTCGTCGAGAACGTCACGTATCGCGGAGGTTGCCGATGTGATGTAGCTCCCGATGCCGCCGGTGAGTGCCTGCACGCGCATCACCGCCACCTTGAGCCGTCGGTAGAGCTCGGAGATTTCCATCCGATCACCGAGATCGAGTTTGGCTGCGAAGTCGTAGAACGAGGAGTTCGGGGGACAGTCGAAATCCCGGCGAACCCGCGTGTAGCACTCGTGGCGCTCCTGCTCGACTGAGAGGACGCTCTGGGACGCCTCGGTCATCTCGTTGACGATGCCTTCGAGCCGGTCCCACTCTCGCTCGACGATCGCGTTCTGCAACTCCTGCTCCTGACGAGCGAAGTCCTCGAGAAGCTCGACCTCGCTCTTCAGGAGATATTTGAGCTTCTCGAGCTCGGATGCCGTATTCATATCAACCTCCGTTCCGGACTGCCGGTCTTCTCTACTATCATCGGCGAAAAAACGCGCGGGTTTACGGTCCTCGAAGGTATCGGTCGAGCATTGCGCGCCTCGCCCGTCGCCCGCTTCGTATTTCAATGCGCGTCGGCCCCGGCCCGTCGGGCCGCATCGCTTGACTCTATATTGTTTTTTTTATATATAATGTGAAACACCCACATGCGCAGAAGCTACCGGAAGGAGATGATTCGTATGAACGCGAGCTACGATCTGCTGATAGTCGGAGGGGGCGCCGCCGGCCTGACCGCGGCCCAGTACGGGGCGCGGGCCAACCTCCGCACGCTCGTTGTGGAGCAGACGGCCAACGGAGGCCAGTGTCTGCTGATAGAAGGGCTCGAGAACTACCCCGGCTTCCCCGACCCCATCGGCGGTCTGGAGTTCACCACCAGGTTCGAGGAACAGGCAAAGCGCTTCGGCGCGGAGTTTCTCGTGTCCGGAGTGCAGAGCATCGAGAAGGACGGCCGGGTATTCCGCGTGCAGACCGGCGAGGGAGAGCTGACCGCCCAGGCAGTCGTGCTTGCCACCGGGGCGCGGCACCGCACGCTCGGTGTCCCCGGAGAGGAGCGGCTCGCCGGCAGGGGCGTATCCTACTGTGCCACCTGTGACGGCCCGTTCTTCCGGGGAAAGAAGATGGTGGTCGTCGGCGGGGGAGACGCCGCCTTCGATGAGGCGCAGTTTCTCTCGAATCTCAGCGACAACATCGTGCTGGTACACCGCCGCGAGAGGTTTCGGGCCCAAAAATCCCTCATTGAGCGAGTTGAGAACAACCCGAGTATCGAGCTCCGCACGAATACCGTTGTACAGGAAATCCATGGCGAGTCGACCATGATGGGGATCGAGAAGGTATCCGGAGTGACATTCCGGCGTACCGACACGGGAGAAGAGTACTTCGAGACTGCCGCCGCGGTTTTCGTATTCATCGGCTCCATCCCGCAGACCGCCCTCGCCTTGGAGACGGAGAAAGACGAGGCCGGCTACATCATCACCAACGAGCGAATGGAAACCTCCGTTCCCGGGCTCTACGCCGTAGGAGACGTCCGGAACACCCCGTTCAGACAGCTCGTCGTGGCGGCAAGCGACGGGGCGATTGCCGCTCATGCCGCCTCGCAGTACATCGACGAGCTCGCCGACATGAAGACGGAGGCCGTTCCCGCGTAGCCGTCGCCTAGCTGGACGAGCCGGCCCGCTTTTCCTACAATGAGAGACCACGCGAGCGGCGGTTCCCCCGGGAGTTTTCTCTGAGGCACCCCGGGGCATCCCCGCTCACGGGTCTCATTGTGTTGCATATGCTGCGCCGACTCGTGTTACCAACCGTTCTATTTCTCGCAATCGTCGCTTCCGCCCGGACCGCGCCGGCCGAGGGCCTGTTCTGGGACCTGGAGCCCTCGGAGAACCCGGCGCAACGGCTGCTTTCGCGGATGAGCGACGAGGAAATCGTGGCCCAGGTCTTCATGGTGGGCTGGCCTTCGCGGGATCCCACGCCGGAGCTTCTCGAGTGGATTCGCCGGCGCAATATCGGCGGAGTGAAGGTCTTCGGCTGGAACGCAGAGGATCTCGCCCGGCTCGCGCGGACCATCGGCACCCTGCAGAGCGAGGCGCTCGAGACGACCAACTCGATTCCGCTCCTGACGGCGACCGACCAGGAGGGAGGCTGGATTCGACACGTGAAAGGCGCCACCGCCGTCACTCCCGGCAATATGGCGATCGGCGCGAGCAACCTGCCCTACGACGCCTACCGGTCGGCCTATTACATCGGGCGCGAGATCAGAGCCCTCGGCATCAATATGAACTTTGCTCCCACCGTGGACGTGTACCGCAATCCCGAGGCGCATATCATCGGCCCGCGCGCGTTCGGGTCCGACCCGGTGAGGACCGGCCTGCTCGGCAACGCGTACATGCGCGGTCTCGAGGACGCCGGCGTGATTGCAACCGCCAAGCACTATCCCGGTCACGGGAATGCAGCCGGAGACTCCCACGGCACCCTCCCCGTGCTCTCGACATCCGAAGAGGAGCTGTGGGAGTACGACCTCGTGCCCTATCGCATGCTGATCCGCGAAGGACTCCCGGCGGTGCTCAGCGGCCACTTGAGCTTTCCCGGCATTACGGGGGACACGGTCCCGGCATCCGTGTCGGCCGATTTCAAACAGGACATGCTCCGCGATCGTCTCGGGTTCGACGGTATTGTCGTGACCGACGACCTCTATATGGGCGGTGCCACGCAGTACGCAGCAGCCGAAGACCTGAGCTTTTCCGAGCTGTGCCTGCAGGCGCTCAAGGCCGGCAGCGACATGATTCTCCTTTCGCGGACTCCGGACCCAGACGGCGAGATATGGCGCACGGTCCTCGACGAGTACCGCTCCGACGAGGAGTTCCGTCGCCGGCTCAACCGATCGGTGGAACGCATACTCACCGTGAAGATGCGCTATCTCGGCCCCGAAGACCGTGTGCCGCTCATTCCGGACCCCGAACGGATCAGCGAGCGGATACCCGACCCCGAGGGAGTGGCCTTCTTCCGCGACCAGGCGTTCCGCAGCGCCACCGTGGTACGCAGCGCCGAGCTTCCCCTCGACCTCGGCCGCGGTGAGAACGTCCTTCTCGCCGGAAAAGACCCGCATTTTCTCTCCATCGGACGGCGGCTTTACCCGGAGGCCGATGTCTACCGCATTCGCGGGGGCAGCTTCTACGATGCGGCGCCGGCCGTCGCAGACGATTTTGCCCGGGCTGCACGGCGCTACGACACCGTTCTCTATTGCCTCTCCGATCCTGCAACGCTGTCGATATTGCGGCGGACCGAGGGGTTGCCGGGTCGGCTCGCGGTCGTGAGCATCCTCACGCCGGTGTACCTGCGCGAGACACCGTGGGTCGAGAATGCAGTCGCCGTCTACGGCTGGGGATCGGAGTCCCTGGAAGCAGCCTACGCGGTCCTTCGCGGTGAAATCGACGCGGAGGGGCTCCTCCCCATCGACATGGAGTAGGCCGTGTCGTGGACGCTCGCGAGACCGGACGATCTCAACAGGATTCTGGAATTCCTCTCGCAGCGCGAGCACACCTGCGTCACGTTCACCGCGCACCTCCTCAACGACGGGGTACCGGCCTTTCCATCGAGGCTGAAAAAGAGGGTATTCTACCTTCCCGCCGACACCGACCCGCGCCGCATCTCGGGCCTCGTGCTCCAGACCGCCTT
This sequence comes from uncultured Spirochaetaceae bacterium, assembly GCA_964635245.1. Lineage (GTDB taxonomy): Bacteria > Spirochaetota > Spirochaetia > DSM-27196 > PWMO01 > JAAAOH01. The sequence goes on from CAZWNS010000032.1 coordinate 22,813, forward strand.
CGGGTTCGTCTTCCCCGTGCTCGATACCCCGGAGGCCGAGCGCGAGCCGCGGCTGCATGAGCTCTCCAGGCGCCTCAAGAAGAGCTTCTTCCACTCACGTACCGTGATGGGGCGCAGGCGGGACGCAGAGCGCCTCGAAGCCGTCTTCCGACGCCCGCCCGACACCAAGGTGAATTACTACATCATGAGCCTGCCCGGCGCCCCGTCATCCCGGTCACGCCCCGCCCCCGCAGGTGTGACCTTCCGCCGGGCGGGGTTGGCGGACTTGAAGCGCCTGCTCCCACTGCAGGCTGCCTACGAGGAGGAGGAGGTGATCGTCGACGGACGCGGGGTGAACTCCAGCGTCGTCTATCACAACATGCGCTCCGCCCTCGAGCATCACCTGACCTACATTGCCGAGCGTGACGGCGTCCCGATTGCCAAGGCCGGCACGAATGCCAGGGGGCTCACCTACGACCAGATCGGCGGTGTCTACACCATCCCGGCGGAGCGAAACAGGGGCGTCGCAGGCGAATTGATGCGCTATCTCCTTGCCGACATCCGGGAGCAGGGAAAGCGCGCGACGCTGTTCGTGAAGCAGCACAACGAGGCGGCCCGCGTCATGTATGAGCATCTCGGCTTCGAACACAGAAACGAATTTGCGATAAGCTACTATACCTCATGAAACGTCGCATCCTGATGATAAGCAGTGAGCTCGCTCCCTTCGCAAAAGCAGGCGGGCTCGCCGATGCCGTAGCAGACATGGCGTCGGCACTCGCGGCGCGGGGCCACGATGTGCGGGTTGTTTTGCCGCGCTACTACTGCATTGACCGGGCAGAACTCGGCCGTCTTCCCGTTGAGATTCAACTCGAGCCCGAGGGTACGATTCCGGTGTATGAGACTCGTATCGACCGCTGCGAAGAACCGGCGGTACCCGTGTACCTGCCGGACCACGAGCCGGCGTTCGGGAGGGAGGGAATCTATACATCGGCCGACGGCAGGCCCTTCGACGACAACGCCTGGCGGTTTTCGCTGCTCTGTCGGTCGGCGCTCGAGCTCTCCAGGGGACTCGGCTGGAAGCCCGAGATCCTCCACGCCCACGACTGGCCCGCCGGTCTGATCCCGGCCTATCTGCGGGAATCACCCTACCGGGAGTGGTTCGGCGGCAGTGTCACCGTGTTCACGATCCACAATCTGGGCTACCAGGGCAGCTTCCCCTTCAGCGACATCTCGCGCCTCGAGCTCTCGCCCGAGACCATACTGCAGGCCGGACTCATGGACGGACGCCGGATCAATTTCCTGCGCTCGGCGCTCGTCTCCGCCGGCGTCCTCACGACCGTCTCCCCGCGCTACGCGCAGGAGATACAGCAACCGGAGTACGGGTTCGGGCTCGACGCGGTGATCAGAGCGCGTGCGACGCGGGTCCGGGGCATCCTCAACGGCATACGCTACGACAGCTGGGACCCTGCCACCGACTCGATGATTCCTCTGAACTACGACGAACGCAGCCTCCGGCGGAAAGGCCTCCTGCGTCGGATCCTCCGGTGGTACGTGGGGCTTCCGCAGGACGAAGAGGTTCCCCTCATCGGCATGGTCACCCGCATGGTGGAGCAGAAAGGTTTTGACGAGCTGCTCTCCCGGCAGGATCCCGCCCTGATTCGGCTGCTGACCAGACGACGGGTGCAGCTCGTCCTCCTCGGCTCCGGTCCGGCGACGCGGGAGCGAGCTCTCCGTGAGCTCGCCGGCGGCTTCTCGAATCTCGCGGTGGTTACCGGCTTCGACGACCGTCTCGCGCACCTCATAGAGGCAGGGAGCGACTTCTTCCTCATGCCGTCCCGCTACGAGCCCTGCGGACTCAACCAGATGTACTCGCTGCGCTACGGCACCATCCCCATCGTCACCCGCACCGGGGGCCTCGCCGATACGGTGGTGGACGTGCGTGAAGACGAGGAGCGCGGAACGGGATACCTCATACCGCGAACCTCCCCGCGAGACATCTTTGATACGGTCAGTGCGGCTCTCGAGGACTACGAATCCGCGCCGGCGCGTATCGACGCCCTTCGGCGCCGCGGAATGAGACAACGGTTCACCTGGGAAGCGGCCGCCGCCGAGTACGAAGAGGTCTACCGGGCCGCCCTCGCGGCGCCGGCGGCGGACTGACGCGCGTGTGCGTCGGCGTCGGACTGACGCGCAAGGCGCCGGCGCACACGCGCGAGGCGCTTTTCGAGGTCGCCGCGCCGGGACCCGCAATGCGGCCAGGAAAGCAGCTCGAGGATGAGGGTTTCGGCCTGCCGGAAGTCGCGCTCCCGGTGCTCGAGATGCTTGGCGAGCTCGATACCCGCGGCGACACTCGCGTGCCGCGCGAGAAGCTGTCGCCACACCTCACCTACCTCCTCCCCGCGGCCGGCCCGCCGATAATGCCCGGCCAGCAGATCGGCCGCCCGCAGCGCCTCACGCACCGGAATACCCTCCCGCACGACACCGCGCAGCATATCCTCTCCCCCGGCGCGTCCGCGCAGCAGCAGCATGCGGCCGAGCTGGAACCGGTCAACGCCGGCGGCATCCGTCCGCGCCCCCGCGGGGTCGGCAAACACGCGTTCAATGCGGGCGAGCAGTGAAACGAGGCTCTCGATGTCCTGCAGGTGATGAGCGAAGACATCGTCCATGCACGCCGGGGCACCCGAGCGCAGAAACTCGAAGTAACGCCCGGGAACCTCCGCGCCCGGCAGGTCCCGCCCCCGGCGTATTCCCAGAACATGGTGCTCCACGGCGCCGAGCGTACACTGACCGAGTGACCGCCGCCACAGCCGGCGCGCTATGTAGAGCAGGTCCAGCTGCGCCCCGATCGGAAATCGGGCTCCGTTGAGAAGGAACCTCGTGTCCAGCACGTGCGCGTCGAATCCCTTGCCGTTGTATGAGACCGCAAGGTCCTCTTCCCCGATGCGTGCCGCGACGCTTCGCAGGAACTCCGGCTCGGCCGGATAATCCGTCATGAAGAGCTGCTCTGTGGTCATGCCGCGGGGGCCGATGCGGGCGAAGCCCGCGAGGAAGGCGGTCGTGCCGGCCCCCGAGGACAGCCCGGTGGTCTCGACATCGAAGAATACCAGCCGCTCGGCCCCGAGTCCCGGAGGCACCAGGGCGGGCGTCCCGGCCGAGCCGGGCAGGCCGGAGGCCCGAAGCAGGCCGTGGAGGAAGGCGGCGTCCTCGCTGTGGCGGTACACACGTCGCCGCCACACACCCGGAGCGAGCCGGTCCCATCCGGGCGGAGGCTCGGCCCCCATCGGATCGTGACCGGCACCCGGCGCCGACGCGTT
>CAZWNS010000032.1:26205-30236 GCA_964635245.1 uncultured Spirochaetaceae bacterium
CCGGAGCCACGGCCGGCACCCGGCGCCTGCGCCCCGCCGCTCCGTTTGAGCTGTTTCAGCCGCTCGTAGAGGTCTGCACCCATGCCCTGCGCCATCCTGTGAGAAAGCCGAGTACCGCCTGCTTGGGATTCCGGTCCACTTCCTCCCGCGCATCGCGTGGTCCCACACACGAGGGACACCCCTCCTCGCACGGACAGGTCGAAACCAGATCCAGTGCGGCGTCGAGAACCTGCGGCGCCGCCCGTACGAAGGCCTCGGCAAGCCCGCTCCCGCCGGGATAGGAATCGTAGACATAGAGGCAGGGTGCGCCGAAATGCGGATCGCGGATGCGCTCGGCAATACCGATATCGCGCGGCTCGCACAGCAGGAACACCGGGGCAACGTTCCGTATGACCGTGCCGATTCGGGCGATCGTGGCGGCGTGACTCTCGGCGGGAAGCGCCGCAAGCGAACCACCCGCCGCGGATCCCTCCCCGAATACAAGGGCGACGCTGCGGGTGTGCATCTCCTCCTCGGGCAGAGATATGTCACCGTAGCCGACGTTTTCGTGGCTATGGTAGCGGAGCTTCTTGAACTTCGCCACCTGCGTGCGGACGAGCACGTCCCCCACCACCGCCTGCGCGCCGGCAGTTTCCTTGCGGTAATCCTCCGCGAGGACCTTGATATCGCGCTTTACCAGAGCATCCGTAAAGTAGTTTACCGATGTCCGCTCCACGTAGGCACGGCGGTTCGGCAGGTCGAGCTGCTTGACGACGAACTGATCGCCTCGGTGGATATAGATGGCGTTGTCGAACAGCATCTCCTTGGCGGAGGGACGGTCCATCTCTCCGATGACGGTGTCGCGACCGTGTGTGGTGTCGACGATGACGACGTTATCCGATGTGGCACTGCGAAGCGATATCCCCTCCGCGGGATAGGCACGATCGGCCCAGTAGTACCTGTTGCCGGTACGCCGAATCGTCCCCTGCTCCTCGAGATAGGCCAGGTATTCATCCACCGGACCGTCGGCATACGCCTCACCGTCCGAAAACGGAAGCTCGAACACGGCGCACTTGAGATGGTCGACAAGGATGTACATATTGTCGGGATCCACGAAGGCGGATTCCGGGCTCCGGCCGAAGAAATAGTCCCCGTGGGTGACCATATACTGGTCGAGCGGCGCGGAGGAGGAGACCAGCACGGCGAGGGAAACATCGCTCTTGCGCCCGGCACGTCCCGCCTGCTGCCAGGAGCTCGAGATGGAGCCCGGAAATCCGCCGAGCACTGCCGCATCGAGACCGCCGATATCGATCCCGAGCTCCAGCGCGTTGGTGGATACCACCCCCTGGATCGTGCCGTCGCGCAGCCCCTTCTCCACCGCCCGTCGCTCGCTCGGCAGATACCCGCCGCGGTACGCCTCGACGCGGATACGCTCGTTCTCGGTGTAGACGTTTTCCAGGCTCTTGTTGATGTAGGACGCGATGAGCTCGGTGCGAACGCGAGACTTCGAGAACACGATCGTCTTGACCCCCGCGCGCAGCAGGCGCAACGCGATCTTCTGCGTCTCATGTACCACGCCCCGGCGGATACCCTGTACCTGGTCCACCATCGGGGGATTGTACAGGACGAAGTGTTTTTCGCCGGAGGGAGCCCCGTTGCGATCTATGAGCGAAACCTCATCCCCGAGGATCTGCTCGGCCAGCTCCGCGGGATTCCCGATGGTGGCCGATGAGCAGATGAACACCGGATCGGTACCGTAGAAACGGGCGACCCGCTTGAGTCGCCGGACGACATTGGTTACGTGCGAGCCGAAAACCCCGCGGTAACTGTGGAGCTCGTCGATGATCACGAACTTCAGGTTCTTCAGGAAGGTGATCCACTTCGGATGGTTCGGCAGCACGCCGGAGTGCAGCATATCGGGATTGGAGATGATGACCTGCCCGGTGGTGCGCGCGGAGGCCCGTACGGACGCCGGCGTATCGCCGTCGTACGTTGCGACCTTCACCGGCAGATCGCCGTAGAGAATGGAATCGTTGAGCTCCGACTGCTGATCCTGGGAGAGCGCCTTTGTCGGGAAGAGGTAGAGCGCCCTCGTTTCGGGATACTCGAGGATCGTCTGGAGAACCGGGAGGTTATAACAGAGGGTCTTTCCCGATGCCGTCGGTGTGACGACAACCACATTCTCCCCGCCGCGGGCGGCGCGGTAGGACTCCGCCTGATGGCTGTAGAGACGCTCTACACCGCGCGAGCCCAGCGTGTCCCGGAGAATCGGATGAAGATCGGCCGGCAGGTCGTCGTAGCTCCCCTCCCGTGGTGGAACCCGCTCCCACCGTGTGACGCATCTCATGAAGTCCTCGTCGGATCTCAGCGCGTCGACGATTGCCTGCAGCTCACTCATACTGGGATCGCAGTGTAGCATACATCCGTTTCGCCCTGGTAGAGGCCGGTGTTCGAGGGTCGGAGGTACGAGCCGCGGCGCGGCTACCCGGGTGGTTACCCACGCCCGGATTCGGCGCAATGGCCCGGCTCTCCTCCTCGAGATAGGGCATGGAGGCGACAGGTTTCTCTATCTTCGGCCGGATCAGCTCCGTGAGCTCTCCGCGTTGTTCATTTGTCATTCGGTTTCTCTCCTGTACCCGCCCCGGACGGACGGCGTGACAATCTCGGCGAATGCCCATAATATCTAGGCTTGTGACCGTTCGACTACAGGTGACCGCGGCCGTCGTTCTCATGTTGCTGCTGGTAGCCTCCTGCGCCTCGGTACGCGAGCCCCCCGCGGCGAGCGGCGTATCCGACGTGACCGGCCAACGCGTCCCGGAACCGCACCCTCCACGCAGGACGGAAGTCCGACTCGTCGAGCATGCACTCTCGGATATGAGTCTCGAGCAGCTCGTCGGCCAGCGCTTCGTCACCTGGCTCGAGGGGGCCGAGCCGACGAAAACGGAGCTCAGCCTCGTGAGCACGGGCCGTGTCGGCGGCTTTATCGTGTATCCGCGAAACGTCGTCGACAGGACCCAGGTGGGGGCACTCGCCGAAGACCTGCAACGGGCCGCCCTGTCCTCCCATCCCGCGGTCGGACTGCTGCTGGCGGTCGACCAGGAAGGAGGGCGCGTGGCCGGCATCCGGCTTTCGGACATGCCCCGCTTTCCCGCCGCCCGCGCCTGGGCACGACACGATGACCTCTACTATGTCGAGGCAGCCTCCTACGTAGTGAACCGGGAGCTTGCGTCGGTCGGCATAAACATGAACTTCGCGCCGGTGCTGGATGTCTACGAGCATGCCGACGCGAGTATAATCGGCGATCGCTCCTTTTCGGAGGAACCGGGCTTCGTCGCCGGCGCCGCGCGCGCCTACCTCGCGGGGGCCGCGCGGGCGGGCGTCGTCGCGGTTCCGAAGCACTTTCCGGGCCACGGGAGCACCGCCGTCGATTCTCACGCCCGCCTCCCGGTGGTTGCGCTTTCGAGGGAAGAGCTCTACGATCGCCACCTGCCGCCGTTCCGTGCCGCGGTCGAGGCCGGGGCCCCGGCCATCATGACCGCACATCTGCTGCTCCCCGCTCTCGACTCCCGGTACCCGGCAACGCTGTCGCGGGAGATCATTAACGGAATCCTCCGCGAGGATTTCGGCTTCTCCGGGGTGGTCATCTCCGACGGCATCGCGATGGGGGCGGTTTCCCGGAATTACGACGTTGTAGAGGCGATCGAGCTCTCCATGGAAGCCGGTGTCGATATCATTCTCGTGCACGCCCGCTACGATGTCGACGATCTCGTTGCGGCCACGGTGGAGCTCGTGGAGCGGGGCGAGCTCGCGCGTAGCACGCTTGTGGCCGGCACGCGACGGGTGCTCGAGCTCAAGGCCCGCCACGGGCTTCTGCCGGCATCCCACTGATACCACCGCGCCGTTGAATACGAGATCGACGAGGAGGCGGGCACCGTGAGGCGGATCCGGCCGTATGGCACCGGGCCGGGAGCCGAGCTGTTCACGCCGTTCATTGTGGAGTATATAGCAGCGTGTGGGTACAATCAGCAGAACGAAAACGGGCGTAAGGAGAT
>CAZWNS010000033.1:0-29336 GCA_964635245.1 uncultured Spirochaetaceae bacterium
AGAGGAATACGCGGAGGGGTTGCGGGAGCGCGGGATCAGGTTGGTTGTCGCGTAGCGCGGCCTTCCCCTGCCCCGCCCCGATTGAGAGGGGTATCGCTCAGGATAAGTCATTGACGCCACGGAGGGACTGAGCTACTCTGAACATGAACTCCGTATACAGCAATTGTGGTGAAGGGAACTCGGTGAGAATCCGAGACAGTCCCCGCTACTGTGTTCGGCGAGGACGTCGGCAACCGCCACCGCTTCGGGAAGGCGCCGGCGAACTATGACCCGAGAGTCAGGAGACCTGCCCGATTGCTAATTCATCTATACGGCCTCGGAGGAAGGCTTGGTAGGCGAGATCGGTCCATTTCTAACGCACTCGCACTCCTTGGGCACCCTCCCCGGGTAGACTGAAAGGAGGCGCGGCGCAGTGCTCATGTCACTACGAATGTAATTGGTTCCGACACGTGAGGAATAACGGAAACCCGTGGAAATCGGGTGCGGGCGTGCCGCCGTGTTCGGATTCGAGGCTCCTTATCATGTCACTGTCTCCGCACGAGACGGGAAGGCAGGGCGCTGAATATCCGTCAGCCGGAAGACGATTCCTCCCATCAACCTGGCCTACACCGTGTGGGCCATGTCTCTCACGCTCAGAGGAGTTTATGTAGATGAATATTCGATCCATTACTGTTCTTGCGGCTGTACTCATCCTGCTTCAGGCACCTCTCGGTCATGCCCAGGAAACCGAAACTGACGACGACGTGATAGAAGTCGTCGTCACGGCCGACCGCGTGACCACCGACCTACTCTCTACCGCCGCGCATGTATCAATTATCACCGCCGAGGATATCCGAGAGTCCGGTGCCACGAATCTGGTACAGCTACTCGAGCGGCAGCCGGGTGTCAACTTCCGCTCTTACTCGAACGAGGCGCAGGCCGAGATCGATATGCGCGGGTTTGGAGAGGGCTCTACCGGGCGCGTTCTGGTTCTGGTCGACGGCCGGCGTCAGAACAATCCCGACATGTCCGGCATCAACTGGCTTGCCATTCCCATCGACGCAATCGAACGCGTTGAAGTTCTGCGCGGGAGCGCAAGCCCACTCTATGGCAACAACGCCGTCGGCGGCGTGGTGAACATCGTTACCAAGACGGCGGACCGTCCATTGGAAGTAACGGCCTTCGGCTCACTGGGATCATTCGGTGACTCCTTCACTCGTCAAGGACGCATCGGCGTTCTTCATGCCGGTGACGACTACCGTATCCGCGGCTCGGTTGAACAGTTCTACACCGACGGATACCGCGACCGCTCGGCGTACGACGCACTGAACTTCTCGTTCGGTGGCGAGGTCGATGCAACAGATTCGGTCATCGTGAGCTTCGGTGGCCGCTACGCGGGGATCGAGTATGAGCTTCCCGGCTCGTTGACCAGGGAGGAGTTTAAGGATGACCCGACACAGGCAACGAACCAGGATGATGAGAATCATGAGAATCAGCTCGCGGGTGACGGCGGTCTTACCTGGAACATCGGCGAGCTTCTCAACATCAGTCTTGACCTTGGCTATGAGCAGAAGCTGGTGGAGAGCGATACGGCGAGCTCCGCCAGCTATGCGAATCGAAACACGACCACCGTCAGCGCCGCCCCGGCGATAGTGCTCGACTGGCAGATCGATAACGTCCCGGGACAAACCCGTTTGGGAGCCGACGTGTATCGGGCGCAACAGGACATTGCCGCCTACAGCGAGAAGGAGCGGGAGACCAAAACGAATGAGGCAACCCTCGCACAATGGATGCTCGGCACCTCGCTCGCCAACACGATCTACCTCACCGAACGGATTGACCTCAGCGCGGCGGTGCGATACGACCGAAGCGAAATCAGCGCCGAGAAGGATGCAGCCGATATGGACGAAGCGACAACTCACGACGCGGTCGTCTTTGATGCCGGGCTTGTACTCCGTCCGAACGACTCAAGCAAGGTGTATGCAAATGGGGGCACACTGTTCCGCTACCCGCACCTTGACGAACAGGCCGACGTCAACTTTGCCGACCAGTTCGAGAACGACCTCGACCCCGAGAAAGGCTTCACCGCTGAGCTCGGTGCGGCCCTTTACCTCGGTCGGCTGCTGACCGTTGATGCGAGTGCGTACTGGCTCCAGATGAGAGACGAGATAGCTTTTAATTCTGACAAAGGTGCAAACGAAAACCTCGACGAGACCAGGCGCATCGGTGGCGATATCCAAATAGCGGGCGAGCCGATCGATCTACTCCGGTTCTCCGCAGGATACAGCTACGTGGACGCGATCTTCATCAAGGGAGACAACAAAGAGAACGAGATCCCCCTGGTGCCGAATCACAGTGCGGATGCCGACCTCGGCGTCAGGCCGATCGACGGTCTTGAACTGGGCCCGGCGATACGCTTCCGCGGCGAAGCCTACCAGGGTGGCGATAATGCGAACGAGCAGGACAAGGTCGACTCGTACCTCCTTACCGACATCTTCCTGCGCTTCCGACCGGCCGATGTGCCCGGCGACCTTGCTATCAGCGGCTCGTTCAAGAACATCTTTCATGAGAGCTACGCACCGCTTCAGTTCTATAGTGAGTTCTCCGGCGAGACCGGCTACTACCCCGCTCCCGGGCGAAGCGTTGAAATCGCAGCATCGTACAGGTACTAGAGATCGAGGGGCAACGATACCGATGTGGCACGGCGGGGAAACGGAGAGCCGGCGCCTCGTGTTGGCGGTCGTGGTCTCGCTCGTGCTGCATCTCGGCATTGTTGTTGCCGTTTCGCTTCATATGCCGGCGGCCGCGCCCTCCACAAGCCATGACAGGCACTTGATGACAACCCTGACGTCCGGCGAGACGACGTCCGAGCCTCGACACGAAGCCACGACAAACCCCGACGCCGATGTGGATGCCGATTCGAAGCCTGAGCCCGAACCCGAAACGGTCGAAACCGGCAAGAGCACCGACCCCGCCGATCCGCCGGACGACGGTGCGCTCACCGAGCCAGAGCCCGTTGAAAAGCCCGGCTCGGACTCAGGAACAAAAGACGTGGACGTTGCCGGTGACCGCGAAGACGACAGCGCCGATGCTGAAGCCGGTCGTGGTGCTGAGCCCGCCGCCGAGGGCGTGACCGGCGAGGTTCCCCGCGCCGGCACACCGCCGCGCATCGAATTGCCGCGGCCTGTGGCCCAAATATCGCCGGATTATCCGGTGCATGCGCGACGGCGTGGCATGGAGGGAGTGGTGGTGGTCCGTGTTACGATATCGCCCGCTGGAGAACCCGTGAACACGACGGTTGTCTCGCCTTCCGCGCACAGAGAGCTGAACGAGGCGGCAATCTCGGCGGTGCGGGCGGCGCGGTTCCACCCCGGTACCATTGATGACAGTCCATCCGAGATGAGTCTCAGTATTCGCATTGTTTTTGAACTGTCCTGATGATAGTCCAATGCCCCACGACCGCCGCAACCCCGATGTGCCCCCGGTCGCAACCCCTGTCGCCCGCGGCCCATGCGCCCTGCGCACGCCGGCGCGGCGCCCCGCGGCGCCCCGCGGCGCGGCCCACCCTCAGGTTACCGAAACACTTCGAGCAAAAACAGATTTTGCACGATGAAGAGCAGCACAAAGCTCGCGACGGCCGCGGCGAGCGGCGTGCTCACCCACCCCATCGCGATTCGACCGAGGAGACCCCAGTTGATGTTGCGCCCGCCCTTTGCGATGCCGATGCCGAGCACGCCGCCGACGACCGCCTGGGAGCTCGAGATGGGCACCAGAGGGAACCACGGGAGATTGCGCAGCTCGAACCACGACTTCAGATCCTCGGAGGCAAAGAGGAACAGCACGACCGAGTGCGCGAGCACGACGATGAGGGCGGAAACCGGCGATAGCTTGTAGAGGTCGTTCCCGACGGTCTGCATGACGCGGTAGGAGTAGGTGTAAATGCCCAGCGCGATGGCGATGCCGCCGAGAAGAAAGAGCTGCTGGGGGCTCGACAGACCGATACCGAGCAGCTCCGCAGGGGAGAACGGCGAGACGGGCACGAATACGCCCATCACGTTCGCGATGTTGTTCGCGCCGAGGCTGTATGCACCGAAGGCGCCGGCGAGCACCAGAGCGGTGCGGGTGTAGGCGTCCTGCAGGATGATGCTCATGCGCACATGCCGGAGAAAGGATCGGGCCAGGAAGAACAACGCCGCGGCGACCACCATTGAGAGGATTGGCCCGGCCACCCAGGACGACACGATCGTGGTAAGCGCCCTGAAGTTCGTCTCCATGCCGGCAAAGAGGTTCCAGCCGATGATGGCACCGACGATGGCCTGTGTAGTCGAAACCGGCAGACGTAGCCGGGTCATCCACAGCACGGTAAGCCCCGCGGCAAGCGCCACGGTGAAGGCGCCGGGAAGCGCGTTCACCGAGCCGAGCCGCCCCAGGGTCTCCGACGCACCGGTTCCCGCCGCTACGGCTCCCAGCACGACGAACGCGCTCGCCACGAGCGCCGCCACCTGAAAGCGTACCATCTTCGTGCCGACGGCGGTACCGAAGATGTTTGCCGCATCGTTTGCCCCGAGGGACCATCCGAGAAACAGACCACTCGAGAGAAAGAAGATCGTGGTCAGCATACGAATCGAGCTCCCGCCATGGTCAGAGCTGCCGCTTTATCGCATACACCGAGAGGCGCTCAGCAACGTCCTCAGCCTCGTCGGAGACGCTTGCGATAAGCGCAACGAAATCCCGCAGCTGCAGCTTCTCAGAGAGACGCTCGATCTCCGATGAGTCGAAGATGGCCTTCTTCGCCTGCTCCTCGAGCTGATCGGCCTCGTGCTCGTAGAAGTGCACCTTGTGGATGTAGTCTTCCACGTTCTCCTTGTTCGTAAAGAAGGCACGATCGGCGCGTACCACGTTGTCGAGTGCGTCGGCGGAAGCCTGTGCCAGCTTGGCAAAGATGGGACGCAGGAATTCCCGGATGTTCGGTTTTTCGACATCGAAGTGGCCCAGCACCTTCTTGGTCGTATCGATAACGTTGTCGGTTGTCTCGAGGAGCCCCAGTACGTCACCGCGGGATTCGGGAATCAGCATCTTTCGGTAGAGCCGGTATCGAATCTCCCGGCGCAACTCGTCGGCTGCTTCCTCGTTGCGGCGGATGTCCGCGAGCTTGTTGGCAAACTGGGTCATATCACCGTTGAGGTAATCATCGATTCCCTCGACGAACAGGATGCCCGAGTTCGTCACGTTGTCGAGATAGTGCTGAATCTTCACCTCGAGGGTGATCGCGTTCCGAAAGAGTATCGCCATGGTGTACCTCGCCGAAATTTCGCAACACAATTCTAACGTAACCTTGTAAACTCTCCAATAGCGGCGTTGAGCGGCATCGCAGGCAGGGAGAGGGCGAAGCGGCGGCACCGCCGCGAAGCCCCCGACTACGCCCCCACGATCTGCGCCAGATGAAACACCGCCGGAATCCAGAGAAACCCCAGGAAGGTAGAGACGACGACCACGGTGCGCGCGTGGGAGGCGTCGGTGCCGAAGCGTACCGGTAGGACGTAGGACATCACCGCGGCCGGCAGCGAGGAGGCGACGATGACCACCGTGCGGGTCTCGCCTTCGAGGCCGAGAACCCACGCTGCGACGAGGGCGGCCGCGAAGCCGCCGAAGAAGCGCACGAGGACGCCGACGAGCATATGAACATCGATCCGTACCCGTTGATGGGCAAGCGAGGCGCCGAGAGCGAAGGCTGCAACCGGCGGAGCCGCCCCGCCGGCGAACCCCAGCGAGTCGACGAGGGGACCGGGAAGCGGCACGGCGAGAAAGCGAAACAGAAAGCCCGCGACGAGCGCCCACAGCATCGGTGAGGTCGCGACACCACGCAGGCTGCGGCCCGAGAGCCCCCCGGCCGCCATGAAGATCCCGAGGGTAAAGAGAAAGATGGTGCTCACCTGGTCATATATAATGATGAGGCTCATCGCCGACTCGCCGCCCCACAGCTGCATGAGCGGAATGCCGAGAAAGCCTGAGTTCATGAACAGCACCGGCAGGGAGAAGCCCCGGCGGTCGACGCCGCTCAGCCGCGCGTAGAGAGCCGAGAGGCCGAGAAGCAGAACAAGGACGATGACCACCGAGGCGCCGAGCGAGATGATCGCATCAACCTCGACGGTGGAGAGATAGAGGGCGTGGAAGATGAGAAACGGCATGAAGAAGTCGGAGACGACGCGCACCAGCGTGTCTTCCGACAGCGGCAGGAAAGACGCCATGAGAAAGCCGCCGACGATGAGAAGCACGAGGGGCGAGAGGATGTCTACGGCGAGGGAAAACATGATGAGCTCCGGAAACGGCGTCAGCTACGAGGCAAGCGACGGTTCAGCAGCCGTCGGCCGGCATGTTGAACTTCGCCGGATCGAACCTGTCTCCGCCGAGCCACAGATCGATCTGGGTCCCGCCTTCGCGCTTTTTCACCATGCCGCTTTTCACCTGCCACCCGACGATCTCGAGGCGGGCGCTCCCGATGAGATCCACACCCGCCATGGAGCCGTAGTAGCCGGCAAGCTCGGGGCGCTGCTTGGCGTGTATCGCCTCCGTGATCGCCTCTATCTCCTCATCGCTGCGCTCCACGTCGTCGAGAACGGTCAGGTGAAACCCGCTGTCCTCGAGATGCAGGTTGATGACCATCCGGCCGGGGTCGGAGTCCAATATGAAATGACCCACTTCACCGATGAGGTGAAGCAATAGCTCGTTTCGCTGCTTCATTCTCGTTCCTTCGTCGGGCTGCCGCGGTCGCTCTGATGGTACCATTCGGTCACCGCGGCGAGGAGCGTAGCCGTCAGTCCGCCGGCAAACCCGTTATTGTACAAAGCGATACCGGCGTGCCATGCGCCGGATCTCATTACAATGGTAAAATGGAGGACCCCCGCTACGAAACCGAGTGTCGGTCCGAACTCACCGGCAAGCGGGGCAAGCGTCGTGCCGAAGAGCAGGGCCAGAATCGCCCCGGGCGCGGTGGGATCGACGCGAAACACCAGGGTGGCGGCGAGGACACCCACAACCACCGGCAGGCAGTTCTTGAGGTGCTTCCCGAAGGCGCCGAATCCGACCACGGTGAAAATCCCTCCGAGCACGGGACCGTTGAGCGGCGCCCCCACCGCGAGAACGTATAGCCACGAGGCAAAGCCGAGAAGCCCCATGTTGAGAAGCGAGCCGTGGGGAGAGACCAGATCCATGAAGTCCGATGGAAGCCGGCCGGAAAGCTTCAGGATCCGCCGCAGATCGACAATCGCCGTGCGCGAGCCGTCGACGAGACCGGCCCACACGAGAACAGCGGAAATCACCGGAACGAACAGCCGCAGGACGATGTCGGGCCGATCGTTCCAGATCAGCGTGCCCTCGAGGGTCGCACCGCCGGCAAGCAGCACGGAGGAGGCAAACAGCGCGAGAAACCCGCTGGTCAGCCCGATGTTATAGAGGTTATACCCCTGGTGAAGGCGCAGCATCACCATTGCCGCAGCGGGCAGAAGAATACCGAGGGCGATGCCGGCGGCGACCGCCGCCGGCCAGGAGTACGCGCTCGCCCCCACGACCTCGACCGCGATAGTCGACACAACAGGGGCAAGCGCCGTGCCGAACAAAGCGATCAGAATGTACTGATCGAACTTCTTTCCCGCAATGCGGGCCGCCACGAATACCCCGACGATGATCGGAAGCACGTTGACGGGAGTCTTCCCGAAGAGGCCGAACCCGAGCATGGTATACACCGCCGCGATTGCCGGGCCGGATATCCGTATCCTGTTGATCTTCAGCAGACTCAGGCCGATTGCCGCCACCAGCGCGGCGTTTACCATCGTCGCGCCGGTACCCGCGACGGCGGTAAAGTCGTTGATGAGCCTGGCCGGATGGAGTTGCAGCTCCCACAGCCCGACGGCGGTCCGGGCCGGCCCCTGCACCAGGAACCCCACCGCGATGATCGCCAGCAATATTACCCAGGTCAAACGATAGAGGCCGGTTTCGGTGCGGATCAGATCGGGGCTCCTTCGCGGGGTTTCGAGGCTTTCCATTGTTACACGAGTCACCGGCTTCGGCAAGATTTGGTGCGCCGGTTTGGTGCGCCGGTGTGTTCTCCCGGTTTTGGTAGTCACATATCCCCTATGCCGTGTTACTCTGCATCAGGAGGTCCAACTATGATTCTTCAAATCGTTACATTTCCGATTAAGCCCGACCGGAAATCCGCATTCCAGAAGGCACTGATGACGGCCGTGGAAGCAACCCGCAAAGAGACCGGCGTCAACGTGTACCTGCCCGGATGGGAAATCGAGGACGAGAACATCTGCATCCTGATCGAGGAATACCGCGACCAGGCCGCGCTGGACTCTCACCTTGCGGAAAACCACACCAAGACCTTTCTCGCGGAACTCGACCAGTACCTCTCCGCCCGACCCGAACTCCGGGTCTACCAGGTGGGCAACCTCGACGTGCAGCAGATCTAACGCCGATCCGTTCCGTTGCCCGCGGACCGCGCCCCCGCGCGGTCCCGGGTGGCACCCCTTCCGCATGAACAGCCCGCCCGTCCCGCGGCTTGCGCCCGTGCGACATCTCTTTCTATACTGAGCTCCGAACTAAAGACGGAATCTGCGATTCTTTAAGGAGCAGGCCCATGAAGTACAGAAGACTCGGCAATACCGGGCTGATCGTCAGCGAGCTCTCCCTCGGCAGCATGCAATTCGGAAAGGCCATGAACATGGGCGGACTCGACCAGCAGGCCACTACCGACATGGTGAAGTTCGCCGTCGACCGCGGCATCAACTTCATAGATACGGCCGACGTGTACAGCCGGGGCGAGAGCGAAACGCTTCTCGGCAACGCGCTGAAGGGACTGCGCGAGGAGCTTGTTCTCGCCACGAAGTTTCGCCTGCCGATGAGCGACAATTTCAACAGAAGCGGGGCCACCCGGGTGAATATCATGCGCGGCGTGGAGAGCAGCCTCACGCGCCTGCAGACCGACTACATCGATCTCTACCAGGTTCACGGATGGGACAGCAACACGCCGCTCGAGGAGACGATCCGGGCCCTCGACGACCTCGTGCGGCAGGGCAAGGTTCGCTACGTGGGCCTCAGTAACTACCTCTCCTGGCAGGCAGCCACCGCGGTACAGCTGCAGATCCGAATGAATCTGGAGAAGTTCGCAACCGCGCAGATGCACTACAGTCTCGTCAACCGCGGACTCGAGCACGAGTTCCAGTCCTTCGCCGAGTACTACAACGTCGGGATTCTCGTGTGGAGCCCGCTCGCCGGCGGATTCCTCTCGGGCAAGTACTCGCGGAACGCGCCGCCGCCCGAGGGCACCCGATTCGCCGAGGCCGGCCAGTTTGTCCCCTTCGACAAGGAGCGCGGCTACGACATCGTGGAGGTTCTCAAGGAGGTCGCGAAGCGCCACGACTGCAGCCCCGCCCGCGCGGCGCTTGCCTGGGTGCTCGCGAAACCGGCGGTCTCGAGCGTCATTATCGCGGGCCGAACGACCGACCACCTCGAAGATAACATTGCGGCTTCGGATCTCGAGCTGACCGAGCAGGACATGACGGAGCTCGATGAGGTGTCGAATCCGGGATACCCCTATCCCACGTGGATGGTGCTTCAGCTCGACCTGGCCGAGGATCCCCGTCCCAGGGTGCTCTTTCCCGAGCGATACGCCGACGGTGGTCCATGGGAGGACCTGCGCGGTACCGAGTGGGAGGGCTGAGGGCTTCGCTCCCGTCAGGCTGCACGGCTACAGCCGCGTCACGCTCTCGTCGGAAGGCTCGAGGCGCGGCATGACGTCGGTATCGTTGAGGTTACCGTTGCGCTCGGCGTGATCGACGGCACGCAGGCCCCTACGGTCCTTCGGCTCAGTGTCGGCCCCGAGGTCGAGGAGCGTGTGGAGCACCGCGGGATTCGGATTGCGGGAGGCGGCGAACATGAGCGGGGTCATGCGGTCCATCTCGTCCGCGAGGTTGATACGCGCCCCCGCCTCCACGAGCAGACGGCACATGTCCGGATTCCTGTTGTTTGCCGCAGCTTCGATGAGCGCCGTCGTTCCGGTCATGGTACGGCCCCGTACGTCCGCCCCCGCGTCGACGAGCGCCTCCGCCACGGCCACGTTGGTGTTCTTCGCCGCCGCGGCCATGAGGGGTGTGCGGTGCACCCGGCTGCTCACGCGGTTCACATCGGCGCCGGCGTCTACCAGAACCCGGATGATCTCCGGGTCCTTGCCCCAGCCGGCGGCATAGAAGATCGGCGTCCAGCGCAGCACCGTCGAGTCTTCGGCATCCAGGCTTGCGCCGGCCTCCAGGAGCGTTCCGGCAACCTCGGGATTGTCGTTCAGTCCGGCCGCATACATGAGCGGCGTGCGCCCGAGGCGCGGCGCGCGGGCATTCACGTCCGCGCCGGCCTCGATGAGGGCCGAGGCCACCCCCGGGTTCGGGTTCTCGGCAGCGGCTTTCATCAGCGCGGTCTCCCCGTCGCGGTCGGAGGCGCGGACCTCGACCCCGGCATCGACCAGTACCTCGATGACTCGCTCGTTCTCGTTGTACTCGGCCGCCACCATGAGCGCGGTGCGGCCGGCGCCGTCGGTTGCATCGACCGGCTCGCCGCGACGGATCGCCCGGCGCACCACGCGATGATTCCGCGAGCGAGCCATGTCGAAGAAGGATTCCTGATCAGCTGCCGCCGGTGCGAGCACCGCGGCACCCAGTATCGCAAACAGGATCAGATTCTTAATCGCACGCAGAGACTTCATATGCGAAGAAAGTCATCCGCCATGCACGGCGGAGTCAAGAGATACTGCACGCAGGCGGCGCAGATCCCTGCAGTTTCCCACGTCGATACTCAAGATATTTAGGCGGATCCCGGCTCTACCGACGGAATCGCCGGAATCTTTTTCTTTACAACCCAAATTTGCCGTGCTACGATAAATATGCACTAAAAAACTTAAGGAGGTTCTTTAGATGAGAAAGTTGCTTGTTACCGCACTACTTCTCACCTTACTCGTAGGGCTCGCATTCGCCGGCGGACAGGGCGAAGAGGAAGCCGCCGAGGGTGATGCGGAGTACGAGATTGTGATGGTAGTCAAACTCGAGGGTGTGGCATGGTTCGACAACATGCGCCTCGGAATCGAGCGATTCAACGAGGAGCACCCCGACGTCAACGCCTACCAGATCGGCGCCGACACCGCAGACCCGGCCGCGCAGGTCGCTCTGGTCGAGGACTTGATCGCGCAGGGCGTGGATGCGATCCTCGTCGTTCCGAACGACCCGGAATCCCTCGTCCCCGTCTTCGAGCGGGCCAATGAGGAAGGCATCCTGACCTTGACTCACGAAGCGTCCAACCAGCAGCAGGTCAGCTACGATATCGAGGCGTTCGACAACATCGAGTACGGCCGGCATATGGCTGAAGTCATGGCCGAGTGGATGGGTGGCGAAGGCGTATGGCAGCCCTTTGTCGGGCACCTGACATCCACCACGCACAACGAGTGGGTCGACGGTGAGCAGGAGCTCCTCGAGGAGAACTACCCCGACATCGAGCAGGCCACGAGCCGCATCGAGGAAGAAGAGAATCAGCAGATCGCCTACGAGAAGACACTCGAGCTTCTGCAGACCTATCCCGATCTCGAGGCCGTCATGGGCAGCGCGATGAGTACGGTGCCGGGCGCCGCACAGGCGATCCAGGAACAGGGCCGCATCGGTGAAGTTGCCGCATTCGGTACCTGCCTCCCGTCGGTCGCCGGTGACTACCTCCAGAGCGGAGCCGCCGAGTCGATCCACTTCTGGGTACCCGCGGACGCGGGGTACGTAACCGCCAACGTCGCATACCACATGCTCAAGGGTGAGGAAATCACCGAAGGCATGGACCTCGGCGCGCCCGGTTACGAGAGCATTACCATCCAGGAAAACGAGCACGGCGTTCCCGTCATCTACGGACAGGCATGGGTCGACGTCAACGAGGACAACCTGGAAGACTGGATGACCGACGGAGAGTACGACCTCTAAGTCCGGTTCTTCAGCGCTCAGACAGATCCAAAGGGGTGGCCGGGGTTCTCCCGGTCACCTCTTTTGCCGCCCGGCGTCACCACTCGGTGGTGCCGCTCGGCGGTCACGCACAGCAACTGCCTAAACACGGTGCCATGCCGCGAACCGTAGACCCGCGGCCTCAGTTGACGGCGGAGAGTCTGTGCGCGTAAGCTACTCGTAAGAGATTCTCAGCAGCGGAGTTTTCTATATGGCCGACTATTTTCTCGAAGCGCGCAGTGTCAGCAAGGCCTACACCGGCGTGCAGGCGTTAGACGACGTGACCCTCACTATCGGGCGCGGCGCGATTCACTGCCTCGTCGGCGAGAACGGGTCCGGCAAGTCGACCCTCATCAAAGTGATCGGCGGCGTTGTAACACCGGATGCGGGAGAGCTTGTCTACGGCGGCACCACCTACCGGCAGGTGCACGCGATAGACGCGATACGGGAAGGCGTGCAGATCATCTACCAGGATCTCTCGCTGTTTCCCAATCTCAGCGTTGCGGAAAACATCTCGATCAATCAGATGGTCGAGCAGCAGAATAGGGTCCTCAACTGGAAGGAGATGCGGCGGATCGCCGCCGACGCGCTGGATGAGATCGACGAAAAGGTCGACCTCGACGAGCTCGTCGAGAACCTCTCCATGGCCAAGAAGCAGGTCGTAGCCATCACCCGCGCGCTCACCCAGAACGCGAAGCTCATTATCATGGACGAGCCGACCTCGGCCATCACCAGGGAAGAGGTCGATCATCTTTTCTCCGTCATCCACAAACTCAAAGAGAAGGGCATCGCCACGCTGTTCGTCAGTCACAAGCTGAACGAGGTATTCGAGATCGCGGAGGCGGTCACGGTCCTGCGGGACGGCAAGAAGGTGGGCGACTACGAGGCGGCGGAGCTCGATAACGACAAGCTGACCTATCTTATGACGGGACAGAAGATCGAATCGGTGCAATACGAGTACACGGGAGAGGATGCCGAGGATACGCCCGTACTGGAGGTTCGACACCTGAGCCGGCACGGCGAGTTCGAAGATATAAGTTTCGAGCTCCGCCGGGGTGAAATCCTCGGCATGACGGGTCTCATCGGATCCGGGCGCACGGAGGTGGCCTATTCCATATTCGGCCTCACCCACCCCGAGAGCGGCGAGATCCTGGTCGAGGGGACCCCCGTGAGCATAGGCTCACCGCGGGTCGCAACCCGATACGGGATCAGCTACCTGCCCGAGGATCGGCTTTCCCAGGGCATCTTCCAGCACCAGTCCATCGGGAACAATGTCGTCATCACCGTACTGCGTCGGTTTCTCGGAGCGCTTGGCCTTATCAAGGCGGACAAGAAAGCCCAAAGCGAGGAACAGTGGATAGAGCGCCTGTCCATCAAAACGCCCAGCAAAGACGCGCCGGCAAGCAGCCTCTCGGGCGGGAACCAGCAGCGTGTCGTCATCGCGAAATGGCTTGCGACCGATCCAAAGGTCTTCATCCTCGACGGTCCTACGATCGGCATAGACGTCGCATCGAAGGGCGCGATCCACCACACGATCGGGGAGCTCGCAAAGGGCGGAATGGCGATCATCATGATCTCCGATGAGATCGAGGAGGTGCTGAAGAACTGCAACCGTGTTCTCGTGATGCGGAAGGGGCGAATTGTGAGCGAAATCACCAATCCCGCCGAGGTGAGTGAAGCCGAAGTGCGCAGGCTCGTCACCGCCGAGGCGGCGAATGAGGTAGCCTAGCCATGAAAGACTTTGCGAAACAGCTTTTCAAGCGCAACGAGACATATCTCGCGCTGTTCATTATCCTGTTTGCCGTCGTGCTGCAGAGCATCAATCCGCAGTTTCTCAGCGTGCGGAACATCTTCGGCCTGCTGAAGAACAGTACCGGCACCGCCATCCTCGCCGTCGGGTTCCTCCTGGTCATCCTGACCGGAAATATCGATGTCTCCTTTCCGGCTATTGCGATCTCCGCACAATACATCGCCGCCAATGTGCTCATTGCCCTGGACTCCGAAAGCCTGCTGCTTGCGTTCGCAATCGCGCTGGGAATCGGCCTGCTCTATGGCGCGATAAACGCCTTCTTCGTGACGAAGTTCAACCTGCCGACACTCATCGTGACCCTCGGCACGTTCAACCTCTTCCACGGGTTCCTGCTGGAGTTCGTCGGTACGAGGGCCATAAACATCGGGCAGCTACCACAGCCGTTCAAAGACCTCGGCGACGCGAACATCTTCACCGTCCCCGTGGAAACCGGCACCCCGGTCGGATTCTCGGTGTTCATCGGCATTCTGATCGCGATACTCCTCATCACCTGGTTCATATTGCGATTCACCCTGCTCGGGCGCGGAATCTATGCGATGGGGGGCGATGTGGAGGCCGCCCGCCGCGCGGGCTTCAATATCGGACGGATACAGTACTTCATCTACATGTACGTGGGCGTCCTCGCCGGCATCATGGGGATTCTCCACATTTCCCTCATTAACTACGGCAATCCGAACTATATCGTCGACACCGAGCTGCTGCGGGTTATCGCGGCGGTTGTTCTCGGCGGCGCCCTGATAACCGGAGGCAAAGGCAGCCTCACGGGAACCATGCTCGGCGTCATTCTCATCGTGACGCTCCAGAAGAATCTGGTGCTCATCGGACTGTCCTCGTACTGGCAGCAGTTCTTCGTGGGACTCATCATCGTCATCGGCGTCACCATTACCCACGTGCAGGCGAAGCTGCGAAGCAGCCAGAAGGTCGTCATCGTACGAAGCCATTGATTCGGACAAGGAGACGTGTGTCGTGACTGAGAAGAATGCAAACAACCTGATGCTCTTCATCATATTTCTGGCGCTCATGGTGGTCCTGTCGATTGCGTTGCCGGACAACTTTCTGACAATGCGTAACTTCCGATCAATGATGCGCCAGTTTCCCGAGTACGGCCTGCTCGCCCTCGGCATCATGCTCGCAATGATCACCGGAGGAATCGACCTGTCTATCGTGGGGATCACCAGCCTGAGCGGTGTTGTCGCCGCTCAGGTCCTGGTGCAGCACGCCGAATCGGCCATTCCCTCGGGTCTATTCGTGGTATTCGCTATTGCGGCGGCGCTCGGCGTTGCGGTGCTGTGCGGTATTCTCAACGGGATCCTCATCACCATCGCCAACGTGCCGGCATTGATCGCAACGCTGGGAACCAACGGCCTGTTTCTCGGGCTGGCGATAGTGTTTACCGAAGGGCACGGTATCCGGGGGTTTCCCGTCGAGATCCTCTACATCGGGAACTACCAGGTCCTCGGCATCCCGATGCCGTTTGTCATCTTCCTGGTGGTTGCGCTGTTGATCGGACTGCTGCTCAATCGCACGCAACTCGGGTTCAACATGACCATGCTCGGCTCGAATCCCGAAGTCTCGCAGTTTTCGGCCGTCAACAATACGATGGTGCTGATCAAGACGCACGTCATCATCGCGTTGCTTGCAGGCATTTCTTCCATTATCATCATCTCGCGCGTGAACTCGATGCGCCCGGGCTACGGTGAGGCCTACCTCCTGCTCGCGATCCTCATTGCCATCCTCGGCGGCACGAATCCGAACGGAGGCTTCGGCACTGTCCTGGGCGTCGGCCTGGGACTTGCGAGCATGCAGGTTCTCACGAGCGGCCTGAATTTCCTCGAGTTCACACCCTTTTTCCGGAAATTCATCTACGGGCTGCTGCTCCTCGGGGTGATGGTGCTGGGCCACTATCGCAGACAGCGCGCCGAGGGTATTCGTGCGCAGAAGCTCGGTACGGGCACAACGAGCAGTCAGTGACGTTCACGCGTGTGAACACGCCGCTCTAGATGCGCAGGGTCCCGTCCTCGATGATCGTGGCGCCGTCGACCGTGACGGTGCCCCCGCGCCGGAGATCCTTCACGATGTCCCAGTGGAGGGCCGAGCGGTTTTCCCCGCCGCACGCCGCGTAGCTGCGCCCGAGAGCGATGTGCACGGTGCCGTAGATCTTCTCGTCATACAGGATGTCGTTACTGACGAAGTCCACCCGTGGGTTCGTTCCGATGCCGAACTCCCCCACCCGCCGTGAGCCCTCGTCCATGTCGAGGAGCATGGTAAGAAACGCCTCGTTGGTCTCGGCGCTCGCCTTCGTCACCGTGCCGGCGCTAAACTCCAGCCTGATACCGGACATCAGGGTGCCGGCGAAGACGCCCGGGTCTTCGAAGGAGATATAGCCCTCCACCGAATCCTCCACGGGGGCGGTATAGATCTCGCCACCCGGCATGTTGATGTGGCCGGCCTCGGCCACGTAGTGCCGCCCTGCGGTCGAGAAGCGCAGGTCGGTGCCGGGCGCGCTGATGTGCACCTCCTTCGTACCCTCAAGCCGCTCCCGCTGAGCGTCCATCCGCACCCGTTCCTTCTCCCAGTCGAGAAGCGTCGCCCCGAAGAAGAACTCCATCATGGTATCGAGGCTCCGCCCGGCCTGCTGGGCTATGGCTGCGGTCGGGATGCGGCAGATCGTCCACTTCGTGCCGGAGGTTCGCAACGCCGAGACCTTTCCCTCGGCCTTGCGGTGGAGGGAGACCGTCTGCGGGTCGATATCGGAGAACTCGTAGAGGTTGCTCGCCGCGCGGAGATCCACGCAGACGTCCGCCCAGTTCATCGCGTGGACGTAGAGCTCCGGCTCCCGGCCGACCTGCTCCTCGTTTCCGAGGCGCATGAGATCGCGCTGGAGGTAGGAGGAGTTGAAGAGCACCTGGGGATATGCGCCGAGCTCCACCGCCCGCGCATAGACCGCGCGCATGAGCGGGAAGCTCTCGAGCTCCCGCATGATGATGATGCAGCGCTCACCGGCCTTCGTCTCGGTCGAATAGTCGACGAGCACGCGCGCGAGCTCGTTCCATCGCTTGTCGTAATCCATGTGTACTCCTGTTTGCGGGCCGCGCCTACCGGCGCCCGCCCTCCCGGGCGAAGGCGGCGAGGGCGTGGACCGTGTCCGCACTCGAGCGGTAGAGATCCCGATAGAGAGGAAACAGTCGCTCATAGACCCCGCGCGCCGCAGTCGGCTCGACGGTCTCTCCGGGGGGAACCCAGGCGGCGATGTCGCCGAGGGAGCCCCCGCCCGCACCGACGGCAGCAAGTGCCGCATCACCGTAGGAGGCCCCCGGCGTGCTCCGCACGGTGTGCGGGCGGCCGAGCACATCCGCGACGATCTGCATCCACGGACGGTTCGCCGCGCCGCCGCCGATGGCGACGACGGCGTTCGCAGCGCCGCCGGCGCCGTCCCCTTCGGCGCTCGCCGCCATCTCCTCGAGGTTGTGTCGCACGCCGAAGGCGACGCCTTCGAGGAGCGCCCGATAGATGTGGGCACGGCTGTGTCGCAGGGTAAGGCCGGCAATGACACCGCGGGCGTCGGGGTCGTTCAGGGGCGTGCGCTCACCGCTGAAGTACGGAAGCGCGAGCAGGCCCTCCGCGCCCGCCGGAACCTCGTCCGCCCGGCGGGCGAGCGCGGCGTAGGCGTTCTCCCCGCCCGCCTCCTCGGCGGCACGTTCTTCCGCCCCGAACTCCTCACGAAACCACTGGGTAACGGCTCCCGTGGTGGACATCCCGGCGGCAAGCGCGAAGGTGCCCGGTACGAGAGAGGGCGCAGGCCAGAACACGCCGCCGCGGGGACGGGTGTCAAACAGCCGAATGATGAACACCGAGCTCCCGTACATCACCATGGTGTCCCCGGGCTCGAGCACCCCGGCACTCACCGCCTCCGATGCCGCGTCGGCGGTACCGGCGATAACGGGCGTTCCCTCCGCGAGCCCCGTCTCAGCGGCAGCATTGGCGCCGACGCGACCGGCGACATCGGTCGTCCAGATCGGCTCGGCCAGTTGATCGGGGCGACAGACCGGCGCACAGCCGTCCCTGGACCATCCACGCTCCTCGATGTCGTAGAGGGGTCCGAAGAAGGCCGCGGTGTAGTGGTCGACGGCAAGCTCGCCGGTGAGGCGATAGACGAGGTAGGAGGTCGAGGTGACGAAGTGTCGCGCCTCCTTCCAGACCTCCGGCTCGTGATGCTTGATCCATAGGATCTTGGGACCCGCGGATTGGGCCGAGAGCTCGCAGCCGGAGTGCTCTACGATCCACTCGACGCCGAGCTCACGGTTGAGCTGCTCTATCTCGGCAGTTGCACGCGTGTCGATGCCGTAGAGGATGGCCGGTCGCAGCGGACGGCCGTCCGCGGAAAGCGGCAGCACGCAGGGCGCGATCCCGCTCGTTCCGACCGCGGCAACCTCGCCCGCCGGGACGTCACCCTTCTCAAGGAGCGCGTTCGATATGCTCACGAAGTCATGCCACCACACGCCCTCGGCGTCATGTTCGGCCCGGCCGGGCCGGGGGATATCGAGATCATGCGGGACCGAATGCCGGGCGACGATGCTCCCGTCGGCAGCCACGAGAACGCCTTTCGAGCTATAGGTGCCAATGTCTATTCCGAGAAAACAGCTCATATCTTTTTTTCTTATAACAGGTTATTTGGCATGCGTCAAGATCGGGCCCTTCCGGATGCGGACCGAACATGCTATACTGGCGGCACCAATCGAGAACACGAACGGAGGTACCGATGGCAAGTTACGTGCTGGGAATCGATGGAGGAACCGAGAGTATCCGCACGGGTGTCTACGACGAGACGGGTCGCTGTCTGAGCTTCGGAGTGAGCGAGAACAAGAACTACCACCGGCACCCCGGCTGGGCCGAACAGAAAATCGAGCAGTGGGATGAGTCCCTCGTGGAGTCGATCAAGATCGCCATCGACAAGGCGGGCGTCGACCCCGGCGACATCAAGGGCGTCGGTCTCGACGGTACGAGCTGCACGGTCGTCTTTCTCGACGAGAACGGTCGCCCGCTGCGTGACGCCATCATGTGGATGGATATCCGCGCTTCCGCCGAAGCCGCCGAGATTGCCGGGACCGGAGATCCGGCCCTCGAATACGTCGGGTTCGGTAAGGTATCGCCGGAGTGGTTTCCCTGTAAGGTGCTGTGGACCAAGCGAAACGAGCCCGACACCTACGAGAAGGCGCACACCATCTTCGAGCATACCGACTGGATGGTGTACCGCCTCACCGGTGAGATCACGGCGAACATCAATACCACCACGGTGCGGTGGTTCTACAACGGCCGCAAAGACGGATTTCCCGCCTCGCTCTACGAAACGATCGGCCTCGGGGATGTATTCGAGAAACTGCCTTCGCGCATCGTCGGACTCGGAGAAGTCGCGGGTACCATCTCCAGGGAGATGGCCGAAAAGACCGGACTCACCCCAGGGCTGCCCGTCGCCGGCGGCGGTGCCGACGCCTACGTCGGCGTTGTGGGAGTGAACGCGCTGACCGCCGGAAAGCTCGCGGTCATCACCGGATCCTCTCAGCTTCAGATCGGCGTCTCGGACGTGGAGCTGCACAGGCGGGGTCTGTTCGGCAGCTTCCCCGACGCGGTCGTTCCGGGCCTACAGGTCGTGGAGGCGGGGCAGATATCGACAGGCTCGGTCGTGAAGTGGTTCACCACGAACTTCCTGAACGCCGACATCACCGCCGAGGCCGAGAAGCGCGGCGGCTCGGTCTACGACGTGCTCAACGAACAGGCCGAGAAGATCGCCCCGGGCTCCGACGGTCTCGTGGTGCTCGAACACTGGCAGGGGAACCGCACGCCCTGGGTCGATCCCAACAGCCGCGGCGTCATTCGCGGTCTGACTCTCAGCCATACCCCCGCACACATCTTCCGGGCGATCATGGAGGGCGTCGTCTACGGAACAAAGGTGATCATCGACCGCATGGAGCAGGAGAGCTTCGCCGTCGACGAGATCATCGCGTGCGGCGGCGCGACGCAGAGCGACCTGTGGATGCAGATCCACGCAGACGCGACCGGGAAGCCCATCACCATCCCCGAGGAACAGCAGGCGGTATCGCTGGGAAGCGGTATCCTCGCCACCGTGGCCGCCGGCATCTACCCCGACATGAAGTCGGCGGCGGACAAGATGGTCCGGGTTGCCAAGAAGGTGGAGCCGAATCCGAAGAATACGGAGGTCTACGCGGAGTACGTGCGGCAGTACGAGGCAACCTACGATGCGCTGAAGGATGATTCGAAACGCCTCGTCGAGTACGTGAACAGTAAGCGGTAGCCACTACCGTCGACGGGCCGCCCGGCGTCGCGCCGGGCGGCGCCGGTGCTACGCTCCCCCGCGCTGCCGGTGCTACACTCCCCGCCGGAGGTTGCGCACACTCTGCCGGACAATGAGGCTGCCGCCGATCTGTATCTTCATCGGCGGTCCGCTCTCCTCGTTTTCCACCCGCATGGAGAGGAGTTGCATCGCCATCTCACCCATTCTCTTCTTGGATACCTGCATGGTGGTAAGCGGTGGTTCCATCACCGCCGAGAGGGGCAGGTCATCGAACCCGACCACCGAGACGTCCGCGGGCACTCGCCATCCCCGCTCCCGAAGCGCCTTGATGGTGCCGTACGCCATGATGTCGTTGGTACAGAAGAGGGCGGTGGGCAGCTCACTGCGCCCGTCGAGAAGCTCGAGCATGTCCCGGTACGCTCCGTCGAACGTGGAATCGACGTCGAATACGCTGACTTCAGGTATCGACATTCCGAGCTCGGTCATCGTCTGATAGAATCCCTCGTCGCGCAGAAAGAAATTGTGGGTGTTCACCGGACTGCGCACGAAACCGAGGCTTTCATGACCGTTGTCGATGAGGTGCGTGATGATGTCATACACCGCATCCTTGTTGTTCATATCCACGAAGTCGAAGGGAAGGAAGTCGTAGTAGGTATCGAGGAAGACAAAGGGAATCGGCAGCTGCGCGAAGCGCCGAACCGCCTCGGCGCCGAGCTCGGTGCCGAGAACCACGACCCCCTTGAGAGGCGCCCCGCGCACGCTGTTCACGATCTCGTCGATGCCGGTACCCGAGAACGCGCTGATCTCGAGATTGTATCCAAGCAGCCGTGCACTGCGGGTGAGGCCGTCTATGTAGTCGGCAAGGAACACGTTGTGATCGCGGTTCACGGTATGACCGTGGGTGGCAATCTTGAGAAACCGGATCGTCCCGCTACGAGTAGAGAGGACCTGACGCTGGGTTGCGCCGTAGTCCATCTCCCTGGCAAGCTTGAGTATGCGCTCCCGCGTGAAT
Organism: uncultured Spirochaetaceae bacterium; assembly: GCA_964635245.1. Classification (GTDB taxonomy): domain Bacteria; phylum Spirochaetota; class Spirochaetia; order DSM-27196; family PWMO01; genus JAAAOH01. Next base: position 21,135 of record CAZWNS010000033.1, read on the forward strand.
GTACTCACCCCCGGTTTCTGGTTCAGCACCAGAGACACCGTGGCTTCAGAGACCTCCGCACGTCGAGCAATGTCTTTGATCCGGGTACCCATCCGCGTAAGCCCTCGAATAACCGTAAACCTGAGGGGGCACTTTGTCAATTCCGGTTTTGAAGCAGTTTTAGCTCAAACTAAAACAATTGAGACGTGCAGGGTCACGGACGTGCGGAAATCGCGCCTTCCGCCGGCGATCTCAGGGCTCGTCACCCCGGTGTAGCGGCAATCCCCAGCCGGCGACCGGTGTCCGGGCTCCGCAAATACCTTGACAGCCAATCATTCCATGGTACACTCGTAGGTATAGAATCTAAATTTATTTAATTGCCGACACTGCGGGTGACGGGACATCCCACCGCAACAAGGAGAAATGGCCATGAAAAAGTTCCTCAACGATCCCAAGGACTTCGTGAACGAGATGCTCGAGGGCATCTTCGCCGCGCACCCCGATCAACTTACCTACGTAAACGACGACATGCACTGTGTTGTGAAGGCCGGTGCGAAGAAGAAGGGGAAGGTCGGTCTGGCAACAGGTGGCGGATCCGGACATTTGCCGCTCTTTCTCGGGTACGTCGGTGAGGGTCTGCTCGATGGGTGCTCCGTCGGAGACGTGTTTCAGTCCCCGAGCTCCGAGCAGATGCTCGAGGTCACGAAGGCCATCGACAGCGGCGCGGGCGTGCTCTACATATACGGCAACTACGGCGGCGACGTGATGAACTTCGACATGGCGAAGGAAATGGCGGCGATGGAGGACATCCGCGTCGAGCAACTCGTGGCCGGCGAGGACGTCGCCTCGGCACCGAAGGGCAAAGAGGAGAACCGCCGCGGTGTGGCCGGCATTTTCTATGTGTACAAGTGCGCCGGTGCGAAGGCGGATGAGCTCGCCGACCTCGACGAGGTCAAACGCATCGCCGAGAAGGCGGCGGCCAATGTCCGTACCATGGGCGTTGCGCTGTGGCCGAACATCGTACCGGAAGTCGGGAAGCCGCAGTTCGAGCTCGGCGAGAACGAGATGGAGATCGGCATGGGCATCCACGGCGAACCCGGCGTGCGCCGCGGCGAGCTCAAGAGCGCCGACGGGATCGTACGGGAGATGATGGACCCGATCATCGACGACCTCCCCTACTCCAGGGGTGATGAGGTCTCGATCCTCGTCAACGGACTCGGCGCAACGCCCAAGGAGGAGCTTTACGTCCTCTACCGCAGCATCCACAAGGTTGCCGAGGAGAAGGGACTGAAGGTCTTCAACGTGTACGTCGGTGAGTTCGCGACATCTCTCGAAATGGCCGGCGCTTCGATATCGCTTCTCAAGCTCGACGACGAGCTCAAGAGCCTGCTCTCCAAGCCGGCCCGCACGCCGTTCTTTGAGCAGGTACAGCTCTGAGGCACGGGGGAAACACGGCATGAGCAGCATACGCTTGCAGGATCTCCAGGGGGCGATTGCCCGCACACGGGACATCATGGATGCACGGCGCGAAGAGCTCATCAGGATCGACGGTGAGATGGGTGACGGCGACCTCGGCATCACAATGGCCAAAGCCTTCAAGGCGGCCGACGAGTTTATGAGCTCGCAGGAAGCAGGCGATCTCGGCAAGGCGCTGATGCAGATGGGTATGCAGATGAATAAGGCCGCCCCGTCGACAATGGGCACTCTGCTTGCCACCGGGTTTATGCGCGGGGGCAAGGCCGTGCAGGGCAAGGAGGAGCTCTCGGTAGCCGATATGGCCGATCTCTTCGACGCCTTCGTACACGGTCTCATGGAGCGGGGGAAATCAAAGCCCGGCGACAAGACCATCATCGACGTCATGCATCCGGTTGCGGAATCGCTGAAGCATGCCGGCGACGCAAGCCCGGCGGACGCCTTCGCGGCGGCCTACGCCGCCGCCGCCGAGGGCCTCGAGAAGACCAAGGACATGCAGGCTCAGCACGGACGCCCCGCCTACTACCAGGAGAAGAGCATCGGCAAACCCGACCCCGGCGGCACCGCCGGCCTCTACATCATGCAGGGCTTCAAGGAGTACTTCGAGTCGGCGGGGTAACGCCCGCCGGCGAGTCCGCGGTGCTCGGGGTTTACCTCGCTGTGCGCTGACCGTAGAATCAAGGCATTGTCTATGCCATTCGTGCTGCGGAAACACATCATCGGAGGACTCGCGGCCGCGTGTGCGCTTCTGACGTTCGCGCCGGCACATGCCCAGAGCGGCCGACACGTTCTGGTGCTTCACTCCTATGGTCTGGACTTCAAGTGGACGGTCGATATGGATGCCGCGATCCGGAACGTTCTGGAGCACCGTCCCCAGAGCACGACCACGGTACACTCTGAAGTCCTCGATGCCAAGTATCACAGCAGCCGCGCCTACATGGGCGACCTTGTCTCGTTTTTCGAGCACAAGTACCGAGCGTGGTCTTTCGACGTCATAGTCGCCACCGACAATTTCGCCCTGGAGTTCATGAGATATGCACGGGAGCGGTTGTGGCCGTCGGTGCCACTGGTATTCGCGGGCATAAACAACTACGGCCCCGAGCTCATCGCCGGGATCGACAACACGACCGGTGTCGCCGAGGAGCTAAGCGTGCACCGGACCTTAGTAGAGATCCGCCGTCTGTTTCCCGACCGCACGCGTCTTCTCATTCTTTCAGATTGTACTGCGACAAGCGATCAGAACGTGAAACTCGTGCGCGCCGCCCTTTCTGATTTCGATCTCGAGGCCACGGTGCATCACCCCGTGAGGGTGGAGGACCTGGAGCGGCTGCGTGAGTCGAGCGGCAGCGACACGGTTGGACTCCTCGTGGGCCTCGTTCGCAATGAGGCCGGGACGCCGCTCGATTTTCGCCGCAGCGGCAGGCGCGTCGCCGAAGCTCTCGATGTACCCGTATTCTCGCTGTGGGACTTTTACATGGGTACGGGCATCGCCGGAGGCTATATGGTCAGCGGCCGGGAACAGGGGCTCTGCGCCGCACGGCTCGTTGAGCGCATACTCGAGGGCGAGGATCCGACGACCATTCCGGTAGTTGCGGAGAGCCCCAACGTGGCGGTTTTCGACCTGGCTGCTCTCAGGCCGTTCGGGGTCCGAGAAGACAGCCTGCCGCCGGGGAGTATCGTCTACAACCGCCCGGAAGGCCTGTGGGAGAGGTATCAAACTGAAATCCTTCTGAGTGTCTCGGCGTTTTTTCTGGTGATCTCACTTGCTCTGGTCGCCTACGAAGTGGCACGCCGTCGCGGAGTGGCGGCCCGCGCGACCACCGAGTCGCTGCGCGAGAAGGAGACACTGCTGCGGGAGATCCACCATCGGGTGAAGAACAACCTGCAGGTCGTCTCCTCAATGCTCAGCATCCAAAGCAGCCTCCTAGACGATGAGAAATCGCTCGAGTATTTCCAGGATGCGCGAACTCGTATTCAGTCCATGGCCCTCGTCCATGAGCACCTGTACGAGTCTCCGTCTCTCGCCCGCATCGATATCCGCACCTATGTGAATGACCTCGTGGCGACGGTGGGCCACTCGATGGACATCTCTCAGGACGGCAGCAGGATATCGACATCGGTCGACGATGTTGGTATCGACCTCGACCATGCGATTCCCCTCGGAATGGTCGTCAATGAACTGCTTTCGAATGCGCTTAAGTATGCATCCGGCGAACGCGGGGGCGAGATAGCCATATCCCTCGCACACGCAGACGGGCGGCTCACGCTCCAGGTTGCGGACAACGGCCCCGGAATTCCGGAAAAGGACCTCCAGCGTAACCAGTCCCTCGGTTTGCAGCTCGTCGACGCGCTCGCCCAACAGCTCGGCGGCACGGTCGGATTCGAAGACAACGAGCCGGGCCTCCGCGTCAGATTCGAGTTTCCGCTGCCCTAATGCCGCCGCATCCGCTCGAGGACTCGCTCGACAACGAGCCCCACCGCGAGGCCCACGCCCGCTGCAGCCACGGTTACCCCCGCGATCAGCATAAGGCTCAGGCCGATGAAGCCGCGGGCAATGTGTTCGAGTGAGTCGACCGTCATGATCGCGGCCCCGGCGACGGCGAACACCGCCGACACGCCGCGGCGAACTCGCCGGTGAGATCTCTCGCCTGTCATGACCGCTACCATAGCAGAGCGCGGCAGGGTCGGCAACGACGAACGGGTCGAGCTGCGCCGAGATCGCGCACCGGGTCGTCAGACAAACAGTCTCAGCGCCGTCATCATGCCGGCGAGCACGGTGAAAATGACCGACATAAGCACGACAAGCGAGTTGAACCGCTTGTTCATGTCGTCGAAGCGCTTGTCGACTGCTTCAAAGCGCTTATCGACGGCCTCAAATCGCTTGTCGACGGCCTCGAAGCGCTCATCGACCCGGGCGAAACCTTCCTTCATGGTCGCGGCAATCGTCCGTACGTCATCCTTGATTTCAGCGAACCCTTCGTCCATTTTGCGCTCGAGCCGTGAGTGGCGCTCCTCCTCGCTCTCGCGGGCGGCGAAGCGATCGATCATGAGCACTACGTAACGATGCAGCGACTGCTTGTCCCTGACCTCGAAGGCAGCTTCAAGCTCCGATTCGAGTAGCCCAATAATGTCATTCATGCGGTCCGACATCTCCTCAAGTATACAGAAGTCTGTTTCATCTGAGTACTACGGGGTTTTCCGAGCTGCTGCTTCACGGGAGGGCGCGTTCGACAGTGGTTACCGTGGAGGGAAGCCGGACGCCGGCCGGCGTCGGCAGCTCGCACATGGTCTTGCATGTCTCTCCCGCCCGGCGTACATTGCCTCCCGGAGTGCGGGAATGAGCTTCCGCGCGCGCAGGTGATCGTTTCGTCGTTCTTACTCTCGAATGTCTTGTGAGAAGACTGGTCGAACACGTGCTGTTGGGAGGAGCGTGCTGATGTTCAACATCGGAAAGACAGACCAATACGGCAGGCAGAAACGCATCGAACACCGCGGGAAGTACCTCCGGGCAAGCCGCACCGGCGGTGTGTCGCTTCGCGCGCAGACGAAGGCCGCCGGGCTTACCGTCACCGGCAACACAAAGCGCGGGATCCGCGTCTCAACCCGCGTCGCGAAGGGCACCAATGTGGCCCTGCAGAACGGCCGCTTCAGACTCCGGGGCCGCTACGGCCGCGGCCCCACCAAGCTCAACCTCTCGAAGAGCGGCGCGAGCGTGTCCACGAGGAACGCCCTCGGCACCTTCAACTGGACCAATCCCAATCGATCATCGGCGAAGATCGCCGGCGTTCAGATGCGGGGGAAGAAGGCGGCGAACCTGCAGATGATCTATCTGCTCGTTATGCTCGTCGTAAATCTCGTAAAGCTCGCGGCGATGCTTCTGGTCTGGATCGCGCAGGCGCTCCTCATCATAGGTCGTGCCGCGTGGATCGGCGCGGTGAGCGGGACACAGGCGCTGCTCGAGCTCGGGCGCACGCTCAGAGCACGCAGGCTTGCCCGGGCCGGGGAGAATAAGATCGCTCGCGCGGGACTGGACGACCGCCTGCGCGACGCCTCCGCACTGCGGTCGGCGCTGCACTCGGTGGTGACGGCCTGGGGACGCGGCCTCAGCGCAGAAGAGCTCGACCGGCTCATCACGCCCGGAACGCCCCGCGTCGAGGCGAAGCAGATGCGACAGGTCACCGCCGCCCTCGCAGCCCGGTATGCGGCGGCCGCATCAGCACAGGAGATCGGCGAGACTCTTCTTTCCCTCGACGAGGCCGCCCGGGCCGACGGGAAGCGCACCGTGCTTCAGGACCGGCTCATCGACGCGTTTGCCGACCGGGCAAAGCCGGTGTTCGAGCCGGCCGGGGGTGACACGGTCGACGACTCCGGCCTCACGACAAACGCGTGAGGAACGGCAGAGCATCGAATCCGCTGTCGTAACTCAGTATTCGTTCCACGCCTCTGTTGTACATGACCGCGGCATGGACAGCGTCGCGGGCAGACAATCCGGAGGTCGAAAGGAGCACGTCCTTCGCGCGCACCAGGTCTCCCGACTCCACGGGAAAGACCTCGTCCACCAGACCGAGCAGCGCGTCAAAGGCCGGCTGTATGGCGTCCCGTCGGTTGATCGCGATATAGCGGTGCAGGATCTCCTGCAGGACTTCGGCATCGCTTACGAGCCTGACTTCGTCACGAATAAGTCGTTCGAGCATAGAGACGGCCGCGGACTTGGTGGGGTGCTCGGCTCCGAGAACGTACATCGGCACATTGGAATCGATGAATACCATCGTGGGATCTATGTCTCCCGTTCGCTTTCGGAGCTGCCGTGCGACTCGATGTCGGAGAGGTAGCTCCGGGAGATGTCCGCAGCCATTTCCGTGTAGTCCCCTGCCGGGAAGTCGTGGCGACGTGCCGCATGCAGAAGCTCCAGCTTCTTCCGCACGGCGGTGCTCGGCCGTTCCCGCTTTTCGTGCTCGAGCGCGCGGCGCACCCAGGCCGAGACAGTCATATGCTCTTCTTCAGCGCGACGCCTGATCTCTTCGAGCTCTTCTTTGTCAAGAAGTACCTGAAGGCGGATACTCATCGTGATGAGTATAACGTACTCCGTACCATACGTCAAACTGCCGTTGCCGGCAATAAACTCGAGACATCGCGTGCCGCGAACTCCTCGATGCGGGCGAAGCCGAACAGCGGCAGCGCCCCCGAAATCGCATCGTCATGTGGATGCCGCTCACCGCTGGCGAACCAGCCCAGTGAGACCAACGCTCGGGCGCGCACCTACCGCCGGCAGGCGGCGCTGCAGTACTTGAGAGCCGCCCAGTCGGCATCACGCATCCGGCGCGGGGGATGACCCAGCTGGAGGATCGCGTCTACGTGGTCGAAGCGTGGGATATCGCTCTTTCGGTCCGACCACATGAACCTGTCGAGCTCGCGCGACGACCCGGGTCAGTTGATGTGACGGATATCAGAAGCTCCCGACTGGCCGTGCACAGGAGAGCGTCGGCGTTGTCGTGTTTCCCTTTCGGGGCGTCCAAGACTTTAATCGGCCAAAGCGACCGTCGGCATAGGGCGCGTTCCCGGTCCTCGCCGGTGCTCATTCCGGTCCCCGGCCGCACAACGCCGAGAGCGTGTCCTCGATCATTTCCCGCCGTGCAAGCCCCTCGAGCCACTCGCGCGGAATACCGCTTTCACCCCAGTAGGCGCCAGCCAACTGACCGCACACCGCGCCCGTGGTGTCGGCGTCCTCGCCAAGATTGACGGCGGCCAGGACCGCTTCCCGGAAGCTGTCGGCGGCGTGGAAGGCCCAGAGCGCGGCCTCCAGGCTTCGGACCACGTATCCGCTGCCCCTGATCTGCGGCGGTTCGCGGTACCGGAAGGAGCCCATGACGACCTCTTCCACCGCCGGGTGCAAGGGTGACGCGGTCCGCAGGAGCTCCAGAGGCGGCCAGTCCGACGCAAGCACCTCGGCGCGGTCCTTCCCGGCGACGAGGGCGGCAAGTACCAATGCGAAGTAGCGGCAGGCGGAGAGGCACTGCTCGCTCCCGTGTGTTGGGAGACTGGATTCGGCGGCAAGGCGCGCAAGCTCCTCGATGCGCTCAGGGAAAAGTGCCGCGTAGCGAACGGGAACCGGCGCCAGGCGCATGATAGAGCCGTTACCGCTCGAGCGGTCCGACCGGGGGCCGGAGGTGTACGCATCGCGCCCTTCCTCAAAGCTCAACAGTGCTGTGGACACCGTGGTGCCGATATCGAAACAGCGACCATTCACGGAATAGCGGCCGGTGCGCCACCACGCGACGTAACGCTCCGCCTGGTCGTTGAGGTCCCAGCCGACGGTGGCTATGCTGTCGGCAAGGGCCAGCGCCATGCTCGTATCGTCGGTCCACTCCCCCGGCGCGAGACCATGCGGCCCGCCGCCGCGATAGCCTGTGACGGGCTCGAAACCGCCGGGGGAACTGAACTCAACCGCCGCGCCCAGGGCGTCGCCGACGGCGAGTCCGAGCAGGCAGCCGCGCTTCCGGTCGTGCGCCGTCAAGCCCGCTCCTCCATGAACCTGGCAAACTCCCGCCATTTCATCTGGATGCCCTTCTGCTTATACTTCGGCACCCATTCAACTCCACCCTTGGACACCTCCAGCTTCCCAATGACCTCGGTATTGCCGTCGTCATCTGCGTGGGCGTGGAACTCGACATCCCTGTTCAGGAGCGCCGCCTTGCGAACGTTCAACTCGACGTAATGTGCCATGTTCGCCTCCTATCATGTTGCAGTGTA
>CAZWNS010000034.1:0-14000 GCA_964635245.1 uncultured Spirochaetaceae bacterium
GAAGCCGTGGAACGTCGTGTGGAGCTTCGGAGTTCTCGCCTCATCACCCGACGTGCCCGCCGCATTCGAGTTTCTGCGCTATCTCTCCGGTCCCGAGGTCGACGCAAAGGTGGGGCGCTACGCCGGCAGCCCCGTGCGCAGCTCGACCTATGGGGCGGCCCGGGAGACGGTTCCCTGGTACCGCGTGCAGGAGGAAATGCTCGACAGGGCCGCTCGGCTCCCGTGCCACCCGCGTATGAACACGATCCTTCCGGCCGTAACGCAGAGGCTCGTCGCGTGCTTTGCGGGTGAGTCGGCTGCGGCCGACGCGCTCGAGCGCGCCGCGGCCGACGTGAGAGATGCATTGTTCTGAGGTCATAAAAGCCACAGCAAACAACAGAAAACGCAATAGACTAGTGCAATTTTCTTTGACAACTGTGCCTTTCCCGTGGTAAAATGCCGCAAATCCAACACGCAGGACGATGCGGCATTCGGCGGGATGCGCAGTATCTTCCCAGTGCCGGATTACATCAACGGCGGTCATACGACCGCAGAGGAATCAAGGAGGTGGACATGAGTAGAGCTCGAAACATCACGCTGATGGTGCTTATGTTCGCACTGATCGTGTCGGGGGCGTTCGCCGGCGGCCAGGGAGAAGGCGGCGGTGAAGGCGACGACGTCACTATGCTCGAGGGGGCTCCGGCACCCTTCGATGGGACCGAGAGACTGACCATCGCACACGTTGGTTACCTGCTCGAGGGCGAGTTCATGCAGATGTACCGTGCGGGCGCCGAGGCGCAGACGGAGCTCATGAACATGGACTTCGTCACCCTTGGCAAGCAGACCGATGCGCAGGCTCAGGCGAACTTCGTAGAGCAGGCCATCAACCAGGGTGTCGACGGCATCGTCATTCAGCACGGCGTACCCGAGTCGCTTCAGAGTGTTGCCCAGCGCGCGCTCGATGCCGGCATTCCGGTCGTTGCCTTTGACGTCGACCTCGAGAACCCCGACATTCCGCAGATCGCCCAGAACGATCCGCAGCACGGCATGAACGCGATCAACCAGATCAAGGACGACTATGACGGCGAGGCCAACATCGCATACGCGTACACGCCGGGCGTCCTTCCCCTGGACAAGCGCGACAGCAGCATTCAGGAGGTTGTCAACGACACGCCGGGCCTGGAGATCGTCGAGCAGACCGGTTCGCTCGAGTCGCCGATTGCGGTCAAGAATGCGGACCAGGCGAAATCCGTTCTCCGAGCCAATGACAGCATCGATGTCTACCTTGCTCCGTACGATGAGTTTGCCAAGGGTATTCAGATGGCGCTCGAGGAGCTCGACATGACCGACGAAGTCGATATCTACAGTGTCGATATCTCCACGCAGGACATCGAGCTCATGACGAAAGAAGGAAGCCCCTGGGTTATGACCTCAGCGGTGAACCCGGCGGCGGTCGGGGCGGCAAGCGTGCGGACAGTTGCGCTGCTGATGGCCGGCGAGGATGTTCCTCATGACGTGCTCGTGCCGACGCACATTTTCACGCAGGAAATGCTGCGCGAGAACAACATCACCAACATGGATGAGCTTCGCGAGGCATTCCCCGAGTTCAACCGCGCAGAGGTTTCCACCGCGCCGTGGATTCCGATGGGCGCCGGAGAGATGTTCTAGGTCGGTCGAAATCGTATCCCGGCAGTTGGCCGGGACGGGCTCGGGCACCGTGCTCGGGCCCGCCGCCTTCAATTCTCCGACATAACCGTATCAGACAGGAGAGAGCGCAATGTCGCACGTGGGTGACGCTTCACGCGTAAAAAGTATTGAATGGATCGACGAGGAGTTGTTGCTGCTCGACCAGACGCAGCTGCCTCTGGATGTCGTCGTCGAAAAGCAGGAAACGATCGAGCAGGTCTGGGACTCCATCAAGCAGCTCAAAGTGAGGGGAGCGCCCGCAATCGGCGTTGCCGGCGCGTACGGCCTCGTGGTCGGCATGCGCGGAGATACCGGTCTCGACCGCGAGCAGTTTCTCGCAAAGCTTCAGGAACGCGCGGATTACCTCGACAGCGCGCGCCCCACCGCGGTGAACCTGAGCTGGGCACTCAAGCGCGTGGTCGCCAAGGCCAAGCAGAGCGCGGCCGGCACGGGGACGGAGCTCCTCGACGTCATACGTGAGGAGGCTGTTGCGATACACCGCGAGGATGTGCAGCTGTGTAAGAGCATCGGCGAAAAAGGAGTTGATCTGATCAAACCCGGCTTCGGTGTGCTGACCCACTGTAACGCGGGCCGACTCGCAACCTCCGAGTACGGTACGGCTACCGCGCCCATGTACCTCGCACACGAGCAGGGCGTGGAGTTTCGCGTGTACTCCGATGAGAGTCGTCCGCTGCTCCAGGGAGCGCGCCTGACCAGCTGGGAGCTGCAGCAGGCTGGGGTCGATGTGACGGTCATCACCGACAACATGGCGGCCCACATCATGTCGCAGGGGCTCATCGACATGGTGATCGTGGGCACCGATCGCGTCGCGGCAAACGGCGACGTGGCGAATAAGATCGGTACCATGGGCGTTGCGATCCTCGCAAAACACTTCGGTATTCCCTTCTACGTAGCCGCGCCGTTTTCGACGATCGACCTCGATACCCCGACCGGTGCGGACATCACGATAGAAGAGCGCGGCGACGACGAAGTCACGCACTTCGGGCTGCGGCGTACGGCTCCCGAAGGCGTCAAGGTCAGGAACCCGGCCTTCGATGTGACGCCGAATGAGCTGGTTACCGGCATCGTTACCGACAGGGGCCTCGTCCAGGCGCCCTATGCCGAAAACCTGAAGGACATAGTCTACGCACGAGTGTCGTAGCAGGAACGGATACGTAGTGCAAACCGAGAGAGTGGTGGCAAGTCATGGAATACACGCAGCTTACTGAAGACAGCGTAGTCGACTATCTCAAAAGCGTCCCGGCGGCAAAAGAGGTGCTCGGCGATCTGGACAACCTCGATATCCGCGAAATCGGAGACGGCAACCTCAACTTCGTCTACTTCATCACCAACAGGTCGGATCCGACTCAGACGGCGGTCCTCAAGCAGGCGGTGCCCTTCCTGCGGATCGTGGGCAAGGACTGGCCGCTGCCGAAGGAGCGGATGACCTTCGAGATCATGGCGCTCGAGAAGGAATCCGAGCTCACCCCCGAGCACGTGCCTGAGATTTATCACTCGAGTCACGATATGTCGCTCGTGCTCATGCAGAATCTCAAGGACTATCCGGTCCTGCGCGGACAGATGAACGAGGGCACGTATTTCCCGAACCTTGCCGAACACGTCTCGACGTTCCTCGCGAAGAACCTGTTCTATACCTCCGACTGGTACCTCGACCATCGCACCAAGAAGGAGATGGTGAAGAAGTTCATCAACATCGATCTCTGCAAGATCACCGAGGATTTCATCTTCACCCATCCGTTCTGCAAGAGCGACACCAACGTGTACAATGAGCGCTTGACCGAGGAGGACATCAACTTCATCCATGAGGATGACGAGCTCAAAATCCACCAGGCGGAACTCAAGTACAAGTTCATGAACAACGCCGAGGCCCTCCTCCATGGTGATCTGCACACCGGCAGTATCATGGCCGACGAGGAGAAGACCTTCGTCATCGACCCCGAGTTCGCCTTCTTTGGTCCGGCAGGCTTTGACGTGGCGCTGTTCATCGGCAACATGTTCCTCGCCTACTTCGCGCATGCCCACCGTCAGACCCTTCTCGGAAACGACCCGTCGGAGTACCGCACCTGGATCCTCGATCAGATCCGAGAGACGTGGAACAAGTTCGACGCGAAGTTCGAGAGCTACTGGAAGCATCATTTCGAGGCCGAGAAGGACCTGTTCTGGGACTACCCCGGCGGGGAGAAGGCGCACGCGGAGTATCGAAGGCGCAACATCGCGCGGATCTTCGACGACTCCATGGGTATCGCCGGCTCCGTCATGATTCGACGAATCCTCGGGCTGGCAAAGGTGTCGGATATCGCCGACATCGAGGACCTGGACGCACGGGCCGAGGTGGAGCGCATGGGGTTGAGGATGGGCAAGGAGCTCATCATAAACCACGGGAAGTACACGACTATCGAAGCCGTGGCCGACCTTGCAACAAGTATCTCACCGGCCGGGCAGGCGGTGCCCGCGTCCTCGGCCGGGTGAGCGGGGAGCTGAATCTATGGCTGATCGCCCGACTGTTGTCCAGGCAATCGACATCGGTAAGTCGTTTGCGGCCACACGAGCGCTCGACGGCGTTTCTCTGAGCTTCTACAAGGGGGAGATCCTTGGCCTGGTGGGGGCGAACGGCGCAGGCAAGTCGACGCTGATCAAGATCATCTGCGGCTACCACACCGACTACGAAGGTAGCATCGTCATTGGTGACGAGGTTGTGCGGTTCACGAGCCCGGAAGACGCCTACGGGCGAGGGATAGCGACGGTGCACCAGATCATCAACCAGGGTGTCGTTCAGAGCATGTCGGTAGGGGAGAACCTTACCCTGGGCGAGCTCATTGCCCGCGGTAAGGGCCCGTTTTACAGCAAGACGCAGCTGAAGACGCGGGCACAGGAGATTCAGAGCCAGCTCAATCTGGACCTGGATCTCGATCTGCCCGTCGAGGACATCGGGCAGAGCGACCGTCAGATGATCGCCATCGCCCGCGCGCTCTCAAGCGAACCGAAGCTCCTGATCCTCGACGAGCCGACCTCGTCTCTGTCGGAGAAGGAGTCCGAGCGGCTGTTCACCACTCTCAAAAGGCTGCGCTCCACGGGTGTGTCGATCGTGTACGTGTCGCATCGCCTGCACGAAGTGAAGCGCATCGCCGACCGCGTCGCGGTCATCCGCGACGGAAGGCTGGCGACGGTCCTCGAGCACCCATATGAGGTGAAACACATCGTGACGGCGATGGTCGGCGAGATGCCCGAGCACGAGGTGCGGGAGCAGCGGAGCACTCTTGCGTCGCGTGAGGTTCGCTTGGAGCTTCGCGACCTCGTGGTGGAGCCTGGAACGCCTCCGTTGAATCTCAAGCTCTACGAAGGCGAGATCGTCGGAATCACCGGTCTCATAGGGGCCGGTAAGAGCGAGCTCGCGGAAGTCCTCTTCGGGGTGAGGCAGCCGGTTTCCGGGGAGATACTCATCGACGGGGAGCCGTACCGTCCGGGGGACGTGTACGATGCGATTCGCGCCGGTGTCTTCCTGGTTCCCGAAGACCGGGCGAATAACGCGGTCATTCCCGACTTCACGGTTTGTCAGAACATAACGGCGCCCTTCCTGCGTGACTTCCAGGCCTTCGGTATCATGAAGGTGGGCGAGGAGCGGGAAGCGTCCCGACGGATGATCAAGGCGATGGGGATCAAGGCCGAATCCGAAGTTGCCGACATGGACTCCCTCTCCGGCGGCAATCAGCAGAAGGTCGTGGTTGCGAGGTGGCTCCTGAAGAACTTCAGGCTTGTGCTCCTCGACGAACCGTTCCAGGGTGTCGACATAAAGTCGCGCCACGATATCGGACAGTATCTGCGGGACAACATCGGGGACCGCACCGCAGTTGTCATCGCAACCGACCTCGATGAGGTCATCGAAGTGGCCGACCGGATTCTGGTCATGAACGGCGGCGCGATCGTCGGTGAGCAGTTCTACGCGACCATGGACCGCGGGAAGTTGCTGCAATTCATTTCGGAAGACAACCCGGAGCCGGTCGAAACCACTTGAAACCTGAAATCAACTTGAGCCGTTAAAGCGGAGGTAAGCGAGCAGATATGGACACAACAGTCAGTACACACACCGAGGCCGAGTCGCGTGATCGCACACGGGCGGACGCGTGGAAGCGGTTCGCGATTCGCTATGGGTTTCTCATTGTCATGGCGGCGCTCTTTGCGTACTTCAGTCTGACGGAGCCGGCGTTCTTCACGCCCGGCAACCTCTTCTCGATGCTTCTCGGCGTGACCGTCTACGGAATCCTCGCACTCGGCGTGACCTTTCCGCTGGTTGCAGATGACGTTCCCGACCTGTCGATCGGTGGCGTAGCTGCGCTGACGGTTATGATCTCCGCCTATCTGATGATTGTGCTCGAGTGGAGTACGTTCTTTGCGGTTACCTTCTGTATCGTCATGGCCGCCCTCATTGGGCTCATGAACGGGCTTCTTATCGTGAAAGTGAAGATCCCCGGGCTGCTGGCCACCCTGGGAATGATGTTCATAGCGCAGGGACTGCAGCTCATTCCCTCCGGGGGGCGCTCCGTGGGGCGCGGCGCCGTCCTTGCCGGTGGCGTCACCGCCGAAGGCCGCTTCTCAGAGGCGTTCCTCCTTCTTGGGCAGGGGCGTGTGCTTGGGTTTATACCCTCGCCGGTGCTGATTATGCTCGCCATTGCTATTGTTGTGTACCTGGTTCTCAGCCGAAGCCGTTGGGGCCGCGTCTTCTACGCCATCGGGAGCAACGCCGAGGCGGCGAGGCTCGTCGGAGCAAAAGTTGATCGCTTCCGTATCATGGCCTATGTGCTATCCGGCACCATCGCGGGTCTGGGCGGTCTCGTCCTGGCAGCCCGCGTGGGACGGGGCGACGTGCAGTCCGGCGGCACCCTCCTGCTCGACGCTATCGGGTCCGCGCTCATCGGCTTCGCGGTGCTGGGCGTTCGACGGCCCAATCCGTTCGGAACGATCGTGGGCGCCATCTTTATCGGCATGCTCCTCAACGGCCTGACGATGCAGGGCATGCAGTACTACGTGCAGGACTTCATAAAGGGCATCGTGCTCGTCGCCGCGCTGGCATTCACATTCGGCCTCTCGAAGACGAAAGCATGACGGTCCCGCAACAGACAGAAGTGAAAGGCCTGACCGGTCGCCGGTTTTCGGTCGAGTACATCATCCGCGGCGACCGCGCCGAGGCGGAGAAAACGGCGAGGATCGTCGCAAATGAGCAGACCGTGGAGTTTCCCGGCGAATTCGTTCCGCCCGGACAGATCCGCGACGAGATCATGGGCCGCGTGGAATCCGTCGAGGAGGCGGACATCGAAGAGGGCGGCGAGGACGACGGCGGTGGTCGCTACCGCGCAAAGATCAGCTATGAGGAAGGATCCGCCGGCAGTGATCTGCCCCAGCTCATTAATCTGCTGAACGGCCTCACGAGTCTGCTTCCCAACCTGCAGGCCGATCGCCTCACGCTGACGCCCGAGCTCGCACATCGCTTCCCCGGGCCCCGGTTCGGTATTGCCGGCATTCGCGAGCGCGTCGGTGTTCATGACCGACCGCTTTTGTGCACGGCGCTCAAGCCGATGGGGCTCTCCAGTGAAAGCCTCGCGAAAATGGCAACCGATTGCGCGCTCGGTGGCCTCGACATCATGAAGGACGACCACGGCATCACCGATCTGCCCTACGCCCCGTTCGAGGAGCGGGTACGCCGGATTGCGGATGCCGTTGCCGAGGCAAATGCAAAAAGCGGGTACAGGTCGGTATTTGCCGCGAACGTAACGACCGGCATGGATCAGCTGCTCGACCGGGCTCTCTTCGCGCAGGAGGCCGGCGCAGGAATGCTGATGGTGGCGCCGGCGATCATCGGTTTCGACGCGATGCGCATGCTTGCCGCGGATCCGAGGGTCGAGCTACCGATTATGAGCCATCCCACCGTTTCGGGCGGCTACGTGACCGGGGAGACGGCGCCGTTCTCGTTCTACCTCTACTACGGGCAGATGCACCGGCTTGCCGGGGCGGACGTGAGCATATATGCGAACTACGGCGGGCGCTTTCCCATTGGGCGGGCGGACAGCCATGCGGCGGTTGCAGGATGCCGCGACGAGTTCTCCGGATGCAACCCGATCCTTCCCATGATCGGCGGCGGCATGACGGTCGAGCGCGGCGGCGAGCTGCGGGAGGAGTTTGGGATCGATTCGGGCTTTCTTGTTGGGGGGCGGCTGCATTCGGCGGATGAGTCGTTGACGGACCGCGTGAGGCGGTTTGTGGAGACGGTGAGTTGAAGACCGGGCTGGAGGTCCTCATCGGCGCTTGCGGCGGGCGTACGGCTCGCCCCCCGCGGCACGCGGGTCGGGCGGCGACGTTGCCATCATGATCATCACCGAAACCATAGAGCTCGAGTCCGAGGGCGGTTTTTTTACTCTGAACGTGACCGAGCGGGTGCGCGATGTGGTGAGCCGCTCGGGGGTGCGGCAGGGCTCGGTGCTCGTCTTTTACCGCCACACTACCGGTGCGGTTCTCGCCGTGGAGCATGAGATCGGCCTTCTCGTGGACCTCGAGGAGCTCTTTGACCGGCTCGTTCCCATGGACGCCGACTGGAAGCATCACCGCCGCGGCTACGACGCGAACGGAGGCGCCCACATCCGTACCGCGCTTCTCAACCCGTCGATGACGGTGCCGGTCGTGGACGGCGACCTGTTGCTCGGGACCTATCAGGAGATTCTTATCGCCGACTTCGATCCGATCGAGGAACCGCGTACCCGCACGCTGGTAGTACAGGTGATCGGAGAATGAGTGCGGCCGACATCTCCGCGGTAGTGTTCTATGCGCCCCGTGTACTCCTCGCGGCGGACGGCTCGCCGGTTGCGCTGATGCCGCAGCTCGTGCGAGAGCTCGGAGGCGCGGTCGACCTTACCGCAGTGTGCCCCGACGAGGAGACGGCGTCGCACGTTTCACGGGTTTACGGACACGCGACCGGCCGCCCAACGGTCGTTGCCACCACGGACGACCATCGGGCGATGTTGCGGGAGCTCCTGGCGCAGGGGAGCCTCAATGCGTCGTCGACGCTGTTCATCGACCATCACCCGCGCCGCTGCATGGAGGCGGTGAAGCTCGGAATACACGCGGGCATTTTCGAAGATGCCCCGCGGCTGTACCGTGACCTCGGGCTGTGGGGGCTGGTGCCGCTGATTCACAACCTGCGAGAGGTGGAGAACCATCTTTCGGGCTGACCGGGGCCTGACCGCCGACTCACGCGGGAATGGATGAGTTGTCGGTCCCGGGCCGCCGCTGTGAGTTGGAATCAGTCATGCTACGGGCCATCCCCGGCCGCGATTCTACGCGAGATTTGCGATCCTGTATTGACGAACTGTACTTCATGTATTACCGTATTGACGGTTATGCAGGTCGGGGCGAGTGACCCCACGCCGTACCGCCTCGTTCCCGGCCGGGCATTTCGGCCGCCGCCCTGCGGCGGCCCTCTTTTTTGCCGTCCGCATGCTCGCCCGCGCGGCGGCCCGCGGCCCGCACCCCGGCGCCGCATTCCGGTCCCCCACCCCGCGCCCCTCATCCCGGTCCCGGGCTTCGTCACTACACTGATGTGCCCGCTACGGCGGAGCACTCGATCGCGGGGCCGCTCACCGGCCGACAGGTTACACCACCGGCGGACGATGTCGCTTCCAGCGTCTGAGCGAGCCACTCGGTATCCGCGGCGGTTGCCCGCTCGAGGCGGAACCTTCGCAGGCGAAACGGCACGACGAGGACCCTCCTCACGGCCGCGGCGCCCTCCTCCATGTCGACGAAGTAGCCGGCGGTCAGGTCGGGGCGATATTGCTCGTGACCGCCGATGCCCTCGTAGTCGTTTATGAAGTCTCCCGCTCCGTAGAGGATGAGGCCTCCGTTGTAGAACTCCATGCCTTTGGGATGGTGAGAGGAGTGTCCGTGCACGATGGTGACGCCCGCCTCATCTATCAGCGCTCTTCCGAGCTGCTGCTGTCGCGGCGGTATGGCGTATCCCCAATTCCGGCCCCAGTGAATGGACACGATCCGCAGCCCCGCGCCCGCAACGTTCCGCAGGAGATCGCGGTCGGCGCCCTTGAGCCACACGCCGGGCGTATCCTCCCCGGCCGCCCACCGCCCCGGGATGCCGCTCGAGCGGTCGCCGACTCCCCACACCAGCGGCCCGGTTCCGGGTGCGGGCGACGTTTCGATCGGGCTCGCGGCCTCCGTGCGCGTCCGTCCGGCGCCGCAGCGACCGACGCCGGCGCGGTCGAGTGTCTCCAGGGTTTCCGCCAGCCCCTCCGTCCCCCAGTCGAGAACATGATTGTTCGCGAGGGTGAGGCAGTCGAAGCCCGGCGGTTCCAACACATCCACGTTGTCCGGCGACATGCGGTAGTGTATGCCCTTCTCCCGGGTATAGTCGTCACTCCTCGTGATGCTCGTCTCGAGGTTTCCTATACGAAGCTCCGGCTGCTCCTGCTCGAGCACCTCCGGGAGATCGCCCCAGATGTAGGACGGAGGCGCCCCGCGGGGAATCGGGCCGCTTGCCTCTTCGGCAAGCTTGACGTACGCGCGGGCATCCCCCACGTATGGCTCGTGAAGGCCCGGATCGACGGGCGCGGGGAGAATCTGATCTATTCCTCGCCCGAGCATCAGATCGCCGCAGAGAAAGATGCGCATATCTGAAAGCTACAACGATAGCCGGTGAAACGGCGAACCGAGCGCCGTCGAATCGGAAACCGACGGCCGCCTTGCCCATCGGGGACGGGACGGCCGCCTTGCCCATCGGGGACGGAGCTGCTATCCTCCGATCTTGCTATGAGTTACAACAAAGTTCAGGTTCCCGAGGGCGAGAAGGTACGGCTCGATGAGGGTGATCTGGTTGTTCCCGACAATCCGATAATCGCCTTTATCGAAGGGGATGGAACCGGACCCGACATCTGGGCCGCTTCACAGCGGGTGTTCGACGCTGCCGTAGAGAAGGCGTACGGCGGTCGGCGCCGCATCTCGTGGATGGAAGTATTCGCAGGCGACAAGGCGAACCGCGTGTACGGAGAGGAGCTGTGGCTTCCGCAGGAGACACAGGACGTGCTGCGGGAGTTTCTCATCGGTATCAAGGGTCCGCTGACGACGCCGGTCGGCGGCGGCATCCGCTCGATCAACGTGGCGATTCGTCAGCGGCTCGATCTCTACGCCTGCGTGCGCCCCGTTCGCTACTTCACCGGGGTGCCTTCGCCCGTGAAGAAGCCCGAGGACGTCGACATGGTGGTATTCCGGGAGAACACCGAGGATATCTACGCGGGCATCGAGTACCAGGAAGGGACGGAGGACGTGAGGCGGTTCCTCGCGGTGTTGAAGGATCAGTTTCCCGACGCATACGAACGCATCCGCTTTCCCGAGAGCTCCGGAATCGGTATAAAGCCCGTCTCCCGCGAGGGGACGGAGCGACTCGTGCAGGCCGCCATCGATTACGCCGTTGAGCGCGATCTTCCGAGCGTCACCCTGGTGCACAAGGGCAACATCATGAAGTTCACCGAGGGATCGTTCCGCGCCTGGGGCTACGAGACCGCAAAGCGTGACTACGGGGCGACCGAGCTGGACGGCGGCCCATGGCTCTCATTCAAGAACCCGCGCACCGGCCGGGAGATCATCATCAAGGACATGATTGCGGACGCCATGCTGCAGCAGATTCTCACCCGTGCGGCGGAGTACAGTGTACTTGCAACGCTCAACCTCAACGGTGACTACATCTCCGACGCGCTTGCCGCCCAGGTGGGTGGCATCGGTATTGCGCCCGGCGCCAACATCAACTACCGAACGGGCCATGCCGTCTTCGAAGCTACCCACGGCACGGCGCCCAAGTACGCCGGGCAGGACGTGGTAAATCCCTCATCGCTGATCCTTTCGGGCGAGATGATGCTTCGTCACCTCGGCTGGGACGAGGCGGCCGACCTGATCTTGAAGGCAATGGATGCGACCGTTGCCCGGAAGCGCGTCACCTATGATTTCCATCGGCTTATGGAGGGTGCTGAGAAGCTGAAGACGAGCGAGTTCGGCGACGCGCTCATCGAGAACATGAGCTGAGCACACGGGCGGCTCCCGGAGCGTCGGCACCGACGCTCGGCGGTCGTCCCCCGCGGGCCGCGCGCCGGCGACGCCCGGCCACCGCGTCGTCGCCGGCCCTGCCCGTCAGAGTGCGCCCGCGAGTATCTCCTCAATCTCGCCGGCGTCGAAGTCCGTGGGATGACCTTTCCGCCCGGACTTCCCGGCGAGCGTGCGGACCTCTTCCCGGGTGAAACCGTATGCCGAGAACGCAGGCAGCTCGCCGGCCCGCAGGAACCGATCAAGGGTCTCGACGAGCAGGTCACAGTTTGCCTCGACCGAGCCCCGGTCCTGTCCGGAGATAGCGGTCCCCGCCCGGGCATAGCGCGCGAGGGTCTCCTTTGCGGCCGCGCCACCGGCTGCGCTCGGATCCGCCGTGCGTAGCCTGGCGATCGTGGCCCGGGTCACGAGCGGTAGCAGGCGGCCGCAGGCCACGCCGTGGGGAATGTCGTGCATCGCACCCGCCGGCCCCGCGGCCCCGTGCACCAGACCGAGCCCGGCATTTGCCAGGGCGATGCCGGAGGTGTGCGCCGCCCAGGCCATGTCGGCTCGCGCGCGCACGTCGCCCCCGTCTTCGAGCACCCGAAGAAAACTCCGTCCGGCGGCTTCGAGCCCACCCAGTGCCACCGCGTCGGTGAAGCAGTTGGCGCCCGTGGAGACGTAGGCCTCGAGGTTCTGCGTGATGGCGTCCAGCCCGCTCGCCGCGGTCACTCGGTGCGGAACGCCGACGGCAAGCGAGGGGTCTATGACGGCGATGTCCGGGACGTAGGCATCGTGGCGGAGTGACTTCTTGAACCCGTTCGGCCCCACCTCTCGGAGCACCGCGTTCTTCGTGGCTTCCGTCCCCGTTCCGGCGGTCGTGGGGCAGGCGATCAGCGGCAGGCGCCGCGGGGTCGGCTGTTTCGACCCCACGCCTTCGAGGTAGTCGCGGATCGAGCCCGGATGCATCACCGCGACGGCAGCCGCTTTGGCCGCATCGAGCGCGCTGCCGCCGCCGATGCCGATGATGACCTCGGCCACGCGCAAGCGCGCCGACGCCGCGATCTCATCGACGTCGGACGGAGACGGCTCGCCGGCGACGCGGGCATCGCCTGCGTATCCGCCGTCTTTCTCGAGGTCGGCGATGAGCTGCTCCCACTGGGGAAGCTCACGCACCGAGCCCGAGCCCGTCACAAGAAACGCCCGTTTCAGGCTCAGCCGGTGCAGAAGACCGGGAACCCGTGTGAGGGAGCCCGGTCCGAAATACAGCTCCGGTGTCCGCGTTACGAAGAAGCTGTCCGCCATCGTTCACGTCCTTCTTGAAGAGGTTTCTTTTCCCCGAAGCGTAACGGGATCGGGACTGATCTGTCTACGCGCCGCGCTACAGGCGAAGCCCGCCGCCGAGGGATACATCCAAGCCGCCGCTTCGATAGTCGTTGCTCTCGACCTTGTAGCTTACCCCATCGACTTCGACCTCGGTGCTCTCGAAGCCGAACTCGAATAGATAGCTCAGTTCGCCGAAGAAGAACCATCGCTGCGCGTCACCGACAAGCACCTTTGCACCGGCCGTCGGCCCCACCATGACGGTGTTGAGATTGAAGGTGGCCGAGTCTCCTTCGGGCTCATACTCGACCTTGAAGCGGTAGAAACGGGGGCCGGCGACCAGGCCGGCATAGGGATCGAGAGCAGTCGACGGTGAGGCCTGCTCGGCCAGCTCTCGTATGTGAACCATCGCGCGACCAAGTACGGTGAAATAGTAGGAGTTGACCTTCCAGTCCTCGCTTCCCGAGGTCACCAGGCTGCAGAGCACGCAGTATCCGAAATCCGCCGACCCGCCGGCGCTGATGTGGACCTGGCCAAGCGGAAGGACTCCCACGTCAACAACCGGCGCGATATGAGGATATATGAACCCACCGAGACCGCCGGTGACGCCGATGTCGATGTCGCCGACGCCGATCACCGCATCGCTGCCGGAGTCGGTCGCATCCTCCGTCCCCTCCTGGGCGAAGACCCCGGGGACCACGAGAAGGGCGATGAGCGCCGCAAGTACCATTCGTCGAGTTGTTGTTTGCATAAGATCCTCCTCCAGCACAGCACTGG
The DNA here is from genome assembly GCA_964635245.1 of uncultured Spirochaetaceae bacterium. Lineage (GTDB taxonomy): Bacteria > Spirochaetota > Spirochaetia > DSM-27196 > PWMO01 > JAAAOH01. The sequence continues at coordinate 13,852 of CAZWNS010000034.1, forward strand.
GTGTCTGCGGGGGCCGCACACGGCCGCCCTGAGTGATGATAAAGGTTAGCGTAAAGCTCTGCTATTCTGCAAGCGACGAACTCAGCGCCGCGGCGGCGTTACCTCGAGCACGCTCAGGTACTTCGTCTCTCGATACTTCCAGTACAGGA
>CAZWNS010000034.1:14100-15608 GCA_964635245.1 uncultured Spirochaetaceae bacterium
GGCGTTACCTCGAGCACGCTCAGGTACTTCGTCTCTCGATACTTCCAGTACAGGATCAGCATGCGTTCCCACGAGGGCGACATGGCGATCGTTTCGACGTAATTGCTCGGCGCATCCTCGATCAGCCGGATCCGGCGACCGCCGTCAAGGTCGACGATGGAATCGAAAAACGTGACGTGTCCCGTGTCCGCTCGGTAGCGCATGGCCGAGAGAGTTCGCCAGTAGTCGGGCTCGCCGACATTCGAGAGGTCGAAGATCTCAGGGGGAAAGCTCGCGCGGTGGGCGGAGCGGCCACGGCCGAAGTTGATAAGGAGGCGCAGTGGGTCTTCGTCGTACACCCACCGCAGAGCAACGGGCAGGCGCTCACCGCCGCTGTCGGAGACCAGATCGAAGCTGTAGGTCCGTTGGTAGGCTATCTTCGAGACCCGGCTCCAGCCGCTCAACAGGCCCTCATCCGTCGGTTCGTGATATCTGAAGTCGCGGTACGAGGAGAACGCGGCGATTGCCTCCGCACGGGCCGCATCGTCGACGACGGGCTCGAGCTCGAGGGTATCGAGATCCACCCGGTAGATGTCGCCGAACTCCCGGATATGGGCGCGCTCGCGTTCTATGTGCCGGCGTGATGCGTAGTAAAGATACCCGGTCGAATCCGACACGGCCCGGATGCCGACCATGTACTCATTCCCTTCGCCTCTCGTGGAGACCTCCACGCGCCGGGTGAACATCCTCGGCCCGTTCTCGAGATAGGTGTCGTTGAACGTGATGCGCTCTTCGGGAGGGACGGTCGCACAGGAGGCCAGCACGGCCAACGCGGCCAGCACCGCCACCGCGGTCGGTGCGGCGGACGCGGCGAGGGTGGTGGCCGGTTTCGGAAACCGGTGTATCATGGGCCAAGTGTATGCCCCCGGCCCGCACAGTGCAAGGTGCCCTGGACGCGCCGTTGACGCGCGCGGCGGGGGCTCTGCACAATGTGCTCATGAAAAGCTATCGCAAAGAGCTCTGGTTCAATACCGACACGCGTGTCGCCCTCGTGAACATCACGGCGCAGGTGCAGGAAGCGCTGCGCGAGAGCGGCGTCACCGAAGGCTTCGTGCTGGTGAACGCCATGCACATCACTGCATCCGTGTTCATCAATGACGACGAGTCTGGGCTGCATCAGGATTACAGGGACTGGCTCGAGCAGCTCGCACCGCACGAGCCGGTGTCGAAGTACCGCCACAATGTCGGCGAGGACAACGCCGACGCCCATATGAAGCGCCAGATCATGGGGCGGGAAGTCGTCGTCGCCGTGACCGACGGCAGACTCGACTTCGGGCCCTGGGAGCAGATCTTCTACGGCGAGTTCGACGGCGGGCGGAAGAAGCGCGCACTCGTGAAGATCATCGGGGAGTAGAAACCTCACGATAGAGGCGCGCGAGCTCGTCGACCTCGAAGCGCGGAAAGGGAACCGGCCGGTCGTCGTGCAGCCCGCGAACGCGGCCGCCGCCGCCGCTCCCGGCGCCGCCGCC
>CAZWNS010000034.1:15708-28447 GCA_964635245.1 uncultured Spirochaetaceae bacterium
TTACCGGCGGATTCCGTGGCTCGGCCGATCTCCCGCGCGTCGATGCCGGCTTCGTCGAGGCGATGGAGTAGCGATGCCGCGCCGTCGGGCCGTACGGCGATCAACAGACTGCCCGAGCCGATGAGGCCGAGAGGGTCGACGCCGAGCGCAGAGCAGAGGACCTCCGTTTCGGGATACGGGGCGAGGCTGTCCATGTCCACCTCGATGTCAACATCGGCGGCCGCTGCGAGCTCCTCGAGAGCGGTGGCGACCCCTCCTTCGGTGACGTCGTGCATGGCGACGGCGAGGCCGCTCTCGGCTGCAATCCGCGCCTCCGGCAGGATCGTCAGACGATCGACGAAGCCGGCGCCCGACTCGATGACCGCCGGGCTCACCGCCTTCGAGCTCAGCAGACCGGCAAACTCCGACGCGATGATGGCGGTGCCCTCCACGCCGGGCCGCTTGGTGAGCAGAATGCGGTCGCCGGGGCGCGTGTCCCGCTTCTTCAGAAGGCGGTCGGGGGCGGTACCGCCGAACAGCGCGCCGGAAACGACCGGCCGCCGTACGGCGTCGCTGATCTCCGTGTGTCCGCCGACCAAGCGGATGCCGAGCTCCGCGGCCGTGGACTGCATCTCCCGGAAGACCTCCCGAATCACATGACCCGTGGTTTCCGCCGGGAACACGGACGTTGCGAGGAACCATCGGGGTAGGGCGCCGGAGCACACCACATCGTTCGTATTGATGGTGACGGCATACCGGCCGATGTGATCGGTGGGAAACGTGATTGGGTCACTCTTCGCCAGGAGCACCGCCGAGCCGCCGAGCTCGACGGCGGCCACATCCTCGCCGACGCCCGCGCCGATGAGGACATCTGCGGATGCAGGGATCGTGTCCAGCAGGGCCGCGAGCATATCGTTGGGAAGCTTGCCGGTGTCCAGGGGCCGGTGCCAGCGCAGGATGCCGGGAAGCTCGGCAAGCGATCGCACGACGTAATCGGGGGAGACCTCATCCATCCAGGGTTTCGTTTCTTCGCCGCGCAGCAGCACGGTCCGGCTGCCGGCTCCCGCTCCGGCCTCGATGTCGTGGCGGTAGTCGCCCACCATGAGCAGGCGGTCGGCGTGAACGCCCAGCCTGCGAGCGGCTTCGAGCACGCTCCCGGGATCAGGCTTCATGGGCTCGCCGTCGTCGCGCGTGATAACGAGCTCAAAGGAGTCGGGCCGCAGGTGCGCGAAGTTTTCGAAGGCCCGTTCGACGGACTCGCGTGTGTTGCGGGTGAGGATGGCGATACGCAGTCCCGCACGGTGCAGTTCCCGCACCGTCTCCTCGGCCGCGTGGTTCGGGACGCTCTCGGCGGCGGCATGTCGCTCGTGGGCGAGCAGGATCTCTTCGGCCTCCTCGCGTTCCGCCGCGGTCTGCCGCGACTGAATGAACCTGAGGATGCCCTCGCCCGGGGGACATCCGATTTCCCGGCGGATGAGGTCGAAGTCCAGGACGCCGGGCCGCGTCAGGGTGCCGTCGAAATCGAACAGAACGGCGTCGATTCTACCGGTGCTCATGCTGCATATCCTACACGCTTGACCGGCGGCGGTGAACCGGATAGTAGTGGAGGCGTGCAAACCGGCTCGACTCGTCGTCTCTGGAGCATCGTCGCCATCGCGGCGGTGCACGGGCTCGTACATGCCTTCAGCATCTTTCTCAGCCCGCTGAACGATGAGATACGCCGTTACTTCCTCGCCGACAGCGTGGCGACCATCACCGCTTTCAAGAGCACGTATCTCGCGACCTACGCCGCGAGCAATCTTTTCTTCGGGCTTCTGACGAACCGCATATCCGCGCGGCGGACACTCTCGGTCGGTCTTGCGGTCAACGGCGCGGCGGTCGCATGTTTCGCATTCGTATCCCCCTCGGGTGTCGCCCTCATGCATGCGCTATGGCTGCTTGCCGCAATCGGCGGCGGTGTCTATCATCCCGTCGCAAATGTGCTCATCACCCGTCTTTACCCGGAAGGAAAGGGACGGGTGATCGGCTTTACCGGCACGGGAGCCGCGGTAGGGTTTGCCCTCGGCCCGCTTATGACGACGGGACTCAGCTCCGCGCTCGGGCTGGACTGGCAGGGTGTTGCGCTGGTCTTCGGTCTCTTCGGCGTGCTTGCCTCGCTGTGGGTCTACGCGACGGTGGAGGACGCGGAGAAGGCGGCCCCGCGGCCCGAAGTGCCGGGCGCCCTGCCGGACGCAGTGCCGGGCGCCGTGCCGGACGCCGGTGCTGCGCCCGCCGCCGCTGCGGGGCTCAAAGCGATCGGGGGCGTTCTCATCGCCGTTATTCTCATTTCCGGCGCCCGGGAAATCGCGATGTGGAGCGTGCTCGATATTTCGGACTTTTTCCTGCTGCGCCTCTTCGACGGCCCGGGCCACACCGGCGTGTACCTCTTTCTGCTCTACGTGCCGGGGATCATCGTGCAGCCGCTCGCGGGCGGTCTCTCGGACGCCGTCGGCAGGCGTTGGCTGGCGACCGCGGCATTCGTCATCTACGGCGGCTCGGTAGCCGCGGCCGGTGTCCTGTCTCCCGGTATCGTGTTTCTTGCCTATCTGGGAATGGGTATCGGCCAGGCGGCAACGATCCCCACAATCGAAGCCGTTGTTGCGGATGTCGCCGGCCCGGAACATCGGGGAGCGGCGTACGGGGTGTTTTTCACCGCGGGCATTGCCCTCGGAGCGCTCGGCCCCGGCGGCACGGGATTCATCGTCGACGTCCTCGGCGGCGGGCTCGACGCGTTCCGGCTTGTCTTCACGCTACTCGGCGGCGCCGTCCTCATTGCCGCCTGCTTCATCCCCCGGTTCATTCCGGCGCGCGCCCACGCTGCGGGGCCCTGAGCGGGCCGGCGGGCACACCGGCCGGACTTCCGCCCCGGCGGCTCGGGCCGGCGGCCCCGCCGCCCCGGCCTCCCCGCCGCCCCGGCTCGCTATTCGCGCGTGTCGTCGAAGACTACCGTGCTCTCGCCGATCGTCAGCACGTCGCCGGCCTCGAGTTTCTTCCGTTTCACCGGTCGGTTGTTGACGCGGATCTCCTCATCCGAGTGCACCGTGTAGGTGTTACTGCTCTCGTCGTAGACCACCGTCGCGGCCGCGCCGGCACCGGCCCCGCCGCCGGCCGCGCCGCCGCCGCGAGCGCCCCGCGTGGCGGCAACCGTCACGTCCGCCGACTCGCTCGTGCCTACCACGGTCTGTCCGTGCACGAGGGGAAAGATCTGCGTCCGGTCGCCGAGCACCTCGAGGTTGGCGTCGCGTCGCCGGTTGGCGAACCGCAGGCGCCGGATCACCAACCAGCCGAGCAGTGCGGCAATGAGGGGGATGATAAGCAGCGGGCCGAACCGCTCGGACGGGGTTCCGAACATGGTATCGGCGAAGTAGAAACGCGCGGTTTCGGCTCCCGCTCCGGGCCGACGATATTCGACGCGCACATGCTTTCGCTCGGCAGGTGCGACCGTCGCGCGGTAGGTGATGCGATACTCTTCGAGCACGCGTCGGCGAATGTCCTGGTAGACCGCGGCGAGCTCGTCGCGGTTGCGCGCGTCGTACACGCGCCCGCCCGATTCGGTGGCAATCTCCTCGAGGTTCGAGTCACGCTCCGGCCCGAAGTTGACCGCGTAGACCGAGATTCCCTCCCGCTGGGCCCGCTCCACGGCTTCCCCGTAGGTGAAGAGGCGATCGCCGTACTCCGGATGTTCCTCGCCCGTGTACTCGAAATAGGGGTAGTTCTCTCCGTCGGAGAGTACGACGAGCACGGTGCGTCCCTGCGCAACGGCGACGTCGTCGACGGCCTCGCGGATGGATGCATAGAGCTCGGTAAAGGCTTCCCGGCGATCGGGGCGCTCGATGTCGTCGAGAAGGGAGTCGATGCGGGAGGTATCTCGCGTCGGCTCGGCGTGCATCGCATAGAGCGTATTGAACGATGCGAGCCCGACCTCGTCGCGCGGATTGTCGATTCCCGAGAGAAATGTCCGGATCGCCGAGCGCGCGTGGGTAATGCGTCGGTTGGCGCTCTCCTCGGTCGGGCGACTCTCGAGGGTGTCGTACATGCTCCCGGAGTTATCCACGAGCAGGAAGAAGGTGATGCCTTCCTCGGCGGCTGCGCCGGCATCGAAGGCCGTCACGGGAACCGGCTCGAACTCCTCGCCGTCGGTTGACTCCGAGACGCGAAAATCTCCCCGGTCCGCTCCCTCGATCGGGTCCCCGTCCTCGTCGGTGAGGCTTACGTACAGATCCACCTGCTGGCGAGTGAGCAGGTGCGAGGCGTCGATCTGAGAAATCGTGAGCGACTGTGCCGTCACGAGGGTGCTTGCAAGCAGAAGTAGTAGCGTGGCTGTTGAGGCACGTTTCATGTTCTTCCTCCTACTCGGGGCGGTAGAATAGCTTTGCCGTACCGATCTTGATCACGTCCTCGTACCGAAGCCGCGTCTGGGTGACGGGCTCGTCGTTTACGATGAGGGCGGCACCCGAGGCTGATGCAATCTGCAGCTCTCCGTCCTCGGCCCAGATGCGCGCGTGGGTATCGGCGACCTTGTTGTATCCGGTGAGGATGATATCGCTCGCGGGCGAGGAGCCGACAGTGAAACGCTGCTGATTGAGTATGAACTCCGTACCTTTGCGGCCGCCGTTGAGGATACGCAGTACCCCGTGGGACAGGCGCTGCTCGATGAGCGCATAGGCAAGGGCGATGAGAAACCCGAACAGGAGGAGGCCGACGAGCCTCGCGAGGGCGAGGCCCGGAAGCACGATGCGGGCATACTCTATGGCCGCGCCGCCGAGGAGGCCGCCGATAAGACCTCCGGCCACGCCCATCCCGATCTTCAGTCGCGAACGTGCACGGAATCCTTCCGCGGCGCCGACGAATACCCCGAGAAGCGCCCAGCCGACCGCCCGCGCAAGCGGCAGGCCGATGAAGGTTATCTCCCTGGCGCGACCGAAGACCCATTCGCCGAGGACGAAGAGCGCCGCCTGTCCCACCAGAAACCCGACGACACCCCCGAGGAGGCCGGTGCCGCCGCCCACGAGCATCGCCTGGCGAATGCGGCGTGCATTTCCGGAGATGAGCCCCTCCGCGGAGCCGAAGAACGCGCCGAACACGAGTCCGAAGACGGCGCCCGACACCACGGTGAAGAACAGGACGGACGGAAAGCCCGCCTGAAGGCGCACCAGTGTCTCCATGACGGGCCAGGCCGCCAGTCCCGCCAGCAGACCGAGGCTCACGATGATCAGCCGTCGAATGGTTGTCGTCATTACTCCTCCTCCGCGAGGTCGGGATCCGTCGTCGCCTCCACGCGTTCGATAGTCAGGGACCCCGCCTCCTCATCGTAGCTCACTTCGAGAACCCGGCGGTCGAGCGGTGAGAGGCGCAGGGTCGCCGACGCCGACGCCCCTGCGCGGCTCACGGTAAGCCGGCGCTCTCCCGGCATGAGGCGCAGCTCGATGGGCTCGCCGTCGGGCCGGGGAACCGGCTGCAGGGAAGCCCTGCGCCCCCCGCGCAGGTAACGGTCGGCCTCGTCGATGCGAAGCGTAGTGTCGGCGTCGGCTCCCTCGAGGCGCACGGCCGCGGGGTAGGGGTTCAGATCAGCCTCCACCGCGAGATCGGTCTGGTATGACTCGACGAGCAGGCCGTATTCTTCATCGAAGAAGTCATCGGCCCGAATGCGAAAGCGGTGCACCTCGCCGGTCTCGAGCTCCTCGCGCATGTCTGAGTCGAGCTCCTCCCATCGCCCCCCCTGTCGCACATCGACCGTGTACGGTATCTCGAGCGGCTCGCCCGTTGCCCGGTTGGTGACGCTGAAGGAGACCGACAGGGGCAGCGCCGGCGGCGGTCCCGTATCGACGGTTACCCGGCGGCCGTCCACCGTCCGCGCGTCCTCCCGCTGCTTCGTCCGCGGGTGCAGCAGGAAGGACTTCCAGATAAGGTCCTGTTCGGCCATGATCTTCAGGCGGTAGGTGTCGGTTGGGAGGTATACCGTCCGGGACCGCAGTACGAAGCTGTTTGCCGTCTCCTGTTCGGGGTCGGGGCGAAACCGCAGCCGCACGTCTTCCACCTCGGGGATCGTGTCGCTGTCGTCGAGGAAGATGCGTGCGTCGACGTAGGCCTCTTGCGGCGGCTTCCCCTGACGCGGCAGCCGCACGGCGACTTCGAGGGCCCCGTACTCGTCGGGATAGAGGTACTCGTAGTGCAAGCCGTTGAGATAGGCCCACCCGGCAGCCCCGGCGAGCAGCAACACGAGCACAGCCGCCAGAGCGGCGGTGAGGCGTTTCCCGCGGCCGGCGCTTTTCATCTCGGCGCGCTTTCCCTGCAGGAAATCGCCGATGATCTGCGCATCCGGCACGCGCACCCGGCGATCGAACGCTTTGTCGAGCCTCGCGAGAACGTCGTCCATCGACTGAAACCGGCGCTCGGGGTTCACTCGCATACAGCGGCGTATCAGCCTCTGAGTGGTCGCGGAGATCTTCGGGTTATGCTTGCGCGGCTTCGTGTACTTGCCCTGCTGGATCCGCCGGATTGCATCGGCGCTGATGGAGTTGGGGAAGGGCTTTTTGCCGGTGGTCATCTCGTAGAGCATGACGCCCATGGCGTAGATGTCCGCGCGCTTGTCGACGCTGCGCGAATCGGCGTACTGCTCCGGCGGCATGTATGACGGGGTGCCGAGGGTCATGCCCTCGCGGGTCAGGCTGTCCTCGGACTGCCCCCCGTGGATACTTGCGATCCCGAAGTCGACGAGCTTCACATGCCCGTCGGTGGAGATGAGAATGTTGCCCGGCTTTATGTCACGGTGCACCACGCCGCGCTCGTGGGCATAGTGCAGAGCCCGGCAGGAGGAGCGGAATATGCGCAGCGCCACGTGCTCGGGAAGGTAGCGCTCCTTGCGAAGCAGGGTCTCGAGGGACGGTCCGCCCACGTACTCGAGTACGATGTAGTAGGAAGAGCCCTCACGAAAGTGATCGTAGACGTTCACGATATAATCGCTCGTGAAGTCCATCATGATCTGCGCCTCGCGCCGGAAGCGCTCGCGCATCGATGCATCACCGCGCAGGGTGAGTTTCTTGATGATGACGTACCGGGATAAGGTGGGATGCTCCGCCTTGTAGACTGCTCCCATGCCGCCTGAGGCGATCTGTTCGACGACTCTGTACTTACCGATCTTCGCCGGAAGCTTCGCCATGTGACAGGTCCCCTTTCGTGTTCAGTATGATCACGTCCCGCGTGAGATCTATCGGACGCTCGGGTGCAAGGACGGCGATGATCTGCGCATCGGGATTGTGCAGCTGCACGTATCGTCCCTCCGCGCGTACCGCATAGGATCCCGGCACGGGTCTGTGACCGCCGAAATGGAGTGCGTCGGTCGTTCCGAGGTAGTGCGAGAGCATCTGCTCCACGCTCCCCGGCTCGGCGCCGTCGTTGGGCGTCCAGGTGAGTCCGAAGACGACCTCGGGATTGTCCCGGTACTCTATCACGTCGGTCCTCGAGTAGAAAGCTTGCGGCTCGGCATGCGTGACGAGAAAGCCGGAACCCACGGCAAGCAGCGGGTAGAGATGCTCGACACGGGCAAAAGCCTCGAGAACCTCATCACCGTAGAACTGCTCCATATAGGCCGCCACCATGGCCCCCTCGTAGGCGAACTTTCCAAAGGGGAGATTGCCCGCACCCTCCTCGTTGGTGATGTTTTCATGGTTCCCCTTCAGCAGATGTACCCCGTCGGGAACGGCACGTTTGAGCTCGAGGAGTATCTCCACGGTGCCGAGGCTCTCGCGCATCTCCGCATCCATCGCCTCGTGCTCGACGTACCCGCCGGAAAACTCCTCGAACGCAGTGAGCCACCGGCCGTAGGCCCGTGACTCCGCGTGCACGTAATCCCCCACGCAGACGAGCTGCGCCTCGCCGCTGTGCAACAGGGTGAGCAGCTGCTCGTCCCGGCCGGCACTCATCGGTCGGTGGGAGAGTACACGGAGTACCAGGTCCATCCGCGCGTGAATGTCGGGGACGATCACGGTGATGCGTTCCGGGTCCAGCTCTACCAGCCCGCCGGCCGCCCCGTCGGACGCCCACGGGCGATACGCCGGCGGCTCGGAGGCCAGGAGGTCCCCGGCCGCGCGCAGCAGCTCGTGGTATGCATCCGGGTCGGGGGCGGTATGCCGGGCGTAAATGCCGAGCAGGCGCTCGGCCAGTGGTCGGGTATCGATGCCTTACTCCACGGCCATGGTTTTGTTGATTTCGACGAACTCTTCGCTGATGATCTGGGTCGCGCTGGTGAGTTTCTCCTCCTCCTCGGCAGCCTCCATCGCGTCCCGATTGACCGCGATCTTGAAGATCGGGGAGCTCTTGCGGATGGGGCCGGTCTCGAATGTTGCGACATCGTCGACGGCCACATCGTCCTCGAGAACCGACTCGTCGTTGGCGGCCGATTCGGGCACGTCCCGGCGCAGGCCGATGCTCACGTACTCAGCCTGTCGTACGCCGTCGAGGATGGGACCGATCTTCAGAATCGAGCCGGAGTAGGTCAGAAGCAGTGCGCCGCGCTCCTCGTCCGCGCCGAACTCGTCCACGCCTTCCATGTTGAGCTCATCGAGCTTGTTCTGAAAGGCCTCCTGCTTATCCAGCCAGCCCTTTGCCATGAGCTCCACGGATTCCTCGGTGTCTTCCATTCCCGAGGTTTTGGTGATCTGTCGAATGTGATCGCGTACCTTTTCCGGCACCTGATCGAGATACTCTCCCATGTGCACGCCTCCGTTTTTTGTTTCAGTTTCCTCCTTCAGTGTATTCCCCCGGCGGCGGGAATTCCAAGTCGGTGTTATAGTCGGGGTGGAGGACGTACATGACACGCTTTGAAGACCTTCCCGAACGCATTCAGCGCCACCTGCAATCCGTTACCGAGTCATCCGGCTTGCCGCCCGGCGAGGACAGCCTCGCCCGTATTACGGCGAACTGGATCGAGAAGCGGGACCTCTTCGAGCAGCAGGCCGAGCTGCTTGAGATGCGGGACATTGAAGAGCTCTCGCCCGACGACGGCCGCGGAGTGCTCGTGCTCACCTATTCGGGCTCGCTGCTGAGCCTCGGACCCGCGGCGGGCGCCGGCGCCGGCGGCGGGCAAACCGCGGGCGCGACCGGCGACGGCGGTGAGTCCCCGGCTGCCGGTCGCCGCTTCGAGTACGCAAGCATCCCGCTTCGCGCCGACGTTCCGAGCCTCGTGCGCGCGGACGACGTGCGCCTCGAGGGTCCGATTCGGCGCGACGTGCCGGCACGATTCAGCAACTGCAGCATCGAGCAGACCTCACCGGTCCTGCGGGCCGTCGCCTGCGCCCCGGAGGTGAGTGCCGCGGACCAGGAGCGCCGCATCCGCGAGGCGACCATCTTCCTCACCAACGGGTTCGTGAAGCTCAACCGCACGCTCACCATGCCGGCCGGAGAGATCGAGCATTTCACCATGAAGTCGATGGTGCAGTACGTGGCGAGGAAGAACGGACTCACCCAGACTCTCGCACGGCAGGTCATAGACGATTACCTGCTGACTGCGGAGGCCGGCGCTCTACTTGGTGAGCGCGTGCCCCTCGGCCGCATCGGCAGGCTCTACCTCGGTCGCCGGTCGGCGCAGAAGGCGCGTATGGGACGGAACCCATCTACCGGAGAGGAGATGCTGATTCCGGCCAAGCCGGAAACGGGAGTGCCGAAGATGAGTTTTTCCAGGCATCTGAAGGAGCGCGCGGCCTCCTCGAAAGCCGCCCTCGAGCAAGACGAGGATCAGGACGAGGATCAGGACGAGTAGCAGCCCGCGTCGGCGAGCTGCTCGAAAAGCGGTGCCCGCCCGGGCTCCGGAACCCCCGGTTCACCCAGGCGGGTCTTTTCCCCCGGCCCACGGTACCCGGGGCGCGTTTCGGCACACGGGCAACGGCGGTAGCGGCGAAACGGCAACGCAACGGCCGCGCTCGGCATCAACGGCCGCGGTCGGCATCAACCGCCGACCGGCTCGCCCTCCCGCACCGTCTCATACCCCGCATCCAGCCAGGCGGCGTAGCCGCCGGTCATGTTCGACACGTTTCCGACGCCGTGGGCAAGTAACACGCTGCTCGCGATGCTCGAGCGAAAGCCCGTTTCGCAGTGAACCACCACTTCGCGGTCGCGGGGAATCTCGGCGAGATGATCGGGAAGTCGGCCGGCGTGGATGTTGACGGCGCCGTTGATATGGCCGTCCGCGTATTCGCCGGCGCTTCGCACGTCGAGTACGGCAACGCTGCCCGAGGCTACCTCATGATGCACGTCGCCGACGGTGCGCTGACGGACGATCTCGAGCTCGACCCCGGTGTCGGACAGACGCTCGATGTCGGGAAGGTAGCCGACGATGCGATCACAGCCGATGCGCACGAGGCGGGCCACCAGATCGTCCACGCGATGATCCGGCGCGATCAGGACGACATCGCGCTCGAAGTCCAGAAGCCAGCCCGCCCAGGTGCTGAAGTCCGAGCTGTCGGGAATGTTGTAGGATCCGGGGAGATGACCGCCGGCGTAGGCGAACTTGTCTCGCGCGTCGACGACCTGGGCGCCGCGATCGACCATACGCCTGAGCGAGGCGGGATCGAGTCGATGGGGCCGCGGCAGTGACTGCAGGACCTTCGGTCCCTCGCGGTTCCAGATCTTCATCGTGCTGAAGTACTTGGGCGGCTCGGGCTGCCCGTCGAGGAGCTCGGTGACAAACTCGGCCTCGTCGGTCGTCCGGTAGGCCCAGTTGACGCGCCGCTCGTAACCGAGGGTCGTGCTCGGAACCGCACCGAGTGCCTTTCCGCAGGCGGAGCCGGCACCGTGACCGGGCCACACCTGGACATAGTCGGGGAGGTAATCGAGCTTGTGCACCGACTCGTACATCTGGTGCGCGCCCACCTCCCGGGCGCCCTCGACCCCTGCGGCCGCCTCGAGGAGGTCGGGACGTCCGACATCGCCGACGAAGAGAAAGTCCCCCGTGAAGAGCATCACCGGTTCCTCGGAGCTCGGAAGGTCGGTCAGCACGAAACAGATGTGCTCGGGCGTGTGCCCGGGTGTGTGGATCACGTCGAACCGCAGCTTTCCGACGGTGAAGCTGTCGCCGTCTGTGAGGCGCTCATGATCGAAGTCGTACTGCCAATCGGCGCCGCCCTCCGCGGAGAGCAGTACCTTCGCGCCGGTGGCCGCGGCGAGCTCCCGCGTGCCGCTGAGAAAGTCGGCGTGAATGTGAGTCTCGGTTAAGTAATCGATCGAGAAACCCTCACTGTCGGCAATGTCGAGATATACCTGTATGTCGCGCCGCGGGTCTATGACGATGGCGGAACCTGTCGCCTGACAGCCGACCACATAGCTCGCCTGCGCGAGACCGTCCTCATATACATGCTTGAAATACATACCGCCTCCTCCTCTGACTGCTCATCTGAGTACTGCACTCGAGAATATACCGACGGAAGCCCGGCCGCGCAAAGGAGGCGGCCCGATCCTTCGGCAGGCGTGTGCGGCACGCCGCGTTAGAACAGCCGGCCGAAGCCGGTAAGCTCCGGCGGGGCCGGCGCGCCGCGCTCGAGGTCGCCGCCGTCGAGGTCGCGATGGGCCGCGCGTATCCCCGCATCCCCGTCACGTTCGATCGATTCAACCGAGCTCAGAATCAGATCCTCCTCCTGTCCCGTCATAACGGGAAAGCCGAAGGTGCGGCTGAGATGGCCGGGCGGCGTGCCGTGGTCGGTTTCGTAGCGCCGGAGGAACTCAAGATGATCGGCGAGGCGCTCCCATACTCGGGCGTTGAGACCGCCGGCGGCATCGGCGACGGTGTCGGCCACTGTCCCCGCCACGGCGGGGTCGATCTCCGCGCCCACGCTGTTCCGTGCCGCGGCGATGGCGGCGACCGTCGTGGTTCCCGTGCCGAGGAAGGGATCGAGCACGGTGTCGTGACGCATGGAGTACATGTTGACCAGGCGATAGGCGAGCTCGACGGGAAAGGCGCCGGAGCGCTCGCGGGCCGGGAGCTCCCGATCCCCACGCTCGTTGCCGGCGTGCCCCGGCCGCCCGCTTCCGCTGCTGGCGGCGGCGCTCATGATTTGCCGCACACCTTTGAAGTCCCACACGTCGGAGAACCAGCGGTTTCGCTCCTCCCAGAAGAAGGCGCTCTCGCGGCGTCGTGCGCGATCTTCGGGCAAGACGTCCCGCTTGCCGCCCTTTCGCAGGAGGAGAATGTACTCGTGCTCGAGGGTGACGTAGGCACCGCCGGGGAGCATGCCGGAGCCCATGAACTTGTTCGGCGCGTTGGTCTGCTTTCGCCAGAGGACGAGCGGAAGCGTTTCGAAGCCCAGCGCCTCGCAGTCGGTGATGATGCGCGAGTGGTTTGAGTAGAGGCGAAAGCGCCCGGCGAGGGAGCGCGTGGCATCGCCCACGTTGATGCAGGCAAGGCATCCGGGCTTCAAGACCCGGAAGCACTCCTCCCACACGCGGGCGAGGAGTGCGTGCATGCGGGCAAACGCCTCCGTCCCCCGCCCGTCGGCGAGGGAGACGGCTATCGCCGGATCCTGGTCGGCGAACGACTCGTCCCACATCTCGATCATGGGGTAGGGGGGCGAGGTCACGACGAGGTCCACGGACTCATCGTCGAGCTCGCCGAGATCGGCCGCCGGGCGGGTGAGCACCCGGTGCGTCGTCGAAAACTCAGTGGGCGATTGCGAGGCGTCCGGCGGGTGCAGCATGTCAGCCGCGTGCGCTCCGCCGCCTCGCGATCCGGTTG
>CAZWNS010000035.1:0-5967 GCA_964635245.1 uncultured Spirochaetaceae bacterium
CCTGCACCGTCGCTTCGATTGCCGTCCGTACGCCGGTCAGTTGCCGCGCTGCGATCCGCGAAAGACCCTCGGATTATAGGACCCGCCTTTCTTGCCCGCGCCGCGGAACCGAAGGCGCTCTCCCTCGTGTTCCGCGTGGCTCTTCGCTCTCGGTTTACCGGCGCCCTGCTGTGCCTCCTCGTCGTGGGCATCCGCAGGCGTCTCCTCGGCGTCCGGCGACGGTTCGAGCGCGACCGCTACGCGACCCTCGTGGGGCCGGTGGTCCTTTTCGTAGCAACAATGCTTGTACTTCTTACCGCTGCCGCAGTGGCACGGATCGTTTCGTCCCAGTTTCACGCGTTCCTCCAGCGTCCGCCTCGGCGGACCATTGCCTTATACTATACTACTTCGCTCTCGAACCGTGCACAGGAGCCGTCGCGCCCGGCCCGCCCGGATTCCTGGAGGACGAGCGCCTTAAGCTTGCCCTATTCGTAGTGGGTCCACATCCGCAGGACCTTGACGATCCTATCTTTCTCCAGCACTTCGTAGACCAGGCGATGCTGAATGCTGATTCGGCGTGACAAGGCTCCCGAGAGATTCCCGACCGGCCTCTCGAATCGGGGCGGTGACTGGTAGGGGGCCTGTGCGATCAGGGCGAGGAGTTCTTCGGCCTTCGGCCGAAGACCGGCTGCGGAAAGCCGTTTCGCGTCCTTTTGGGCCTGTCTCGAGAACACGAGCTTGTAGTTCCGGCTACCACTCAAGTGACTCGTCCATTTCGGAAGGAGGGGTGCTCATCCCATCGCGAATGGACTCGGTCATCCCGGGTATCGAATTGAGAAACAAGGTTTCTTCGATCGCTCTCCAGTCATCCTCGGAAACGAGAACGGCAGACCCTTTTCTTCCGGTGATGAGCAGAGGCTCATGCTCCTCATTGACCTGCTCGATAAGGCGAAACAGATTCTGCCGAGCGTTGGTGACATTCGTTGTGCCCACGTGGTCTCCTGTACGTAATAATGTACATTAAAAGAGCCGATGTCTGCAAGCCGGCGACACGGAACCGCCGCGGAGACCGCGTGGTCGTGTGATGACCCGCCCCCGCCATGGCCCCCGCCGGATGACGCGCACGCGCCCGCCGGCGGCGAGCTCATCGAGGGCTTCCTCGATCTCCTCGCGCCGCCATGCGCGGAGCAACCCAAACGTCGGCTCCCGTGCCGGATGCCACGGCACCGGCGCCGTCCGCGCGGTTCCAGCCAATACCGCAGCCGCCACGGCCGCTGTGTAGCGGCGCCGCCTGTGCGAGAGCCAGCTCACGATCGCCACCGCCACCGGCGACTCCGCCCGCGCCACCCCATCACACACATCACACCCCGAGCACGCCTCGGCTTCGGCGCCCAGTGCCTCGATGAGTACCTGCCGCCTGCACCGTTCTCCGGAAAGATAAGACTCCCAGGAGCCGCCGTCCCCGTCCCCGTCCCCGTCCCCGCTCCCGCTCCCGCTCCCGCGCCGCCCAAACTCCGCCGGGCCGCCGCCGGCCGGCCCCGCCGTCTCCCGCGGGCTTGCAAGCACGATAGCCTGCGACGGCTTCCCGTCCCGCCCGGCGCGGCCCGACTCCTGGAGGTAGCTTTCCACCGTCGGCGGGAGGTCGCGGTGGATGACGGCGCGAATGTCGGCCTTGTCGACGCCCATCCCGTATGCGCATGTTGCGATCAGCACACCATCGGGCGAGCTGAGAAACCACGCTTCGACGGCGGTCTTCTCCTCCTTCGAGAGCCCGGCGTGGTAGAAGTAAATGCGCTCGTCGGGGAGAACTCGCCGGAGCTCGAGTGCCGTCCGCTCGCAGCGGCCGCGCGTTCTGCAGAAGACGACCGCCGGCCGCAGGACGGGTCGCGGACGTTCCCCGTCGTCACGGCGGGCGCCCGATTCGGGTCTCGGGTCGCCTGCGCAGCCGGCCCCGCCGTAGCCGTCGGTACGGTCCGCGCCCAGCAGTGTCCGCAATGCCGCGGCCTTGGAAGCAACGGGCAGAACCGCATAGCGGATGTTCGGGCGGTCCGGGTTACCGCGGATGAGGTGGTATCCGCCATCCCCGAAGAGGTGAGTGTTGATGCGGGCGAGAACGTCCGGGGAAGCGGTAGCGGTGAAGCCGGTCACCACCGAGGGCGCGAGCTCAGCGGTGACCGGACCGAGCTCCAGATAAGCCGGGCGGAAGGTCTCTCCCCACTCGGCGACGCAATGGGCCTCGTCAATCACGAGGTGGGAGACCGCGACACCTTCAAAGAGCCGCCGCGCGCGAGGCGTGACCAGTGTCTCGGGGTTCGTGAGGATGAGGCGCGGCCCGCGCCCCGGCGCCGACAGTTCCGAGGGTTCAGTCCCGGCGCCGGCCGCGGTATTGCGGGTATGACCGGGGCACAGGGCCGCGCGGATCCGCGACACGTCCGCGGCCGTGCTCCGACCGGTCAGCGTCTCGCAGGCGATGCCGAGATCATCGAGGCGCCGTTTCTGATCCGCTATCAGCGCGAGGAGGGGGTAGACGACGACGGTAACGCCCGAAAGCAGGACGGCCGGGAGCTGGAAACAGAGGCTCTTGCCGGAGCCGGTCGGGAGAATGACGAGTTGCCGGTCGCGGCGGTCCTCGAAGTCTTCTGCGGCGGCCGTCGCCGTCGCTGCGGCCGGCCCCGTCGCTGCGGCCGGCCCCGTCGCTGCGGCCGTCGCCGCGGCCTGCAGCACGTTGGTGATCACGAGCCGCTGGTAGGGAAAGAGATAGCCCACGCCGAAGCGCTCGCGAGCCGCCGTTCCCACCGGGTCGGGTGCGGCTTCCGCGGGGCCGGTGATGTGATCTGCGTTCATGGCCCTCACACCCTCCCATACGGCGCCTGTGCGCCTGGTGCTTGCATCTTCTCGACACATCTCGCGTTTTTGCGGTAGATTCCGTGTTCAGTGCCACATCACCACGGTGCGCAGGGCGGGCTCGCGTTCCTCGCCCCCCGCTTTTCGCCCGCTGTTCACAGCGTTCTCCGCATCGTTTCACCCGCCTATCTGCGCCTCGGCGAGGGCATTTCGGCGGTGAAGACGGGAAACGCGGACGCGCTGGTGCGCGAGTTCGACGAGTTCTTCGCGGGCCGGAGCCGTCTCATCATTGCGTTCCGCCATCCGTCGGTGAGCGATGCGCCGCTCCTTGCCTATCTCTTCTCCCGTGGGCTCCCGCGCATCGCGCAGCGTCTCGGCAGGCGGCTGCCCGCGCGGAGCCACGTGCACTTTCTCTACGGCCGGGGAGTGCCCGTGTGGGCGGGGGCGGCGCTCGGCTGGATTCTGCCGCGTATCGCCGCGATCCCGGTGTACAATCGTCGCCACGACTCCCGCGGGATGGCGGCGGTGCGCCGGACGGCAGTCGACGGGCGTTTCCCTCTCGCGCTCGCTCCGGAGGGGCAGGTGAGCTATCACAACAAGGCCGTCGGCGAGCTCGAGGCGGGCACCGGCCGCATCGCTCTGTGGTGTCGAGACGATCTCCGTGCGGCGGGGCGCAGCGAGGACGTTCGCATTCTTCCGCTTTCGATCGAATACCGGTATCCGGGGGAGGGGCGTCCCGCGCTGGCCGGAATCATTCGCGAGATATCCAAGCGGACGGGGATGAAACTTGATGTCGACCCCGCCGACCCCGGCGCCCGTGTGCATGAGTCGCTTCTCGACTTCACCGGGCGGCTGCTTTCGCACATCGAGTCGGCCTACCGTGTGAGCTTTCGCGCGCCTTCGGGTGGCGGCGCCACCGCGGGCGCCACCGCGGGCGCCACTGAGGGGCCTCAAGCCGCCGACCCGGCCGCCGGCCCCGTCGCCGCCCCGGAGCCCGCCGCCGGCGCCTCCCACCCCTCGCCCGACGCCCTGCGCCGGCGCATCCTCGCACTCTGCGACCGCATCCTGCGCGTCGGGGAGAACGTCCACGGGCTCGCCGCGGACGGCAGCCTCCTCGACCGGGTCTTCCGCCTGCGCGACGCCGGCTGGCGGCGGATGTTTCGCGATGATCTGGAGGCGCTTTCGCCCCTCGAGCGCTCCCTTGCCGATGCCGCAGCCGAGGAGGCGAGAATTGCGGCGCACCACATGGAGCTCGTGGACGTGCTCGAGTACCTCGATCCCGCCTACATCAGCCCCGAGGGGCCCTTCGAGCGACTGGTCGAGTATGCGGTCAATCTGCAGGACGTGGTGAACCGACTCCTCGGCGGCACCATTGCCGGGCGGATGCGCATCAAGGGGCGGGAGGCCGTGGTGCGAGCGGGCAGGCCGGTCTCGGTGGAAGAGTTTGCGGCTGACGGCCCCGACACCGGCGCCTCCGACCCGCGCGGCACGCGTGTGCGGCAGCCGGGCACGCGAGAGGCGGCGTCGCGCATCACCACCTACATCGGTGCGGAGTTTGCCCGTCTCATGCGAGGTGCAGAGTGAAGGCGACGTAGAAGCAGACGCTTCCGGCGAGCACGAAGAAGTGCCAGATGGTGTGGTTGAACGGCAGGCGGTGCCAGGCGTAAAAGACCACTCCCACGGTGTAGGAGAGGCCGCCGGCCAGCGCCCACACGACGAAGCTGGTCGGGACGGCCTCCATGAGGGGCCGCGCGGCAATCACGATGAGCCAGCCCATCGGCACGTAGAGGAGGTCCGCGGCAAGGTGATATCCCCTGAGGACCCGGACGCGCAGCAGCACACCGACGAGCGCGAGGCCCCACACGATGCCGAATATGGTCCATCCCCACGGGCCGCGAATGGCAAGGAGCGTGACCGGCGTATAGGTCCCGGCAATCAACAGATAGATGAAGGCCTGATCGATGACGGCGAGGTAGTAGCGCACGCGGGGAAGGGCGGCAAAGCTGTGCAGCAGCGCCGAGGAGAGGTAGAGCATGATCTGCGTGGCCCCGTAGATGCTGAAGCCCACGTACTTCCACGGTGAGGGATCATCTCCGGCAATGACCAGAAGCGCGACGAGCCCGGCGACGGCAAGCCCGGCGCCCATGGCGTGGGTGAGGCTGTTGAAGATCTCCTCGACGGCGCCGCCGCTGGTGTAGCGGATTTCCGAGGGGCTCAGCTGTTCGGGAAGCTCGTCCCTTCTCGTCTCCATATCGAGACGGAATAGTAGCAGAACCGCGGCGCTCGTGGAAGCCGGCAGGCGCCCGCGCACCGGCCCCACGCCCTCGCCGTTCAGCCGTCCGACGGACCGCGGCCTGCGAGAAGCCCGCACGCGGCCTCGATGTCGGCGCCCCGCGAGGTGCGCACCGTGGTGCGCACGCCCGCCTCGCTCAGCCGGCGGGCAAAGGTGTCGATCCGGGCCGGTTTCGGCGGCGAGAAGCCGAGATTCGCGGCGGGATTCACCGGGATCAGATTCACGAGCGCCGGGAGACCGGCAATCAGACGGGCTGTGGCCGTTGCGTGCGCCGTGGTGTCGTTTCGCCCGTCGATGAGCGCGTATTCGAACGACAGCCGCCGTTGCCCGTCCCACCTGCGCCGGCGCAGGATCTCGAGGGTCCCGGCAATGGGATTGCTTTGCTCGGCGG
This sequence comes from uncultured Spirochaetaceae bacterium, assembly GCA_964635245.1. GTDB lineage: Bacteria > Spirochaetota > Spirochaetia > DSM-27196 > PWMO01 > JAAAOH01. The sequence goes on from CAZWNS010000035.1 coordinate 5,508, forward strand.
GGACGAGCTCGGCTCGTTCGGCGGGAAAGGGAGAGTGGAGGCTCACCGCTACGTGCGCCTCGCTCTCGGACAGCAGGCGCTCGAGGGCGCGGTGGATGCCGATGGTCGAGACGGTGATCCGTCGGGGGCTCATCGCATAGCCGCCCTCCGCGGTAAAGACCTCGAGGCTTTCGAGCACCGCGTCGATGTTGTCGAGCGGCTCGCCCATGCCCATGTAGACGATATTGGTGATCGCCTCGCGCTCGGGGAGGCTTTCGAGCTGGTTGACGATTTCGCCGGCCGAGAGGTTTCCGCGGAGGCCGAGGGTACCGGTGGCGCAGATCGCGCAGCCCCGGGCGCAGCCCACCTGCGTGGAGAGGCACAGCGTCCGCCGTGGTCCGTCGGGAATCACCGTGGTCTCAACGATGTGCCGCGGCGGGGCCCCCGCGTTGCCCGCGCCGCCCGCGCCTGGGGCACCGCC
>CAZWNS010000035.1:6067-23962 GCA_964635245.1 uncultured Spirochaetaceae bacterium
GCCGACGGGAAAGGCGTACTTCAAGGTCCCGTCGGCCGACTCGAGTCGGGTCGTGGGTGCGACGTGCCCCGGCGTCCATTCCGCGCCCAGGCGGGCGCGGTCCTGTTTGGAGAGGCTTGTCATCTCCTCGAGAGAGCGGGCGTGGCGGTGGTAGAGCCACGCCGCGAGCTGGGCACCGCGGTAGGCGGGCATGCCGAGCTCACGGGCCAGGGCTGTGAGAGCGGCAGGAGTTTTTCCGAGTAGGGCATGCTGCACGGTGAGCCAAAGCTACGCAGCTGCCGCCACGGTGTCAACGCAGGGCCGAGGCGGCACACGCGAGATTGCAGTGCGCCCGTGCATCGGATAGGATGAGAGACGAACACACCACCGAAGCGGAGTCGAGGATCACATGAACGAGAAGACCAGGGCAGTGCTCGATATATTCGAGAAGATAAACGCCGTTCCACGGCAGTCGAAAAAGGAAGAGCGGATCCGGGATTGGCTTTCCCGCTGGGCGGCCGACGCGGGATTCGAGTACCGCACGGACCGGGTGGGAAACCTCATCATCGAGGTACCCGCCACGGCCGGCATGGAATCGGCCCCGACGGTGGTGCTGCAGGGGCACATGGACATGGTATGCGAGAAGCGCCCCGAGGTGGAGCACGACTTCTCGAAGGACCCCATCCGCCTCGTCTACGACGGAGACTGGCTGCGGGCGGACGGCACCACCCTCGGCGCGGACAACGGAATCGCCCTCGCCCTCGCCATGCGGATAGCCGAGGATCCCGATGTCGCCCATCCGCCGCTGGAGCTTCTGTTCACCGTCGACGAGGAAACCGGTCTCACCGGGGCGCTCGAGCTCGAGGAGAACAGCCTGAAGGGACGGATCCTGCTCAACCTGGATTCCGAGGAGGACGATACCCTCACCGTCGGCTGCGCCGGCGGCCGCAACACCGGCGTCCGTCTCCCGCTCAAGCGTGAGTCCGGCGCCGAGGGTTCGACGGTGCTCGAAATCGAGGTCGGTGGGCTCTCGGGCGGGCATTCCGGAATGGACATCAGGCGAAACCTCGCCAATGCGAACGTGATCCTCGCGCGGGCGCTCAGAGAAATCGAGAAGATTACCGACGTGCGCCTCCACGCCCTCGCCGGCGGCACCGCGCACAATGCGATTCCGCGGGATGCGGCGGCCACCGTCGTCGTCCCGGACGGGAAGGCCGCGGCGGTCGGCGATTGCCTCGGGGCCTTCGAGCGAACCGTACAGGCCGAGCAGCGGCTCGAGGACCCGCATCTGTATATCAAGGCGGGCACCGAAGAGCCGGACGCGGTCTCGGAGGGCGGTGCCCTCAGCGCCGCGGACTCCTCACGGGTCATCGCTCTGCTGCTCACAATGCCGCACGGGGTGTTTCGGATGTCCGACGACATCGAGGGGCTCGTGGAAACCTCGGCGAACCTCGCCACCGTAGAGCTCGGCGCCGAGGAGTTGTCCCTGCTTGTGAGCCAGCGGAGCTCCGTACCCTCGCAGCTCGAAGCCGAGAGCGAAAAGATAGAGGCGGCGGCCCGGCTCGCCGGAGCGACGACGAGTCGCGAAAGCGAATACCCCGCATGGACCCCCAACCTGGACTCGGAGCTTCTCGCCCGCACGCGCCGTGTATTCGCCGAGGTGACGGGGACGGAGCCCAGGGTCGAAGCCATTCACGCGGGGCTCGAGGCGGGGGTCATCGGAGCGAAGCACGAGGGCATGGACATGGTCTCGATGGGCCCGACGCTCGAGGGTGCGCATTCGCCCGATGAGCGACTCTACATCCCGAGTATCGATCGCATCTGGCGCATACTCACCGCCCTCCTTCAGTCCTTCGCATAGCCCTGTTGGGCTATTCTCACCGCCGGTGTCGCTTTGTACGCTTCAAGCATGAAGGAACCGCACACGGCACACCGGGAGAACGTAGAGGTTCCTGCGGGCGATGTTGAGTTGCCCGCCGATCTGCGAGTTCCGAAGCATGCGCAGGGTCTTGTCATATTCGTTCACGGAAGCGGCTCCAGCCGGCATAGCCCGCGCAATTGCTCCATCTCCGACCGCCTGGTGGAGGGCGGGTACGGCTCTCTGCTGTGCGACCTCCTGACCGAGGAAGAAGACAGGAGCTACGCCGCGCGTTTCGACATCGAGCGAATCACCGCCCGCTTGCTTTCGGTCATCCGCTGGGCGATGCAGTACGCCCCCTCGAAGGGGCTGCGGATCGGTCTGTTCGGATCCCATACCGGCGCCGCGGGGGCGTTGCGGGCGGTCGCCGAGCTTACGTCCGAGGATGCGGGGTATCTGGTTCGCTGTGTCGTTTCCCGCGACGGGCGGCCGGACCTGTCGATGGAGCATCTGAATCGCGTGACGGCGCCTACGCTCTTCATCGTCGGTGAGAACGATGCGGAGGTTCTCAAGCTCAACGAAGACGCGCGTGTACGACTCGGCGGCGTCAGTGCCCTTGAGGTGGTGCCGGGGGCCGGCCCCCGTTTCGAGGAGCCGGGAGCCCTCGATCGTGTCGCCGACCTGACGCTTGCGTGGTTAGCCGATCATCTGTAACCCCGAACTTCAGAGCGGAGAAAGGAAGGCACTATGAACGTACCATTGGAGATTTCGTTCCGGAAAATCCGAAAGACGCAGAACCTCGAAGAGCTGATTCGCCGGGAAGCGGAGTCCCTCGAGGATGTCAACGACCATGTTTCGAGCTGCCGTGTGAGCGTGGAGCAGCCGCAGAAGCACCTCAAGAGCGGCAGCCCCTACCGGGTACGCATCGACATGACCGTCCCGCCGAAGCACGAGCTCGTCGCGCGTCGAGAGCCGGGGCATGGCGAGATGCACGAAGAGCTCCAGACCGTCATTCTCGACACCTTCGACGATGCTCGTCGGCAGTTGCGTGAGCTCAATGCGCGACAGGCAGGTGAGGAGAAGCGCCATCCGGCCCAGGAGACCACCGCGATCGTGCATCGCCTTGTTCCCGACGAGGACTTCGGCTTCCTGAAGACCCTCGAAGGGCGGGATGTCTACTTTCACCGAAACAGCGTGGTCAACAACGGCTTCGACCGCCTTGCGGTGGGCACCGGTGTGCGCCATACTGAGGAAATAGGCGAGAAGGGGCTGCAGGCGACGACCGTTCGGATCGTGGATAAGCCGGGCCCTCGGAACGGCAAAATGTCGGGCTAAAGCTATTGAACGCTTTGGAGATGTTGTTTACACTGGGGACGGAGGCGATTGATGTCCAAGAGCGTGCTCGTTGTTGATGATTCGTCGGCGATCCGCCAGAGCGTGTCCTTCATTCTCGACCAGGCGGGATACGGCGTGACGCAGGCGGAAGACGGTCTCGATGCCCTGGAGAAGCTCGGAGGCGGCTCCTTCGACCTGATCATAACCGACGTGAACATGCCGAACCTCGACGGAATCGGACTCACGGCAAAGGTTCGCGAGAATCCCGACTACAAGTTTACCCCCATCGTGGTGCTCACCACCGAATCGCAGAGCTCGAAGATGGAGGAGGGGAAGGCGGCCGGCGCGACCGGCTGGATTGTGAAGCCCTTCGACCAGGATAAACTTCTCGCTGTGGTAAAGAAGCTCATCGGGTAGCGGCACCTCTGAGGCGCGACGCGCCCGGCGGCCGCGGATCTCCCGGTCGCGCTGCAGCGGCTCGTGGTGCGGTGTATGTGTCAATATGAACCATTGACGCGGGCGTTCAGCGGCGATGTGCGTCCCTTCGCGCCGTTGCCCCGCCGGGCGCGAGGCTCCGTGCCGGCAGCAATCCGCCCTCCCACGGCCGACTGGGCGCCGCCACGCGCTCGGGGGGATGGGCGCGTATCGTCATTATTCTTTTCATTGTAAGAAATTATACCGCAATTTGTCGTTCACCGACCGGTACGGCGGTGCCCGGGGTCAGCTCCGCGCCGCTCCGGCTGTGCTTGGCACGTTACTTGCTAAATCATTATCGACTATACACGATCCGTAAGGAGGCACGATAATGAGATACATGGTACGCACCCGCCCGAACGGTCACGGCACCCGAGAGAAGGACTTCGACCGCCTGTACAACTCGGTGTTCAATGAGGCGGCGGTGTGGAACACCCGTCAGCCGCTGGTAAACGTCTCCGAGCACGACGACGGCTACCTGCTCGAGGCGGAGTTGCCGGGATTGAACGAGTCCGATGTGGATGTCCGCGTCGAGGACACCCTGCTCACCATTACCGCAGCCCGCGCGGAGGAGGGTGACGATCAGCGTCGCTACCTCATTCGCGAGCGCGCGCCGAGGGAGTATCGCAGAAGCTTCGTCCTGCCCAGGGACGCCGACCGCTCGAATATCGAGGCGCGGTTCAAGAGCGGCATTCTCTATCTCGACATCAAAAAGCTGCCGGAGGCAAAGCCCCGACAGATCAAAATACAGGGTGAGTAGAACCAACTCGCCCGTGAATGGGTGTGCGGCCTCCGCAAACGAGCGGAGGCCGTTTATTTTTCGGTGCCGACGCCGATATACTGGAGGAGGGGTGGATGTACCGCATCAATTCAGGAGTGAGGGGACGCCGTGCCGCTTGAGCTCATCTTCGCAATGATCCTGGCGCTGGAGATCGTGCCCGGTGACGCCGGGGCGTTCTCCGTGGACGTGCTCGAGGACACCGAGCTCACGATGGAGATAGAGGCCGAGTGGGACGGGGACGTCGCGCGCTTCCGCAACGCGGAGGAACAGCTCGTGCTCACCGTCGAGCGATCGCTGACCACCGCGCATATCTACACCGCGTTCCCGAACGACGAGCCGCCACGTGTTCTGGATACCTCCGAGGCGCTCGAGGCCCTGCGCTCCTTCCGCGCCGAGCCGGTGCAGACCATCTCGGCGGCTGCCGACGGGGAGTCGGACGCGATAGACTGGGCAATAGCCCGACGAGACGACCTCTACTACCTCGGCATTCCCTCGGCCGGGACGGTGCTGGTGATTCGCACCGGCGCGGATACATAGCTCAGCCGCCGCACCTGTACTGTCAGGACGATGGAGAGGATGATGGCGAGTGCGACCAACGCGAAGCTGATCAAAAAGAGTACCTGATGTCTTTTCACAGATCCGATCCTTCCGAGTCGAAGCGTGTAGCGGTCATTTCCACCGACACCTCGCTGAACGGCATTATCGATGAAAGCTGCGCCGAGTTCCAGTACTACTTCGAACCCGAGTTCCTCCGCAGCGTAGAGGACAGCATCGAGTACCTCAACTACGAGTTTCCCGAGCTCAACGTCGTAAACTGCAGCGACCCCGAGCTCGACGTCAATCGCGTGCTCGACGCGGTCAGCCACGACCCGTGGTTACACCAGGGCTCCCTCGTACTGGTGTACGATCCCGACGTGTCCTGTGTGCGCACCGACGGCATTCGCGAGCTCAACCTCCTCGCGATCATCACCAGCGGTCGCCTTGCCTCATACTTTCCCCGCCTGCTGCGGATTCTCAGGGCAAACGAGCACATTTTCTACCAGCGTGATATTCACGTGCTGCTCGACGCCAACGTCTCGGGCACCTTCGTTCTCGACAACGACCCCTTCGACCTGACCACATACTCGAACCTGCTCTCGAATTTTCTGTTCAACGCCCGGCTCATCGACTTCGAGCAGAAGGAGCGTTTCCACGTGGGGCTCATGGAGCTGCTCATGAACGCCGTCGAGCACGGCAACTGCCGCATCAGCTTCGAGGAGAAATCCCGCTACATGTCCGCCGGCGGCGATCCGCTCGTCCTCATCCGCGAACGAAACGACGACCCCGATATCGGTCGAAAGAAGGTGTATCTGAGCTACCGGATTCGACCCGATTCTTCGAGCTTCACCATCCGCGATGAAGGGGAGGGCTTCGACTGGAAGAGCTTTCAGACGCTTATGGGCGAAGACGGGCTCGACGAGGTGCATGGACGGGGCATTTTCATGGCCTCTCACTACCTCTCCGGCCTCACCTTCAACGAGGTCGGCAACGAGGTGCGATTCGATCTCGAGCACCGTCGGGAGGAAGAGCTCAGCGTGCCGGAGTTCTTCAACGATTCGGAGGAAGTCTCATTCGGTGCCGGGGACGTCGTGTTCTCGCAGGGCGACCGCTCGAGCCACCTGTTCTACATCGTCTCGGGGAGCTTCGATATCATCGTCGACGGCGAAGTGATAAGCCGGCTCACGCCGGCCGACGTGTTTCTCGGAGAGATGTCGTTTCTGCTCAACAATCGTCGCTCGGCCACCGTTCGCGCGGCGCAACCCGGCACCCTCATCCGCATCAGCAAGAAGCGCTTCATAAACGCGATAAAGGAGCGGCCCCAGTACGGGCTCTTTCTCGCCCGCCTGCTGTCGCGGCGCCTCATACGACTGCACCACACCACCGGCTGAGCCCGCAAGCGCTGCCGCCCGCGGGCCGGGAGCGCGGGAGCGCTGCCGGCCGATCAGCGCCGGAAGACCCGAACGGCGATGGCCACGAGGAAGCCCACCGAGATGACGCCCGCAATCCCGTAGCCTACCAACCCGAACACCGAGATTCCGCCCACGAACGGCGGTACCCCCGCCTGTATCACCAGCGACGAGCTCACCAGAAGCGAGGCGACGAGCAGGCCGAAGACGAGGCGGTAGCTGATGGTGTCGAGGGTGTTGCGCAGAGGCTCGAGCCCGGTCACCCGGAAGCCGAGCTTGAGCTTACCGCCCTTGACCTGCTTGAGCACGTCACGGGCATCGAGCGGAAAGTCCCGCAGAAAATCGCCGAAGTCCTGCCCCACCTCCCGGGCCTCTTCGAGGAGGTGTTTCGGCTCGAATCGGCGCGCTAGGAGCTTTCGCGCGAAGGGCTCATAGACCTGCAGGAAGTCGAACTGCGGCGAGAGATTCACCCCGAGGCCCTCTATGGAGAGCAGCGTCTTCGTGATGAGCATGAGGTTGCTGGGGATCTTCAGGCCGTGGCGAACGACGAGCTGGATGAGGCGGCTGAGGAAGCCGGTGATGTCGATGTCGCCGAAGGCGATATCGGCATAGTGGTCGATGAGGTCGTATATGTCGTCCTCGAGCGCCTCAATCGACACCAGCTCCGTTCCCCGGTGGGTGAGGCGAAGCATGGCGTCGGTGACACGGGAGGGGTCGCGGTTTACCGAACCGATCATCATTTCGCTCAGATACTCCCGCTGTCTGGGGCGCACGCGGCCCATGATGCCGAAGTCGAGCAGACAGATCGTGTCGGCGCCGAGGATGAGCACGTTACCCGGATGGGGATCCGCGTGGAAGAAACCCTTCACGTAGATCTGCTCGAGCATCATGTCCGCCGCCTTGCGGGCGATGTGCGTCTTGTCCCAGCGCCCCGAGGTGTCGGCCACCACCTCCGAGAGGCGAGCGCCGTGGATGTACTCCATGGTGATGACGCGCGGGCTCGAGAGCTCGCGATAGGTCTTCGGCACGTACAGGTTCGTACCGTCGTGGTACATGTCCCGGAATCGATCGGTGTTCTCCCGCTCGGTGGTGAAGTCGAGCTCGAGCTCTATGGTCCGCCGAAACTCGTCGACGAGCTCCACCGGGCTGAACAGGCGGGTCCGCGGGATGTAGCGCTCGGCGAGCGCGGCGAGGACGGAGATAATCTCCACGTCGGTTGCAATGATCTCTTCGATGTCGGGGCGCTGCACCTTCACCGCGACGGTGGCGCCGTCCTTCAGCCTCGCGCGGTGCACCTGGGCGATCGAGGCGCTTGCCTGCGGCGTGTCGGCGAATTGATCGAAGATCTCGCCGAGGTCGACACCGAGATCCTCCTCGATGATGCGGCGCGCCGCCTCGGAGGTAAACGGGGGAACGTCGTCCTGCAGGTGGGTGAGCTCCTGCACCAGACCGCCGGGTAGCAGATCGGTGCGATTGCTGACGATCTGCCCGAGCTTGATGAACGTCGGACCGAGCTCCTCGAGGGCGTTGCGGATACTGCGCCATCGTTCCTGCTCGGTCCGGGGACTCTCGCCGCGCCAGTTCGGGAGACGGCGGACGAAGGGGAAGATGCGGTCGAGCCGCATGAGCTCGAGCCAGTCCCACAAGCCGTGGCGCACGAACGTGCCGACAATCTCACGGATTCGACGGGGATGGCGAAATGTCTGTCCGAGCAGTCTGCGTCGTTTCACGGTTCGGGATGAAGGATCTTCTCTACACGACCAGGCGCGCCCTCTCCGAGCTCTTCCCAGGCCGAAACGTCGAAGTCGAGTACGGCGACCCATCCTGTCTTCATGGTGATATCCTTCCGGACGATCGCGCCGAGGAGGTCTTCGACGGCGGGATTATGTCCGACGACCATGATGGTGCTGTAGCTGTCGTCCTGCTCGCGCAGGACCGACATGTAGTCGCCGGCATCCGCGCCGTAGAGCTCTTCGCGCTCCCGGATAGTCACCTCGAACCCGCCTTCCTCACGGGTAAGCTCCGCAGTCTGAACCGCGCGCACCGCGTCCGATGTCACGATGAGCTGGGGCACGAGGTCCTGCCGGGAGAGGATGCGGCCGATGCTCTTCGCCTGTCGCTCGCCCTCCTCGGTGAGCTCTCGTACGAAATCGGACGTGTTCTCGCGCGTCTTCTCGGTCTTCGCGTGCCGATACACGAGGACTCGTTTCATGTGTTCCCCTTTCTCCGGCTCAAGTATACAGGTGATGGACGCAGAGCGTCACCGGTGGGCCGGCTCGGCGGCGTAGCGCCGAACGGCATCTGCTGCCGACTGCAGCCAGTGCGTTCGTGTACGGCGGGAGGCCGCGCGCACTTCGTAGAATATGGTGATCTCGGAGGGGCCTATCCCGCAAAACTCGAAGACGTTCTCCCGCCACGTGCGCTCGAGCGGCGATGCGGCCGGGGGACGTACCGCGTCACTCGTGGCGAACACCAGCGCCCTCATCCCCGTCAGCAGCGGGACCCGGTGCTTCTCCATAAACTCCTCTCCACGGTAGTCGTAGGCAACGCCCGGCCTGAGTACCCGATCGAGCCAGCCTTTGAGGACGGCGGGCGGTTGCCCCCACCAGTCCGGATGCACAACGATGAGAAGCTGCGCCCGGCGCAGCTCTCCTGCATAGCGCTGCACCGCCTCATCGAAGCTGAACCGCCGCAGCATTTCCTCCTTCGAAAGCACCGCCTCGAAGCCCTCGGCGTACAGGTCGTGGAAGAACAGCTCCACGCCTGCGGCACGAACCGCCTCGGCGGCGGTTTCCGCGACGGCATGATTGAGACTGCGCTCGTCGGGGTGAGCGAGGAGAAGCATCGCGCCGCGGCGATTTGGTGTTTCGCCCATTTCTTGGTACCTTACCGGGGAGGCGGCCGGAGTGTCCAGGAGGATGGCAGCCTTGATCTTACAGCTATTCTTGAGTACCTTGCTCACATTAAGAGAGGAGGGGCCATGGCGTCCAAAGGCGGAGTCCTCGAGGCTCTCAAAAGAGTAATCGACCCGGAAATCGGCTTGAATATCGTCGATCTCGGTTTGGTCTACAACGTCGAGGTTACCGACGATGCGATCGAGGTCGAGTTCACGCTCACCTCGCCCGGCTGCCCGCTGGGAGACATGATTACAAACGACATACGGCAGGCGGTCCGCGAGGCCACCGGCGTGGATACCGTGCATGCCAATCTGGTCTGGGACCCGCCGTGGACCGTGGAGTTCATGAGCGAAGAGGCGAAACTCGACCTCGGACTGCCCATCTGATCATCGTCACGCACAACCGCGGAGGAAGCTGAATGGAACTTCAAATCAGGAATCTGCAGGCGTCCATTGAAGGCACGCCCATATTGAAAGGGGTGGATCTCACCCTCAAGGCCGGCGAAATTCACGCCCTCATGGGCCCCAACGGCTCCGGCAAGAGCACGCTGACCAACGTCGTTTTCGGCCATCCGAGCTACGAAGTCACCGGAGGCGAGGTGCTCGTCAACGGCGAGAACATCCTCGAGCTCGAGCCGCACGAGCGGGCCCGTCTGGGGCTGTTCATGGCCTTCCAGTACCCCGTGGAGATCTCCGGAGTTACCGTCGGCAGATTTCTCAAGCGGGCGGCGGAGATTCGCTTTGGTGAGGAGGCTTTCAACGCGAAGCAGTTCATCAAGCGCATGCGTGAGATGATGGCCTTTATGGAGATAGACGACCAGTTCATAAATCGATATCTCAACGAAGGGTTCTCGGGCGGCGAGAAGAAGCGGATGGAGATCCTGCAGCTTCTCATGCTTGCACCCGAGTTTGCCATACTCGACGAAACCGACTCCGGCCTCGACATCGACGCGCTGAAGGTCGTGTCGAACGGTGTCAACAAGATGCGCGGCAAAGACTTCGGTGCGCTGATCATCACGCACTATCAACGCATACTCAACTACATCAAGCCTGACTACGTGCACATCATGTACCGCGGCCGCGTCATTACATCCGGTGGACACGATCTCGTGGAGACCCTCGAAGAGAAGGGCTACGAGTGGGTGAAACAACAGTACGGAATCGAGGAGGAAGCACATGAGCAGCCAGCCACAGGCGGTTGATATAGGTGAATACAAATACGGATTTCACTATCCCGACACCTCGGTCTTCAAGTCGCGCAAGGGCCTCGATGAGGAGATCATCCATGCCATCTCCGATCACAAGGGCGAGCCCGACTGGATGCGGCGCTTCAGGCTGCAGTCCCTCGAGGCGTTCCGGGAGCGGCCCATGCCGAACTGGGGAGCCGATCTATCGGACATCGACTTCGACGATATCTTCTACTACATAAAGCCCTCCGAACGGCAGAGCCGAAGCTGGGACGACGTCCCCGCCGAGATCAGGGAAACCTTCGACCGCATCGGTATCCCCGAGGCGGAGAAGAAGTATCTCGCCGGCGTCGGCGCGCAGTACGATTCGGAGGTGGTGTATCACAACATACAGAAGCGGCTCGAGGACAAGGGGGTCATCTTCAGCGACCCCGAGACCGCCGTGCGCGAGTATCCGGAGATCGTGCAGAAGTACTTCGGCACGGTCATCCCCTACAACGACAACAAGTTCGCGGCGCTCAACAGCTCGGTGTGGTCGGGCGGGAGCTTCATCTACGTGCCCCCCGGCGTTGAAGTGGATATCCCGCTGCAGGCGTATTTCCGCATAAACTCGCAGAACTTCGGGCAGTTCGAGCGTACCCTTATCATCGCCGACGAAGGGGCCTTCGTGCACTACGTCGAGGGTTGTACCGCCCCGATCTACACCACCGACTCGCTGCACTCGGCGGTTGTGGAGATCATCGCAATGCCGAACGCGCGGGTGCGCTACACCACCATCCAGAACTGGTCGAGCAACGTCTACAATCTGGTGACCAAGCGGGCGGTGGCTCACGAAAACGCCACCGTGGAATGGGTCGACGGCAACATCGGCAGCAAGCGCACCATGAAGTACCCCTCGGTCATGCTCATCGGCGAGCGCGCTCACGGTGAGGTGCTCTCCATCGCCTTCGCCGGCAAGGGGCAGGAGCAGGACACCGGCGGGAAGATCGTCCACGCGGCCGACAACACGAGCTCGGTCATTACCTCCAAGTCCATCAGCAAGGACGGCGGGACGGCCAGCTACCGCGGGCAGATCAAGGTCGAGGAGGATGTCGAACAGGCCCGCTCGCACGTCGTGTGCGACGCCCTGCTTCTCGACGAAAACTCCACGAGCAACACCTATCCCTATATGGACATCAAGTCCGACGATGTCACCATCGAGCACGAGGCCAAAGTCTCGAAGATCTCCGAGGAGCAGCTCTTCTACCTGATGAGCCGGGGCTTCGACGAGAATGAGGCCTCGATGATGATCGTCAACGGCTTCCTCGAGCCGCTTGTGAAGCAGTTGCCCATGGAGTACGCTGTCGAATTGAACCGACTCATCGAGCTCGAAATGGAGGGCTCGGTCGGCTGACGGAAAGGAACTGAGCATATCATGGACTCGAGTCGCGTAGCCCCGGCGTTCACGGGAACGGGGGACATCCACAAGTTTGTTGAGACAAGGGACGAGCCCGCCTGGATGATCGACATCCGGCGTGCCGCCCTCGGAAATTTTGACCGCATGGACTGGCCCACGCCTCAGGAAGAGGAGTGGCGCCGCTCGGATATCGGCAACTACGATTTCGACTCATACGAGTTCGCCGGGGCGCCGGATGCCGCGGCACCGCAGAGTGAGTTGCCCGAGGGCGTGGCGGGGCGCATCGAGTTCGACGGCCCGGCGTGCAGGGGTATTGCGCTCTCGCGTGAGCTCGCCCGTCGCGGCGTCGTGTTCGACTCCCTCGAGCACCTGCTCAAGCGCGTCCGCGCCGGTGAAGAGGTGAGCGAAGGTGCGGTAGACGCGATCCGGCGCCTGCTCGGCGGAAGCGCGGCGTGGGACGAGAACCGCACGTTTCCGTTTCATTACAGCGCATGGACCCACGGCGTCGTGCTCTACGTGCCCGCCTCGGTCATAGTGGAAGAGCCCTTTGTTGTGGAGTTCTCCGAGCGCGGCGACGGCCGGTTCTCCCTGCCGCACGTCGTAGGCGTCGTCGGCGAGGGCGCCGACGCCACGCTCATCGAGCAGGTGCGCGGTGCCGAGGAGGAGGGTGAGGTCTTTCTCTCCGACGGCGTGGACCTCGAGGTCGGTGCCGGCGGCAGACTCGGCTTTTTCGCCCGTCACGACCTCAACATCGACTCGAGCACCGTCAGCAACGGCTTCGGCCGCGTCGGCCGCGACGCCCATCTCCATCACTTCGTGAGCTCTTTCGGCGGCTTGTTCTCCAAGTTCCGCTTCGACGTGATTCTCGCGGAGCAGGGTGCGGACGCGCTCATCGACGGCATCTACTTCGGCCGGGAGGACCAGCACATGGACCTCCGCACCGTGCAGGATCACCGGGGACACCATACCGGAAGCCGGACCTTCTACAAGGGCGCCGTCAAGGACGAAGCACGCAGCGTCTACCAGGGGCTCATCAAGGTCGACCACGACGCGCCGCAGACCGACGCCTACCTGACCAACAACAACCTCATCCTCAATGACGGCGCGCGATCGGACTCCATTCCGAGCCTGCAGATCAACACCGACGACGTGAAGTGCAGCCACGGCTCCACCACCGGGCGCATCGACCAGCGCCAGCTCTTCTATCTCCTCACCCGCGGGTACAACCCGACCGAGGCACGCGTGATGCTCGTGCTGGGCTTCTTCGAAGAGCTCATCTCCCGGGCCCCCGCGATCGTGCGGGAAGAGCTCCGAAACGAAGTGGAAGAGCGCCTCCTCGCCGAGGAGGACGACGAGGAGTAGCATGGCCAAGTGGAGAGAGGCGGTACGGGTCGAGGACTTCAAGACGACCTACAAGTTCGTCTACCGGCGCAAAGAGATCTGCATCTACAAGCTCGAGGACGGCATCTACGCCACCGACAACTCCTGCTCCCATGAGTATTCGCCCCTGCACGAGGGGATGATCATGGGAGGGGACGTATACTGTCCCAAGCATGGCTCCCGGTTCGAAATTCGCACCGGCAGGGTCAAGGACTATCCGGCCACCCGCCCGGTGAAGACCTACGAGACCAAAGTGGAAGACGGCATCGTCTACGTGAAGGTGTAGGGGCGGCCGGCAGCCGGAGGCGCTGCCGGCTGCCTGAGGCGCTGCCGGCAGCCGCATCAGCGCTCTTTCGATATACTGTCTGCGACATGCACACGCTGTTCCTCGAGCCGCATCAGATCGGCGAAGCCGCGGGCGTTATCCGCCGCGGCGGGCTTCTCGTCTTCCCCACCGAGACCGTGTACGGGCTCGGGGCGAGTGCGTGGGATGCCGAAGCCTGCCGGGCGATCTTCACGGCAAAGGGCCGGCCGGCCGACAATCCGCTCATCGTTCATATCGCCACCACCGCCATGCTCGGCGAGGTCGCAGGGGCCGTGCCCCAGGCCGCGCGCCGCCTCTTCGAGGCCTTCTCTCCGGGCCCCCTCACCGTCATCCTTCCGCGGAGCCCGCGCATACCGGACGTCGTCACCGCCGGTCTCGATACCGTCGGGGTGCGCTGTCCCTCCCACCCGGTGGCACAGGCGCTGCTGAAAGCCGCCGGCGTGCCGGTCGCCGCGCCGAGCGCGAACCGCTCCGGCCGCCCGAGCCCGACCGACCTCCCGGCCGCCGTCTCGCAGATGGACGGCCGCGTGGACGCGATACTCGACGGCGGCGCCTGTGAGCACGGGCTCGAGTCGACTATCGTGCGGGTGGACGGCCGGGAGGTGACGGTGCTCCGTGAAGGCGCGATCACTCGGGAGATGATCGGCGAGGTACTCGGGGGTGCGGCAATCGCGGCGTTCGCCGGTACGGGTGATGCCGGCGGCGCCGACGCTGCGCGGGGCGGCGATTCTGCCGGCTCCGCACGCCGCCGCCCCGCGGAGGCGCCGGGCATGCGCCATGCGCATTATCAGCCGACGGCGCGCGTTGTGACCGCGACCGCCGCCGAGCTCCCCGGCGCCGTGCGAAGCCTCGAGAGCACAAGATTCGGCTACATCGGCGTCACGCCGCTTCTCGGCGAGTACACGACGAGGCCGGCGGTTACAGTACTCGCCTCGGACCTCGAGGACTACGCACGGCGGTTGTACCGCAGCTTCTATCTCTTCGACGCGGAGGGATGTGAGGTGATCCTGGCCGAACTGCCCCCTCCCTCGGGGATCGGCAGGGCGCTGCGCGACAGGCTCAGCCGGGCAGCCGAATAGCCGGGATACCGAAAATCGATCGAATGTACATGATGTATGCATATCGATGTGTAACCTTTCTTGATCTCTGTTGTTCTATAGGTGAATCAGTTGTCTTTTTCTGCCTCCATATTGCGACTTTTTCGTGTTGGCCCAAGGGTTTTTACCTCCTTTCCCTTGGGTTTTTCGCCCCTCGGCCGGAAGCCCTGCACCACAGGCTTCCGGTGAGGGGCACTTTTTTTATGCCGACACGTCTGCTGTCCCGATGCTATCTTCCATCCGCAGCGGCGCCCGACCCGGCTCCGAGCACGAACGCTTCGACATCGGTGTACTGCGGGCCCCCGCGGCCGAGGACGCTTTCGACGAGCGAGACGGCCTGCACCGGCAGGAGCGTGCCCCGGGGCCCGAGCCGTGTCGCGGCTGATGCCGCGAGGTCCGCGGCGGCAGCGACGAGGTCGCTCCTGTCGGCACGCTTCCGCGCGTGAGCGATGGTGATGTGGGGTGAGAACCGGCGCGAGTCGAGCTCGAAGCCGAGGGCGGTGAGCTCGCGTGCGAGCGACGCGTGAATCGCTGCAAGCCGGCCCGTCGGGTCCTCCACGCCCGCCCAGAAGACCCGCGGTTTGCGGGCGGAGGGGAAACATCCCGCCCCGCGCGCACGCGCGTCGAAGCGTTCGAAGGCGGACAGCGCGCGTGACATCGCCCCGCGCACCGCAGCGATGCGGTCATCGGCGGTATTCCCGAGGAAGTGGAGGGTCAGGTGGAGATTCTCCGCCGCCACGCGGCGCACAGCCGGCTCATGATCGGCGAGCACGTGTTGCAGACGGGCGAGGCGATCGCGCAGATGCTCTGAAAGATGAACCGCAAGGAAGAGCCGTCTCGAAGCCACCGCCTGCAGTATAGCCCTACCGCGGGAGGGAGGGGAAGCTGCGTACCTGGGGAATCGGCGGCGCGCAGGATTGAAGACCGCACGTCGTCCTGATATGATATACTCACATATGGCCGATCCGCACGTTTCTCGGGGCACCGAGACCAGCGAGGATTGGGAGTCCCGGCTGCGAAAGCAGATCGAGGAATACTACCTGCCTCAGCAACTTGTCGATTCGATCATGCAGGCCGGCGGCATCATCCAGACCTCCGAAGTCGCCAAGATGGGGATCGGCTTCCTCGACATCGCCGACTACACCTATATCTCGAAGTTCCTCAGTCCGCAGGAAAACCAGGCGGTACTGAACGGCCTGTACACCGCGTTCAACGCCGTCCTCAAGCGTCACGGCGGGTACCTCAACAAGATCGAGGGCGACAGCGTCATGTTCCACTACGGGGGCCCGACCGACCCGCATGTTCCGCACGACGACGATGCGGCGGTGCGCTACATCGCGCAGGAGCTCTTCTACACCTGCGTCGAGCTCCAGCGCGTCTCCGAGCGCTTCAACAAGGCAGACGAGGCCTTCTTCAGCAAGGGTGAAAGCGTCGAGAACCGCAAGATGCTCGAGCGCGCCTTCGATATCATCTCCAGGTTGCGCTCCGATCAGATGGTTTCAGATGCCTTTAACGCGCTGTTCCAGATTCGCGTGCGTATCGGCGCGAATATCGGCGACGTGACCGTGGGGAACTTCGGTCCCGACGGTGCGAAACAGTGGGACATCGTGGGCCTGCCCGTTATTGAAGCCAAGCGCATGGAGGCTACCGCTCCCGTCGGGGGGCTGCGCATATCGCGGTACTTCTATGAGGTGCTGGAAGACACCCGCGTTGCCGATGAGTACTACCTGAGATTCCGCCGGGAGGCGGAGGCATACTCCGGATACTACCGCAGCATAGAGAAGAGCGAGGTCTTTCGCTTCTCCAACGTGTTACTGCAGGACAAGAATCAGGCGCGCTTCGACACGTACAGTGTGCAGGTTTCCCCGGGATTGCCCGAGTCCATTCTCGCGCAGGTACAGCTGCTGCTCGAGAAGGGTGAGAGCGGTGCGGACAAAATCATCGACCTGTTGAAGTACTATCGGGGAAACCGGTTCGTGACCGCCGCCATCGAGGACGGGCTTGTCGAGAAGGACATTCAGCTGCGCAAAGCATACATGTTCGAGCTTATTTTCCCGCGCAAGCACAAGGTGCTGGAACGGAAGCTCGGCAGCGCCGAGGCAATCGAGGAGTTCGTCAACCGGGAGTACAGCCTCTACACGCTGTTTCAGGGGCTTGGTCGCTACCAGGACAACGTGAAGACCTTTGACGCCGGCGCCGAGCGCGTCGCTCCCTTCCAGTCCTACGACCAGTTCATGACCACCGAAAGCGAGCGTATTCTCCGCGACTACGAAAGCCGGAAGAAGTACATGCTCGATCGGGCCTACTTCTACAATGTGGTTTTCCCCCTCGTGTTTGCAAGCATTCGCACCGCGATTCTCGAGTACCAGGCCCAGGTAGAAGACCTCGAGGCGGTATAGCCCGCCCGGAGGTCAGGTCTCGAGGTAGTGGACGAGTGCCGTCCACGCGATATCGGCTGCGCCGTGGCGCGAGGCCCGGGCCCCCACGTCCCGCCGCCCCCCCTCTCCCCGGAAGAACGGCACGAGTCGCCGTGCGGCGAGATGGGCGCCGATGATGTTCGGCGCCGCCGGACCGATCTCGAGCTCGCCGAGCGCCCCGGTGACGAGCAGGCGCGGGTGCCACCTCAGGTACCGGTCGGGCACGGGCGAGCCGGAGGGACCGGTGGGAAGGTCGTGGCGGTGGGCGAGGTCGGAGATGATGCGTGAGAGCGGCAGCCGCCTCTCGAATCCTGTTGCGAGCACGACGAGGTCGCTCTCCACCGGGGACACCTCTCCCCGCAGGTGCAGCCTGAGCCTGCTTCCCGCCGCGGCCCCGGTATCCGCCGGCTCGATTCCGGTGACCTCTCGCTCGAGGATCGCGACGCGCTCTTCGGCGAGGAGGGTCTGCTCCACGTCCCGGGGCATGGTGCCCGGGTAGCGGGCCTCCTCGATGTATCTGCGCCGCGCCGCCGGTGTCGGCTCCGCGAGAAATGCGGCGAGGCAGCGCGGGCCGATAAAGCACGGTGCGGAGTCGAACTGCCGCACACGCAGCGGTCCGCGCGTGAGGAGCACTACCCGCCGGCCGCTGCGCTCGGCGGCGTGGCAGGCAACCTGGGCGGCCGTGACGCCGCCTCCGA
This sequence comes from uncultured Spirochaetaceae bacterium, assembly GCA_964635245.1. GTDB lineage: Bacteria > Spirochaetota > Spirochaetia > DSM-27196 > PWMO01 > JAAAOH01. The sequence goes on from CAZWNS010000035.1 coordinate 23,837, forward strand.
CGACAACGGGAGCGGCGGCCTGTTCGAAGCGTCCGGGGTCGAAGTCCGGATCAAAGACATGCACGATGCGCGGATCGGCGCCACCCCGGGGATCGGCGCCACCCCGGCCGCGCGGGAGCGACCGGG
>CAZWNS010000035.1:24062-27042 GCA_964635245.1 uncultured Spirochaetaceae bacterium
CCGGCGCGCGAACTCCCGCAGCGCCCGGAAGTCGAGGTCGAGGTTGTGGCTGCTCGGCGAGCGCAGGTAGCGCATGCCGGTTGCTCGTGTCTGGCGTCGCCATACCTCGAGGGGTTCCGGATGCGGGTCGAGCACGGTAATATCGTCGGTATCCAGCGCGCCCGTCCGGGTGAGCGCGTGGGAGAGAAACGTACCGTGTACGCCGCCGCCTGCAATTAGTACCTTTGGCATCGGCCAGAAGATATCGATAGCGCACGACGCCGGCAAAGGGGATGCTGCTCATGGATGCAGATGTTGTATTCGCAGGGACCGGGCACAACGCGATGGTCACCGCCGCCTATCTTGCGAAGTGGGGGCACAAGGTCCTCATGCTCGAGCGGCGGGAGGACGTCGGTGGTGCGGTGTGCACGCGGGATATGTTCGGCGGGTTCAAGATGGACGTCGGCGGCTCGCTCCACTTCATGATCCATCACACGCCGATCGTCGAAGAGCTCGAGCTCGAGAAATACGGCCTCGAGTACATCCCGCTCGATCCCTTCATGAGCGCCCCCTTCGACGACGGCAGCGTCATTCATTTCCACGAGGATCTCGACGCGACCGCCGAGAGCATTGCGCGGATCAGCGAGCGCGACGCCGAGGCGTACCGGGATTTCGTGCGCAAGTGGCAGCCGCTCAACAGGGCCGTCTTCGAGCTGTTCCTGCAGGAGCCGACACCCGCCAACATGGCGAGAAGCCTGTTCTTCAAACGCCTTCACGCGAGTAAGCAGGACCGAAAAGACCTCATGCGGAAGCTCATGCACAGCTACGGGCGTCTTGTGCGCGACATGTTCGAGAGCGACAAGCTGCGGGCCGCGCTCTCGTGGTGGGGCGCGCAGAGCGGCCCGCCGCCCATCGATGCGATGTCGGCGGAGTTCGTCGGCTGGCACTCGATGATCCATCTCGCCGGACCCGCCCGACCGCGCGGCGGGTCGGGGATGCTCACGCAGGCGCTGAAAGCCTACATCGAGGACCACGGCGGTGAGATCAGGACCAACATGCCGGTCACCCGCATTCTCACCGAAGGTGACCGCGCGGTCGGCGTGGAGACCGCCGACGGCTCGCGGTTCACCGCGAAGCGGGTGGTCTCCGCCGCCCATGTCTGGGTGACCTTCCTCGAGCTCCTCGCCGAGTGGACTCCACCGGAGCTGCGGCGCCGTATCGAGCAGATTCAGGTAGGAAACGGGTTCGGTATGGTGCTCAGGAGCGCCCTCGACTCCCCGCCGGAGTATCGGGTGTCCGGATCGACGAGTGAAAAGGTGAGGCAGGGACTGCAGCTGCTCTGTCCCTCCACGCAGTATCTCGACGACTCCTACGCCGATTATCTCAAGGGCCTGCCCTCCGAGCACCCCGCCGCTATCGGGATGACCTTCTCCGAGGTCGATCCCACGCTCACCCCCGAGGGAAAGGCGCTCCTGTTCGTCTGGGGGCAGTATTACCCCTACAAGCTGCGTGACGGCGGCAGCTGGGACGAGATCGCCGAGCGGGAGGCGAGGAAGCTTCTCGGCGTGGTAGACCGCTTTGCGCCGGGCACGAGCGACAAGGTGCTCGATACCTACATCCAGACGCCGAAGACTATCTCCGAGCTTCACAACATGCCGCGGGCGAACGTCATGCACGTGGAGATGCTCATCGACCAGATGTTCATGTTTCGCCCTATCCCCGAGCTCGCCCGCTACGAGACGCCGCTTAAGGGACTCTTTCTGTCCAATGCGGGCATGCACCCCGGCGGCGGCATATTCGGCGCAGCCGGGCGCAACGCAGGCCGCGCCGTCCGCCGCAGCCTGGAGCGGCGCCTGTTTCGCGGGAAACGAATGTAGTGCCGCGCTCCTAATGAAATACTAACGGGGACGGTGCACCACGGAGATAATCATGACTGCCGACGAGATGTGCGAGAAGAACCTGAGCGAGCTCTACGAGCGCACGCCGAAGACGCGGCTGACGACCGGTGACCGTTACGTCATCGTCAGCGACCTGCACATGGGAGACGGTGGGCGGTCGGACGGATTCAGACGAAACGCCGAGCTGTTCTCCACGGTGATGCGCGAGCACTATCTCGGCGGGGGCTTTCAGCTGGTGCTCAACGGCGACATCGAGGAGTTGCAGCGCTACCGTCTCAATGTGATCCGCCGAAGATGGGAACACATCTATGACCTGTTCGCCCGCTTTCAGCAGCAGACCGGGCTTCACCGGCTGGTCGGGAACCATGATCTGGAGCTCGCGACCAACACGCCCGAGGACTTCGATATCGAGGAGGCCCTGCGGCTCGACTATCACGACAACGACATCTTCATCTTCCACGGCCACCAGATCTCTCCCCACATCCTGCGGCACAGCCGCCTCATCGGGTTTGTGCTTCGCTACATCGCCACGCCGCTTCGCCTCTACAGCCGGGGCGTTTCGCAGAAGAGGGAGAAACAGTTTCGAACCGAGCGCCGGGTGTACGCCTTTGCATCCGCCCGGAAGATCCTCGCGGTAATCGGCCACACTCATCGACCGCTGTTCGAGTCGATGTCCAAGTCGGACTCACTGAAGTTCGAGATAGAGCGCCTCATTCGCAAGTACCCCAAATCCGGGGACAAGAAACGCCGGCGGATCGAGGCGGCCATCGGGTCCTACAAGGAAGAGCTGTTGAAGATACAGCGGCAGAACGGTCGTGAGAGCGACCGCGAGAGTCTCTACAACGAAAACCTCGTGGTACCGACCCTGTTCAATTCCGGTTGCGTGGTGGGCAAGCGGGGCATGACCGTGCTCGAGATAGACGGCGCCGGGCAGATTTCTCTTGCGCACTGGTTCGACCGCCGCCGCAGCCAGAAGTATCTGAAGTACAGCCCCTACAACGCCACCCGGCTCGGCGATACGGACTACTTTCGCGTTGAGATCCAGTCCGACAGTCTCGATTACGTGCTCACACGGGTGAAGCTCCTCGCCTGAGCGTCGGCCG
>CAZWNS010000035.1:27142-28424 GCA_964635245.1 uncultured Spirochaetaceae bacterium
GCGGCGCGCCGAGGGCGGCGCCCGCCTACTCCAGGACGGTAATCTCCACCCGCCGGTTTCGCGCCCGTCCGGCCGCGGTGTCGTTTGATGCCAGCGGCTCGGTGCCGCCTCTCCCCTCGAAGATGAGCCTGTCGGCCTCGATGCCGCGGCGGGTGAGCTCGTCGACCACCGTCTGCGCCCGTTGCACGGAGAGCTCCTGCTGGGCCTCCGGCAGTCCGATATCGGCGGTGTGCCCGACCACGAGAAAGCTGCGCTCGGGCACCGCGGAAAGCGCGTCGGCAAGCCCATCGAGTCGACCTCGCTCCTCGGGAAGGATCGTTGCCTCGTTTGCCACGAATCGGATATCGCGAAGTGAGAGGCGGACCCCCTCATCATTCTCGCTGACCTCGACGTCCTCGATCTCACGCTCCTCGAGGTCCCGCTCGATCTGCGCCACGAGCCCCGGTCGGTCGAGCGCCACCGGCGTGCTGTAGAAGGTGAGGGCGAAGCCCCTGAAGGCGATGCTTCGGCCGCCGGCGTAGCGGTAGTGCTCCTCGATGCGGTCGCGGATAAGAACGGGGTTGAGCGTGTCGGCGTCGACGAGGATGGTTGAGTTGTGAGCGCCCGAGACCTGTGCGAGCTCGGGGTCCCCGGTGGGGTCGTCGCCCTGGCGGTAGCGCGTTGCGTACCGGGCGGTGATGCGGTGCACCTCCCGTCCCTGATACTCCTCACGCCCGTCGTAGCTGTAGGCGGCGAGAAAGCCGATGCGGGTGTAGGCGCCCGTCCAGTCGGGATCGACCACCAGCTCGCCCGGCGCTTCCCAGGTCTCCCCGACCTCCACCGAGTCGGTGGGGATCCGGGGAAAGCCGCGGCGCAGGGGGAAGGGCTGTCCGTCGGGCACGCGGATCGATCCGTCGGAGAGCATCTCGAGGTTCACGGGCACCGACCGGTCCACACGGCGGGCGACGTTCCGCGCATCGCGGCGTGTCTGCTCGAAGACGTAGAACTCGCCGTTGTAGGGGACGCCGTCGGCGCCGGCGGTGCCGGTCGCGGCGTCGGTGTTACTCCCGTCGGCGGTGCCGCGGCCGCTGTTGCCCGCGCCGCCCGCGGCCCCCGCGCGCCGGAGCGTTCCGCGGACTTCGCGGTAGACATGCCCCTGGTACCGGCCGTCCTCGTGGCGGCTGAGGTTGTAGCGGGTGAGCGCGGTGTAGCGCTCCTCGGGCGAGACCGTGGAGGCGACGAGCGTCTCGCTCTCCTGCGCGCCGGCGCTCATGGCCAGGAGCGCGAGCAGGATTGCAATGGC
>CAZWNS010000036.1:0-5889 GCA_964635245.1 uncultured Spirochaetaceae bacterium
GGCCCGCCGCTGCCACTCGTCCGCGAGCGGTTCCTCGCCTTCGCCGGACTCCTCGTCCTCCCCGGACTCCTCGTCCTCCGGCGGCTCCTCCGGCGCCAGGTCCCAAGGCTCCGGCGGCTCCGGCGGCTCCCCCGGCTCCTCCGGCTCTGCGGCGCCTTCGGGGACTTCCCCGGTCCCGGCTGCGGCTTCGGTCTCCTCGCCCCCCTCCTCCGGCGACGGCCCCTCCTCCGGCGGCGGCTCTTGCTCCGGCGACGGCTCTTGCGGCGGCGGCTCTTGCTCCGGCGGTTGCACGCCCTCGGGCGGCGCATGAAACACGAAAGTCGGCGCCGGCCACGACGGGGGCGGCGCCCCGCTCCCGGGCGGCTGCGACGGGTGCTGCGGCGCCCCGCTCCCGGTTTGCGGCGGCTGCGACGGCTGCGCCGCCTGCTGTTGCGCAGCGGCGTGCTGGTGTATGTGATATGTCTGCGGGGGCGGCGGATACTGCGGCGGCGGATACTGCGGCGGGGGGTACACGGGCGGCGGATACTGCGGGTACTGAGGCGGCGGCTGCGCAGGGTAGGGCGGCGGAGGCGGCGGCTGACGATAGTGAGGCTCGGCGTCATTGTGCCAGGGAGATGCCCCGGGATGCTCGGGGGGCGGATAACTGCGCGCTCCGGCTCCGGTCGCGGGCGACTGCGGCTGCGGCGCATAGTCGCGGCGCTCACCCTCGGCCATCCGCAACAGCGAGGGATAGTGCCGGTGGGCCGCCAGGGCCTCCCAGTCGGGCTCCTCGGCCGGTTCCTCTTCGTCTTCCTCCGTGTCCTGCTCGAAGTGCTCGGCGGTGAAGTCGAGGATGGGTATGGAGTCCTCCTCCAGCCCGGCAAGCTCATCGATTTCCAGTTCCGCTTTCACCTCTTCGGCCCCGCTCTCCTCGGCCTCACGGGCAAGCTCACCGAGCTTCTCGAGGTTGCGTTGCCAGGCCTCGTTGTGGTCGGCCTGATAGGTACTGACGATATCCTCGTAGATTGCGAGGCTCTCGTTGATCGCCGACAGATCCTCCGGATTGGCCCGATTGCCCTGCAGGCTGATGAGCTCCTCGGCGGAGCGGAGCGCCCGATCGCGCTCTCCCTGCGCCCGATACGCACGTGCGAGGTGGGACAGCACCGCGCCGTGCTCCGGGAAGTCGGTGCGCAGCTTCTGCAGCAGGCGCACGGCCGTATCAACCTTCCCCCGAGCGATGAGAATGTCGGCCCGCATGAGGTGACCGTCGGGGTCGCCGGGCACGCGCTCGAGGTAGTTCTTCAGCTCGTGCGCCGCCTCCTCGTAGCGCTCCTCGGATACGAAGAACCGCGCGAGGTCGAGGCGGTGGCGCTGGTGCTCGGGATCCGCAGCCTCGAGCCGACGAAAGCACTCCTTGGCCTCGTCCTCGCGGCCGGTGCGGAAGTACACGAGTCCGAGCACGTGCAACGCGGCCGGATCGTCCGGCTCGAGCCGCAGGACGGTGTCGAGCTCTTCTTCCGCATCCCACAGCCGATCACGCGCGGCGAGACTCTCCGCGCGTGCACGCCGAAAGTCGACGCGGTCGGGAAACGCGGAGACGACCTCAGCCAGAATCTCGGGCACGTCGTCGCGATCGTCCCGACCCGAGAGCACCAGCACCAGGTTGCTCGCCGCGTGCTCGTAGCGGGGATTCAGCCTCAGGGCCTCGCGAAGGTGCTCGACGGCGTCGTCGAGCTCACCGCGTCTCATCTGGATCGTGGCCGCATTATTGTGGGCGATGGCGTTGCCGGGATCGATGCGCAGGATTTCCTGATAGGAGCGCAGTGCCTCCTCGAGACGACCGAGGCGATCGAGAACCACGCCGCGATTGTTCAGCGCATCGATCCAGCCCGGGCGGCTGCGCAGCGCTCGACCGAAGGATTCGGCGGCCGCCTCGAGGTCCCCTTCGCGCTCCTGCGCCAGACCGATGTTGTAGTGCAACCCGGGGTGATTCGGATCGTGATAGAGCCCTCGCTGGAACACGTCGCGGGCCTTCGTATGATCGCCCTCGGCCGCGAGCAGATTCCCCAGGTTGTTGTAGGCCGGCAAAAAGGTCGGGTCGAGCTCGATCGACTTCTCGTAAGCCGCGGCCGCCTCGTCGATATCGCCGGCCACCTTGTAGACGTTCGCCAGGTTGTAGCGCAGATCGGCGCGATCAGGATTCAGGGTGATGGCCGAGCGGAGGGCCTTCAGGGCATCCCCGAAGCGACCGAGACGTCGGTACATGATCCCCAGGTTGTTGAACGCGTCCGCGTTTCCCCGGTCCTGCTCGATAGCAACCGAGTACTCCTGCGCGGCCCCCGCGATGTCTCCCTGCTGCGCAAGCACGGAGCCGAGGAGGATATGCACCTTCGGCTGAGAGCCGCCGGACTCGAGCTGCTTCTCGAGGAGCTCCCGCGCTACGGAGTAGTCGCCGATACGGTAGGCGTTTCGGGCTCGAAGTAGAGCACTGTCGGACTGCACGATCTATCTCCCGAGGCGAGACGGTCTCGCCGTCACCTCAGAAGATAACACGCTTTCGCCGGTCGTGCTCGATGCATCCCGCGATGCAACGGCAAAGAAGTACAGCGTGCCGTTATCCAGTCCGTCGATCGTGACCTCGGTACGGTCGTCGATCATCGCCGGCGAATCGCCGATGGATGCCTCCGTGCCGAAGTACCGTCCCGTTCGGGTGCCGTAGAAGACGGTGTAGCCCCGCACATCGGCGTCCGGCACGCCGTCCCATCGCAGGGTGACCTCTCCGTCGCCCGGAATCGCGATCACCCGCGCGGGCGGCGAGGGGGGGCGGTCGGGCTCGTAGACGACGCGGATATCCACGAGTCGCGGGGTTCGGTTTCTCTCGCCGCCGGGATACAGCTCCGCACGCACCTGCACGAACCGTCCCTGAACGGCCGGCTCGAGCTCACGGCCCGGCTCGAAGGGAATCCACCCGGCGTCGAGATCGGCCGTCTCCAGAGCGGAGCGCGAGCCCGCGCTGCGGTAGTAGAAATGCACGGCGGTCGTGCCGGGTGCGAGGAACTCCGCATCGAGGCGCTCGATACGCGCGCCCGTCGAGCCGAGGTCCAACGGCCGCGTGACGGCGGTACCGCCACTCCCGGGATAGCTTCCCGGCTCGGGCGGCTCCCGGAACGCGGAGGAAATGCGCAGCTCATCGAGGAACCCCACCAGCCCCCGTCCCACCTCGACGAGGCCCTCCGATGCCTCGCCGATATAGGGAAAGTACACGGCCCCGCGCTCGGTCTTCGATGAGGTGGCGTGCGTGATGTCCTCGGCGCGACCGTCACGAAGGTACTCGAGCATGCCGGTGGAGCTGTCGTAGCGCAGCATGTGATGCTGCCAGGTTCGGGGGACGAGATCGGTTCTGCTTTCGAGAGAAATCTCGAAGGGCGACTGGTCGGTCGGGAGAAAGACATTCCGGAACCGCCACTGCAAACGACGGTTGGAAATCGCCGCCCTGATCTCCTGCGCGAGGATATCGGTGCTGCCGCGCCGGCGCCCGCCCTCCCACAGGAGCACCGTCTCGCCCTCGGCGGTGCGGGTGGGATAGAGCCAGAACTCGATGGTAAAATCACCCCACACGCGTCCCGGCGTGAACAGCGTCTCACCGGCCGGGCGCAGTTTGAGGTGCGCGGCATCCGGCGAGAAGACACCGGAGCCGGCGCCCCGCCGCGCGAGCCGATCGGTGGTGCGGGCGGGATTCTCGAGCCGATAGTTGCCGCTCGCATCGCGGTTGCCCGGCTCGTCGAACGGCAACAGCACGTCCGTTTCCCCGTCGGGACGGTAGGCCGCGCCGGCCAGCCGTACCTCCTCATTACCCCGTCGTCCGCTGCGCAGCTCGACGCCGGTACGCACGAGAAGCTCCTCCCAGCCGTCACCGCCGCCGACGCGCACGACGCGCTCCTGCGCGACGAGCGTGGACGCGAGGAGCACTATCACCACCGTGATTGCAGTTTGTTTTCCAGTCATGGCTTCTTACATTAGTATCGTCAAAGATGAGCGAGACGAAAGCCTCCGCCGGAGAACAACTCAGAGCATCCATTGCCGATTTTCCGACCTCTTCGGGCGTATACATCATGAAGGACGACTCGGCTACGGTGATGTACGTCGGAAAGGCAAAGAATCTGCGAAACCGGGTGCGTTCCTACTTCAACGCAGGGAAGGACGTGAAGACGTCGCTGCTCGTACGCCGCGTCGCGCACATTGAGTACGTCGTCACCCGCAACGAGTACGAGGCGCTGCTTCTCGAGAACAACCTCATCAAGAAGTGGAAGCCCCGCTACAACATCAACCTCAAGGACGGCAAGACCTATCCCGTCATCCGTATCACCAACGAAGAGTGGCCGCGGGTCTTCAAGACCCGCTCCATGGTGCAGGACGGCTCCGCCTACTACGGCCCCTTCGCAAGCGTTACCCATCTCGATCGTTACCTCGAGCTCATCGAGCGCCTCTACCCGCTTCGAAAATGCCGCGGTCCGATCAGGCAGCGCGAGCACCCCTGCCTGTACTGGCATATCGGTCGATGCGCCGCGGTGTGCGCGGGGAAGACCTCCAAAGAGGAGTACGAGCGACGCATCCACGGCATCAAGCGCTTGCTGTCCGGTGAGACTGATACCCTGAAGCGGGATCTGCAGGCCCGCATGCGGGCCGCCTCGGAGGAGCTCGAGTTCGAACGCGCCGCCGACTACCGCGATATCCTCCAGTCGATCGATGCCCTCGAGTCCGAGCAGCAGGTGATCGACTTCGATCCGGACATCCGCGACTACGTCGGCTACGCGAGCGAGGGAGACATGGCAACCTTTGTCGTGTTCCAGATGCGCGCCGGCAAACTCATCGGAACCGACATGTTCTCGAGCCGGGTCTTCGGCTCGGAGGAGGAGGACCTCGAGCAGTTCGTGCTGCAGTACTACGGAACCAGGGGCTCGGTGCCGGACAAGCTCTATCTTCCCCTCGCCCTCGAGCGGAGCAGCCTCGCGCGTTACTTCGCCGAGCAGCACGACCGGCGCGTCGCGATATCCGTCCCTCAGGAAAGCCGCGACCGATCCATTCAGCGCATGGCGGCGGAGAACGCCCGCCAGGATCTGGAGAAGCGGGTACGGGAGCGGGGAAACCTTCCCGCCCTCCGCGAGCTCGAGAAGGTGCTCGATCTCTCCGGTCCACCCCTTCGCATCGAGGGCTTCGACATTGCACACCTCGACGGTAAGTACCCCGTCGCTTCCATGGTTTCCTTCGCGAACGGCGTGCCCGACAAGACGCAGTATCGCACGTTCCACGTCAGGCACCTCGGAGGCAACATCGACGACTTCGAGGCCATGCGGGAGGTCGTCGCCCGCCGCTACACCCGCGTCATCAACGAGAAGCTGCCGCGCCCCGACCTCATTCTGGTGGACGGCGGCAGGGGACAGGTCGGCGCGGCCGTCGAAATCCTCGACGCTCTCGGGCTCGGCGACATCCCGGTCATCGGCCTGGCCAAGCGCAACGAGGAGATCTTCACCCGCGAGAACCCGGATCCGGTGGTGCTTCCCGAGGGCTCTGCGCCCCTGCGGGTGCTGCAGGCCGTCCGCGACGAGGCGCATCGCTTTGCCACCACCTTCCGCTCCCGGCTGCAGCAGAAATCCCTCTCGCTCGAGACCCTGCAGTCGGTACCGGGTATCGGTGAGAAGCGTGGCCGACGCATCATCCGGGCCTTCGGCTCACTCGAGGCGGTGGCCGAGACGCCGCCGGATATCATCGCCAAGACGGTGGGCATTTCCGAGGAAAAGGCAAAAGAGATCGTGCGGGCCATCACCGGCGACGACTAGCGGATACCGACCGATCGGCGGCGGCGCGCAGCCGGCGCCCGACCGGCGGCACGCAGCCGGCGCCCGTTCGCCG
>CAZWNS010000036.1:5989-27866 GCA_964635245.1 uncultured Spirochaetaceae bacterium
CGGCGGCGCGCAGCCGGCGCCCGACCGGCGGCACGCAGCCGGCGCCCGTTCGCCGACGGCGGGCGACGTTCAGTCGCCCGCCACCCCGCCGGCCTCGACGAGCCGGCCGTCCGACACCACGGCGGCATACACCAGCCGATCGAGCAGGAGCTCATGCGCACGGGACGGATGCGCGCGAAGGTCGGCGTCGGTGTCGGTCGCCCGCACGAGGATACGCTCTATCGCCTCGGTCGAATACGCCGACAGGGCCGCGGCGTAGAGCCGCTGGTTGCGCTTTCCGCGAATGTTGAGCGTGCGGAAGGCCTCCTCGGTGGAGTAATTGCGATCGGTGAGCGTCGCGAGGGAGTGGAGCTTACGAAGCTGCCACAGCAGCCCGGCGAGGATCGACTGCGGGGAGTTGTCACTGGAGAGCAGGAGTTTGCGCAGCACCTCGAGCGCCCCCTCGAGATCTCGCTCGGCGACGGCACGAAAGAGGGTGAACACGTTCTCTTCCTTGCTGTGGTAGAGGTAGGTTTCCACCTCGTCGGCAGTGAGGCGACCGTGTTCGCCGATGAAGAGCGCAAGACGACCGGCGGCACGCTTGAGATCGAGCGTGTTGTTGTCGACGAGCTCGAGGATGAGCTCGACGGCGTCCTCGTCCACCTCGACGCGTTGCCGCCGGAAGAACGTGTTGAGCCAGTCCCGCTTCTGGTTTTCGAACATCTCCCAGAAGATCTTTCGGTTGTCCTCCGGAATTCGCTTCGTCCAGTCCTTGCGCGAGCGCGGATCCTTCATGCGAAACTCGTCGCTCACCAGCACGAGCGTGCCGCTGTCGGAGGGATGCTCGAGATAGCCTTCCAGGAGCTCGAGATCCTCCGCACGCCTTATCTGTTCCACCCCGTGGATGATCACGAGAATGTGCCCGGCAAAGAGGCTTCCGCTTCGCAGCAGCGAGAGGGCCTCCTGCACGGGCGTCTCGAAGGCGTAGAAGCGATGCTCCTCGACCTCGGCGCCGTCGGCCTGCTTGGCTGCGAGCTCACGGATACGCTGTACTTCCCGGGCCTTCTCCCCCTGTTCGGGCCCGAGGAGCAGATAGGCGCGTCCTCTGCTCATGGTTTACTCATAGGTGCGCATCAGACGAACGAGCTTCCCGAGCAGGCGCACGTTCTGAGTGTAGATCGAGTGATAGGCGGGGTTCTCGGCCTCGAGTCGAACGCGGTTCTTCTCCCTGTAGAAGCGCTTCAGCGTCACCGCCTCGTCCACCATCGCCACGACGATCTCCCCGTTGTTCGCCACGCTCTGGTGGGCGAAGATCCCGATGTCGCCGCTGAAGATTCCCGCGCCTTCCATGCTGTCGCCGGTGATCTGCAGGGCGAAATACTGTTTGTTCCCCAGCAGACTCCGCGGCAGCTTGATTTCGCCGTCGTGGTTTTCGTCGGCAAAGAGGGGGCGCCCGGCCGCGACGCGACCGAGGAGGGGAATGGAGATGAGCTCATCACCGGCCGGCTCTTCGGTCTCGAGCACTTCGATGGTGCGCGAGCGGTTGGTGTTCAGCGTGATGAACCGCTTTCGTTCGAGCGCCTTTACGTGATCGTGGGCGCCTTTGACGGAAATCCCGAAGTTGGTCGAGATTTCACGCATGGTCGGGGGATACTTGTGGCGAGAGACATAGCCCCTGATGAAGCTCAGAACTTCCCGCTGACGCTTGGTGATCTCCTTCATTTGCGCATCTCGATTCCGAACTTCTTTATCTTTCCATGCAGATTACTCGGGTAGATACCCAGCGCCTGCGCGGTCCTGGAAATATTGTAGCCGTTCTCCTCGAGCTTCTGCACGATGAGCTTCCTCTCGAAACTGTCGCGCGCCTCGCTCAGCCCCATATCACCATACTCGCCGAGCTCGCTGCGCTCGGAGGCGGCGAGGACTTCTCCCAGGTGCTCGCGGATGGTGTCGGGCCCGACCACATCCGTATCGCTCATAATCGTAATGCGCTCGATGAAGTTTTTCAATTCCCTGACGTTGCCGGGCCACTCATAGCTTCGCAGCAGATCCATTCCCTCCTCGCTGATGCGCTTCGCCCGCGTGCCGTCGCCGGGATCGAACTCGTCGAGAAAGTGATGCACGAGCGGGTCGAGGTCTTCGGGACGCTCACGAAGCGGCGGCACGTGGATGGGTATCACGTTGAGGCGGAAGTAGAGGTCCTCGCGAAAGTTTCCGGCGGCGATCTCGCTCTGAATGTCGCGATTCGTCGCCGCGATCACCCGCACGTCGACCTCGATCGGATCCTCGCCGCCGAGCCGCTCGAAGCGCATCTCCTGAATCACCCGAAGGACCTTGGCCTGTGCGCTGAGAGACATGTCGGCAACCTCATCGAGGAAGAGCGTGCCGCCGTCGGCCATTTCGAACTTGCCGCGGCGACGGTTCACCGCGTGGGTGAACGCCCCCTTCTCATGGCCGAAGAGCTCGCTCTCGATGAGCGTATCGGGAATCGCGGCGCAGTTGACTTCCACGAAGGGAAAGTCGGCGCGGTCGCTGCGCCGGTGGATCGCGCGTGCGACAAGCTCCTTACCCGTACCGTTCTCCCCCGTGATGAGAATGCGAGAGCCCGTGTTGCCCGCCTGCTCGATGACCCCGCGAATGCGCCGCAGAGACTCGCTGTCCCCGAGGAGCTCGTCCCGCCGCTCGATGGTGCTGCGCAGAGCCCGGTTCTCGCGTCGCAGTTTCCGCACCTCGAGCGCGTTCTTCACCGCGGTGGTCACCCGCTCGAGGCCGAGCGGTTTCTCGAGGAAGTCGAAGGCACCGAGCTTCACCGACTTCACCGCAATGTCGATGTTTCCGTGGCCGGAGATAATGATGACCGGTATCTCGGGGTTGTTCTCCTTGATCTTCTTGAGCACATCGACGCCGCCCATGTGCGGGAGCCACACGTCGAGCAGCACCAGGTCGATGGTCCCGGATTCCATGATCGCGAGTCCCTCGATACCGTCGGCGGCGGCACGAACTTCGTAGCCTTCGTCTTCGAGGATGGCGGACAGGACCTCGCGGATCCCCTCCTCGTCATCCACTACCAGTATGGTGGTCATTGGAATCGCCCTGCGGAATGTCGATGAAGAACGTCGTTCCCAGCCCCGGCTCGGTCTCGAACCAGATCTGCCCGCCGTGATCGAACACGATGCGCTCGACGATCGCCAGGCCCAGGCCCGTGCCGTCGGGCTTGGTCGTAAAGTACGGGTTGAAGACCTTGCCGTGGTCCTCGCTGTCGATGCCTGGTCCCGAATCCCGCACCTGCACGCGAGCGTAGTGACTATTGCCGCGCTTGACAAGGTCGGCACGGACCCGGATCTCTCCGCCACCGTCCATTGCCTCCACGGCATTCGAGAAGAGATTGGAAAAGACCTGTCGGATCTGCGCGCGGTCCGCCTGCACGAGGAACCCCTCATCGATATCATCCACGTGGATGTCCGTGGCCGCATGCCCCACGTAGGTCGCCGCCGCCTCCTCCACCAGCGCGCGCAGGGAGACCTGCCGGAGGTCGGGCTCCGGCAACCGGGTGAAGTTCCTGAACTCGGTCAACAGGTGATTGAGTCCCTCGACCTCGCGAATGATCGAGCACACCGAGGCGTCGAACACCTCATCGAAGTCCGGCGCGCCGCTTCGATGCTTGCGCAGCATGCGCTCGGCGCTCAGTTGAATGGGCGTCAGCGGGTTCTTGATCTCGTGAGCGAGGCGCTGCGCGATCTCCTGCCACGCGGCAACCTTCTCGGTCTGAATGAGCTTCGACCGCGACCGCTCGAGCTCGGCAACCATCTGGTTAAAGCTGCGCGAAAGCACGCTCAGATCGTCGCGGGTCCGGCTGAGCACCCGGAAGGAGTAGTCACCCTCGGCGACCCTCGCGATCGCCTGCTCGAGGTTCTCGATGGGCCGCATGATCTCGTCGGAGAGATAGAAGGCCGCAAGGATGGCCAGCAACAGCAGCGGGAGCGCGAAGAAGACGTAGATCCCCGCGTAGGCGAGCCGGAACTCCGTCCGCAAGAGCTGGAGCTGGGTGTAGCTCTCCAGGGCCTCCGTGAGGCTGCGGGCGGTCTCGTCGAAGCCCGGCGGCAGGGACATCGCGAGCACGAGAGCATAGCGCTCTTCACCGACGGGTACGCTGCGGCGCACCCGCAGAAACGAGGCGCGCGCGGTGGTGTCACGCGCAACGAAGCCCTCCCCCGCGGCTGCCGCCTGACCGGGGCTGAGCCTGATCGACTCATCACCGGCGGCGTAGAGCTCCTCGAACTCCGGGCTGAAGAGCTGAAACCCGTCGACGGCGGGGTAGGCCCGCCGAATCCGGCCCCAGGTCCCGGCGGGATCTTCGACCACGCCGGCGGTAACCTCATCGAAGTCGTCCCCGCGCGCGAACGCGCGCAGCCCGTCCACACGCTCGTCATAGAATCGAAGCACCACATCGAGACCGCCGCGGAGAGCCTGCTCGGTGCTCGTATCGAAGAGGGCACGCATGCCGGCGTTGATGACGTTGACCGAGAGAAGCGCCTGCGGCACCGAGGCGAGAACGATGACGACCATGAAGAAAAGGATGAGCCGCACCTTGAACCGGGCGCCGGGCAGGCCGGCGGAGCGCTCCCGCAGTACCCGCACCACATTTGCCGCGATCATCGACAGCAGAAAGAGGGGAACCAGGGCGGCAAGCGCGAACAGCAGCCGGCGAGACGTCGAGCCGGCAAAGGAAACCTCGAGCAGGACCTGACGCGAGAACAGCAGCACGAGGCCCATGAGCAGCACGTAGAGCAGGGCAACGCCGATGAGGGTGCTGCGGCTCGCCGTTGCACGTGCACGGCGTCTCATCGCGGCCCCTCCGCTTCGCGTATGGGTGTCCAGGCGCTCCGCAGCGTGTAGCGCCGTATGGTCAGAGCGATGAGACGAAGTCGCTCGGCGAGATGCAGGGGGCGAAGGCGAACCTGCGCAAGGACGTATCGGTCCGACCCCTCGCCCGCCCCGCCCGTTCCGCCTCGGGCCTCGGGCGGCACGGGGATATCGCGCAGGGTAAGAAGCTCAGTGACCGCCTCGCCGAGCTCCGCACCGACGAGGCTCTCGGCCCGGCC
The DNA here is from genome assembly GCA_964635245.1 of uncultured Spirochaetaceae bacterium. GTDB lineage: Bacteria > Spirochaetota > Spirochaetia > DSM-27196 > PWMO01 > JAAAOH01. The sequence goes on from CAZWNS010000036.1 coordinate 11,071, forward strand.
CCCCTCCCCGCGTCGGGTGCTCACCCGGTACCCTCCGCCGAACCGATCCACACGCGCTTCGCTTGCGATGCGGTGTTCCGCGACGAGTCGATCTCCCAGCAGGCCGGCGACTCCGTCAACCGGCTCGAATACGCGCAGAACCAGGTCGAGCTCGGCTCGCAGCCCGCCTTCGAGGGACGTGGCGATGCGGCCGACCGGTGCATCCGTTACGCGTATGCTCAGGGTATTCGGTCCGGTACGCCGCATCTCGAGGCCCAGGTCCTCGGCAACGGCGACTGCGGCGGAAAGGCAAAGAAGGAGGGCCGCGAGCTTAGTCTTCCTCGAAGCGCTTCTCGAACAGGCTCGCCAGGGCATCGACAGCTTCCTCCTCGTCGGGCCCGTCGGCGACGATCCTGAGCACGCTGTTGTAACCGGCGCCCAGGGTGATGATCCCCATGATGGACTTCGCGCTGATTTCCTCCGCGTCTTTCCTGAAGTAGATGTCGGCATCGTAGCGCCCCGCGGTCTGCACGATCAGTGCGGCGGGGCGGGCATGGATGCCTGCCCTGTTCTTGATGGTAATCTCGCGCTCGGTCATGAGCTCAGTCACTGCCGCCGTGTGCATCGGGAACGGAGTTGCGCGAGCGGAGATAGGCGCTGCGAGCGTTTTCCCGCTCCAGCCACTTCAGCACGCTCTGATTGAACTCGCGGGCCGAGTAGTAACCCATCTTCTTCAGCCGCTCGTTCATGGCCCCCGTCTCGATGATGATTGGGATGTTTCTACCCGGTTTCACCGGTATTTGCAAGTAGGGGACCTTGACGCCGAGGATTTCCTTGGTGCGCTCCTCGGCACCAATGCGGTCGTAGACTTTGTCGGAGTCCCACAATTCGAGTTCCACGACAAGTTGCACCTGCTTGGTGTCGCGGATCGCCCCCACCCCGAAGAGGTGGGTTATGTTTATGATACCGAGGCCGCGGATCTCCATGTGATGGCCGAGGGCACGGTTCGCGCCCTGCGCGAGGAGGATGTTCCCCGACACACAGCGGATCTCCACCGCATCGTCCGCCACGAGGCGATGTCCGCGCTCCACGAGCTCGAGGGCGGCTTCGCTCTTGCCCACGCCGCTGTCACCGAGAATCAGCACCCCGATGCCGAACACTTCCACCAGCACGCCGTGGACGGTTTCCTGGGCGGCGAACACGTTGCCGAGCGCCCGCAGGATACGAGAAGAGAAATCGCTGGAGGGAAGATCGGTCTGCAGGACGGGACACTGCGCCTCCTCGGCCATACGGAAAAACGCCGGTGTCGGGTCCAGGCTGTGGGTGAACACCGTGCACGGCACGTCCCACTCGAAGAACTGATGGAGCACCTCGGTATTGCCCTCGGCCTCGAGCTTTCGCAGGAAGGCGGTCTCGCCGCGGCCGAAGATCTGGATGCGCTCACTGCCGAAGTTCTCGAAGAAGCCGTTCAGCGCGAGCCCGGGCCGATTGAGATCGGGAACACGTATCTCACGCGTCAGGCCGGGCCGACCGCCGATGCATTGCAAATCGAGGGCATTATGCTCTTGCAGATCGAGGTCGAGCAGATCGAGGACCGTGAACTTGTTCATAGGCGGCGCTAGTGCTCTTTGACCTTCTCCTTTTCCTTCTTCACTTTCATCTCGACGCTGTCGAGCAGATAGTTCAGTCCCTCATGCAGATCGTAGGACTTCTGTTTTATCACGTGAGATTTGCCCCAGCGAAAATGGATCTTTGCTTCGAGGAAGTACCGGTTCTTCTCCTTGGTCATCGTGAACTTGAGGTCGACAATGAGATCCTTGGCGAACTCGACCTTCTCCATCCGCTCCTCGATCCATTCTTTCGTATCGTCGTGAAGGTCGAAGTGTACCGCTTCGTAATCCAGAAGCATGCTCATCCTCCTCTTGCTGTGAGCTCGGGCCCTATCGATCGTACGAGGAGCTGATATCCAGCTCTTTCCGATACTTGGCAACCGTTCTTCGCGCAATGCTGATACCCCGCTCTTTCAGTAGATCGGCAATTCGCTGATCCGAGAGGTGCTTATCGCCGTTCTTATCCTCCTCGAGAATCTCGCGGATCCTCTCTTTCACGGCCGACTTCGAGTAGCGCGACCCTTTCGACCCGGCCCCCGAAATCGAGTTCGAGAAGAAGTACTTCAGCTCCAGGATGCCCCATTCGGTCTGCACATACTTGGATGTGGTAATGCGGGAGACCGTCGCCTCGTGCACATCGACCGTGGTTGCGATGTCCTTCAGCGTCAACGGCACGAGATACTTGGGGCCGCGCAGAAAAAAGTCACGCTGAAACTCGACGATGGCGCGCGCCACCTTCAGCAGGGTCTGATTCCGCTGCTGGATGCTGTGGATGAACCAGCGCGCGTCCTTCACCGAGGATTTCACGAAGCGGTGTACGTCTTTCTCCGCGGAGCCCGAGTTGTTCATCTGCTCGAAGAACGGATTGATTCCCAGCACCGGAATCTCCTCGTCGTTGAGGACGATGACGAACTGGCCGTCCTTGATGGTTACAAGCAGATCGGGGATGACGTAGCGCGGCGACTCGGTGGAGTACTTGCGCCCGGGGAAGGGTGTGAGGGTGCGGATGAACTCCAGCGCTTCGTGCACCTGTTCCTCGGTGGTCTTCATTTTGCGGGCGATTTCGCGGTACTTCTCCCGCTCGAGCAGGTCGAAGTGCTCGGCGATGATGGTGTCCGCGCCCTCCGGCATGTCGTCGCGCAGGCGTGCCTGCACCAGAAGCGACTCCCGGTAATCGGCCACACAGGTGCCCACCGGTTCGAAGGTCTGAATGATCCGCGCCATGCGCGAGAGCAGCTCGTGGCGGGATTCGGGCACGAGGGTACGCGGATCCTCGAGGTGGAAGCCGTTTTCATCGAGGTTGTGGATGAGCAGCTCACCGAGCTCGAACTCGTCTTCGGCGAGCGGCTGAAGCCGCAGTTGCCACAGCAGGTGGTCCTGCAGGGACTCCGGCCGCGACAGCGCGCCCTCCATGAACTGCTGCTTGGAGTCCGACGCCTCGCTGTCGTAGCTGCTGGTGGTGTAGCCGGGGTCCGAAGAGTTCTCGAAGTAGTCGTAGTCCTCCGCGGGCGTACCCGCCACTTCTTCGAGAGACACCGTGGAACGCTCTTCCACGACTTCGAGTGCAGGGTTCTGCTCGATTTCCTGCTGTATCTTGAATCTGAGGTCCTGGATGGGAAGCGCCATCAACTGAATGCTCTGGTAGAGCTGAGGATTCATCCTCAGCTTCTGCTGCTGCACCAGGACCGGTCTCTGAACTTGCACGATTACCTCCCCCCTGCCTGCACGCCGGCACGGCAGGGGTCCAATTCAATATTGAATCAGCCGTATGTGTTTGTCAACGTTGCTACATGGTGAAGCTGTCGCCGAGATAGACCTTCCGCGCGATCTCGTTGCGCATCACCTCATCACGGCTGCCCGCGACAACGATCTCCCCGTCCTTGATGATGTAGGAGCGGTTGGTGATCTCGAGGGTATCGCGAACATTGTGATCGGTGACCAGCACGCCGATCCCCTTGGCCGAGAGGCTCTCGACGATGGTCTTGATCTCATACACCGCGATCGGATCTATTCCCGCGAAGGGCTCATCGAGGAGAAGGAACTTCGGCTCGATGGCCAGGGATCGCGCGATCTCCGTACGCCGCCGCTCGCCCCCCGAGAGGGTGTAGGCCTTCTGCCGGCGGTTCTCCTCGATGCCGAGCTCGCGCAGAAGCTCATCGAGGCGCGCGCGTTTCTCCTCGTGGTCGAGATCCCCGCGGGTTTCGAGTATCGCCCAGATGTTCTGCTCGACGGTGAGCTTGCGGAACACCGAAGGCTCCTGGGGCAGATACGATATGCCGAGCCGGGCGCGTCGATACATCGGCAGATCGGTGATGTCGTGCTCATCGAGGTAGATACGCCCCCGCCGGGGCCTGATGAAGCCCACGATCATATAGAAGCACGTCGTCTTGCCGGCACCGTTGGGCCCGAGGAACCCCACCACTTCGCCCCGGTGCATGGAGAAGCTCACGTCGTTCACGACGATCCTTCGCCCGTACTGCTTGGTCAGGCCCTCCACGCGGAGCGAGGGAATATGGCTCGTGCCGGCGCCCGCGGCAGGGGTCGCCGGCCCGCTCATCTGCTGTTCGTTGCTCATCTGCCGGCCGTCATTCATCGGCGGGCTCCTCGTCAGCGGGCTGTTCCTCCCCGGATTCATCCTCTGCCGGCGTGATCGAGCCCCGCACGTCGCCCTCGAGGCTGATGTCTTCGGTCTCGGTGTTGACGATGATGCGCGAGGCGCGGTACTCGTCGCCCTGCCAGAACACGACCGGCAACCCGGAGAGCTCGAGGACCTGGTCGTCGCGACGATAGCGGGCGTACTCCCCGCGCGCGGTGAGCTCATCTCCGAAGATGCGGACCTGGATCTGCGCGACGGTCAGCTCCTCCTGCTGCCTGTTCTCCAGCACTCCGCCGCGCACCACCAGCTCGTTCTCGATGTCCTCGAGAACGGCATCGCCGCGGGCCCGCAGAATCTCCTCTTCGCGGTCGTAGAAAAGCTCGGCGCTCTCGATGCGGATGCCCCGCTCCTCGTCGGAGGCACGGACGCTGCCGGTAGACAGGGCGTAGCGGAAATCCTCGCCGTAGATCTCGATTTCGTCGGCACGGATATCCATGGTGTCGGAGGTGATCCGCGCATTGCCCGAAAGCAGCGTTCGCTCGCGCCCCTCGGCGAACACGATGCGCGTGGAATCGCCGGCGAACTCGAAGCGCTCGGCCGCGAGCGAAGGAGCCGGCAGGATGAGCAACGCCGCAAGCGCGGCGAGCCATCCGGCCCCGCCGCGGCGGGCGGGGCGAAGGCCGTAGAGGGCGACGCTACTCGTCATCGGTCTCGAGCGCTCCCCGCACCGACTCGGCGAATCGCGCGATGCTGCGGCGCATGTCCGCCTCGAATCCCGTCCCCTCCACAACGCTGCCGGAATCGAGCTCGAGGCGAACCGACTCGTCGTGGCGCCCCTGCAGAAGCTTCCGTTCGTTGTCCCAGCTGAGAAAATCGGTGGTCACCCGCGCCTCGTATTCCTTCGAATAAAAGGTGATATTGCCGCTCATCGTCACGTCGTCGGTTGCGGTGTCGTGCACGGCCCGATCGGCCGAGCCGCTCGTGATGACCTCCCCGTCGGCGCCCAGCTCCTCGAATCGTAATCCGTGGAGAATCTGCTCTTCCCGCTCGGGATAGGTCTCCGCCCGCGCGGCGGTGATGCGGAAGCTGCGCGCGGCGGTGCGCACGACGGTAAACCGCACATCGGTCACCACCGTCTCGGGCACCGTCTCATCGCGCTCCCCGGCCATTTCGATCTGCTCATAGTCGAGGCTGCAGGCGCCGAGCACGAGTGATACCGCCAGCACCACCGCCGGCGCTACGCCCGCAATGAGGGTCTTCATCCGGCCGGCACGTCGACGTGCGCACGGGCGCTGCGGGCACGCTCGCGCACGTAACTCGCCGCGATGAAGCTCTGAAAGAGCGGATGCGGCGAAACCGGCTTTGACCGGAACTCGGGATGGTACTGCACGCCGATCCCCCAGCTGTGGCCGCGCCACTGCACCGATTCCACCAGCTCAGCGTCCGGCGTCACCGCGGCGACCTGCAGCCCGGCCTCGTGCAGGCGCTCGCGGTAGGTGTTGGAGACCTCGTAGCGGTGGCGGTGGCGCTCGCGGATGGTATCACATCCGTAGATTTCCCGGATCTTGTACCCCTCGTAGAGCAGGGTGTCGTTGGCGCCGAGACGCATGGTACCGCCGTAGTTCTTGACGTTGACCTGCTCCTCGAGCAGGCTCACGACCGGATCGGGCGTCTCGGGGGTGAACTCGGTGCTGTCGGCTTCGGACAGGCCCATGACGTTTCGCGCGTACTCGATGACCATGACCTGCATGCCGAGACAGATGCCGAAATAGGGCACGTTGTTCTCGCGGGCCCAGCGGGCGGTGTTGACCATACCCTGCACGCCTCGGCTTCCGAACCCGCCGGGTACGAGAATGCCGTCGATGTCGTCGAAGACCCGGTCGGGATCCGCCTCCCCCTCGAGCTCCTCGGAATCGATCTTCACCAGCTCCACGCCCACCCCGTTGGCTATGCCGCCGTGGAAGAGCGCCTCGTCCACCGATTTGTACGCGTCGTTGAGGTCGATGTACTTGCCGACAAAGCCGATGCGCACGGTGTGGCGGGCGTTTCGATACGCGCGGGAGACGTGCTCCCAGGCCCCGAGGTCGGTCTCATGCAGCGGCATATGGAGCTTTCGCAGCACGATCTCGTCGAGTTGCTGGCGGTAGAACGACAGCGGGATGTCGTAGATGGTGGTCTTGATGTCGTAGGCGGAAACGACGGCCTCCTCCTCGACGTTTGTAAAGACCGATATCTTGCGCCTGAGGTCGTCGGAGAGCGCCACCGGCGCGCGACAGAGGAGCACGTCGGGCTGCAGGCCGATCTCGCGCAACTCCTTCACCGAATGCTGGGTCGGCTTGGTCTTCAACTCGCTTCCCGCGACCTCCGGGATGAGGGTGAGATGCACGGTTATCACGTTCTCATGCCCGAGCTCGCGGGTCATCTGCCGCGCGGACTCCAGATACGGCACCGACTCGATATCGCCGACGGTGCCGCCGACCTCGACGATCGTCACGTCCACCTCGGCGGCCTCGCCGACGGCGAAGATTCGCTGCTTTATGCGGTCGGTTATGTGGGGGATCACCTGCACGGTACGGCCGAGGTACCGGCCTTCGCGCTCGCGCTGTATGACCTCCTGGTAAATCTGACCCGTGGTAATCGAGGAGGCCCGCATAATCGGCGATTGTGTGAATCTGGCGTAGTTGCCGAGATCGAGATCGGTTTCGGCGCCGTCGTCGGTGACGTAGACTTCCCCGTGCTGATAGGGGCTCATGGTCCCCGCGTCAACGTTTATGTAGGGGTCTATTTTGACCATCCGGACCGAGAGGCCACGACACTCGAGCAGACTTCCGAGGGAAGCCGCCGCAACGCCTTTGCCAAGGCTCGAACACACGCCGCCCGTGACAAAGATGTACTTGTTCATGGGCCTGCATTATACCTTGCTGAAGTACAGCACGTCCATGCGGCGGCGACGGGATACGAGCTCGGGCTCGAGATCCGCAAGGAGGCGTTGATCGACCATCAGGGGAAGGTCGAGATAGGCGGCAAGGACGGTTCCCTCGCCGCAGCTCACCAGCAGCTGCCGCTCCTCCACTCCGTCATGGTACAGAAGCGAAGCCTGTCGGTCCGGTGGTGATACGACGATCCGAAGCGGCGTCAAACCGTTGTCATGGAGCAGCGCGACAACGGTCGCATAGGGGGACTGCTCCACCGTACCGCCCCGCTCCAGCCGCAGGAGCAACTCGGAGGCCTGACCCGCGGTCAGCGCGACGGAGATCCCCCGTTCGCTCGCACCGTTCACGAGAAACACACGCTGATCGCCGGAAAACCGGTCGACGCCTATGGCGGCAATCGCGACCTCGCTCAAGCCCGTTTCCCTTGCAGGTTCCGTCCACATGCTTAAGATCAGAATCTATCACGTTCAACCGCACATCTCAGGGTCGATATCGGTGTGTTGACACCCCGGCACCGGCAACCTACACTCGACGGCACTCCGCTATGGTGGGGAACATAAGCGACGAAGAATTTACCCGATTCCGCAACCTGATATACGATGCAAGCGGAATCAACTTCACCACCTCGAACCGCTCAATACTGGAGAGCCGTCTTCGCGAACGTCTTCGCACTTCCGGCACCGAGAACCTCGCCGAGTACTACCGCCGTATCGAACGCGAGCCCGAGGAGCTGAAGGACCTCCTCGACACGGTGACGACGAACCTCACGCGCTTCTTCCGCAACGCCGCGCACATGCAGGCGTTCGAGCACGCCGTCCTTCCCGACCTCATCGAGTACAAGCGCCGGACCGGTGGGCGGACTCTTCGCATGTGGAGCGCCGGCTGCTCGACCGGCGAGGAGCCGTTCACAATGGCTATGGTGGCGGGCGAGCTCGTACCGCCGGGCATCAAGGTGAGCATTGTCGCGTCGGACATCAGCCTCAAGTCGCTCATGGTGGGCCGCCGGGGACTCTATCCCGAGAACCGCGTCGATCACGTCCCGGAAAAGTACCTGAACAAGTATTTCACGAAGAAACCCTCCGGCTATCAGGTCAACCCGGAGATCATGGACCTGGTGACCTTCGACTACCACAATCTCAAACACGACAGCGGTCTCCGCGACCTCGACATTGTATTCTGCCGCAACGTGCTCATTTATTTCGACGAAACCGCCCAGCGCAAGACGGTGGAGCGGTTCTGGGACGCGATGGGACAATACTCCTACCTGTTCATCGGCCACTCGGAGTCACTGTTCGGCATGAACACCAAGTTCGAGTTTTACCGCACCGACTGGGCGTCCCTGTATCGGAAGAAACTGGTGTGACGGATATGGCGCAATCCCCTGAAAAGATCAGAGCCCTCGTCGTAGACGACTCCGCTCTCATGCGAAACCTCGTAAGCAGGATGCTGGAAGCCGCCGGCGATATTCGTGTTGTCGGCACGGCCATGAACGGCGAGTTCGCCCTGCAGAAGATCGAGCGGCTCGAGCCCGACGTCGTGGTGCTCGACATAGAGATGCCGGTGATGAACGGCATCGAGTTCCTCCGGGAACGGCGCACGCGCTCCATCGATGTCCCCGTCATCGTCCTCTCCTCGGTAGCCAGGAAGGGCGCCCGAGTTACGATGGATGCGCTCGCCCTGGGGGCGGCGGACTTCGTCACGAAACCCTCCGGGTCGGTCTCTCGCGACATCAGGCGCGTTGAGGCGCAGGTCGTGGAGCTCGCCCGTGCCTACGGACGGCAGCATCGAAACCGAAAGGGACTGCGTACCGTCGCCCGGCCCCAGGGAGTTCCGCCGACGGTGGAGCCGCATGCCCGGCCGTCGGCCGCGGCACGCCCCGGCCCCGCTCCGCCGAGAGCTCCCGAGCCGCCGACACGCATCACGCCCCTCGCCGAGCCGGCACGGCCGGAAGTCGTGGCTATCGGCATATCGACGGGCGGACCGAATGCTCTGCGAAAGGTATGTGCCGAGCTCGATGCGGATCTCCCCGTGCCGGTGCTCGTCGTCCAGCACATGCCTGCCGGGTTTACCGCGGAGTTCGCCCGCAGCCTCGACCGTGTCTGCGCGCTCACCGTTCGGGAGGCGGAGGACGGCATGGAGCTTCGCCCGGGGCACGTGCTCATCGCGCCGGGAAACCATCACCTCGGCGTCGTGCGAAACTCCGACGTGGTGACCCTTCGCGTTACCCAGGACGAGCCGCGCAACGGACACCGCCCCTCCGCGGACGTGCTTTTCGAGACCGTTGCCGAGGTGTACGGCAATCATGCGGTGGCCGTCATCATGACGGGCATGGGCCGCGACGGGTCGGCCGGCATGGCGAAGCTCTACGAGCGCGGCGGCATGACCATCGGACAGGACGAGGCGAGCAGCGTCGTCTACGGCATGCCGAAGGTCGCCTACGAGCTCGGGTATATCAGAACGCAGATTGCGCTGCACGAGATCGCCGGGGCCATCACGAAGGCTGTGCGGGCAACGTACGCGTAGCCCGCGGGTGCGGGTCCCGCACCCGCGGCCGGCGGTTTCAGCCCGCGCCGTCCCCCGTCACCCGGCGCAGAACCGAGGGCATGGATGCGCCGCCGCGGCCGCGATTGTAGAGGTAGACAGCCCCGAATCCCACCGCGAGGGACAGCGCGCCCACGCCGGCACGCCCGGCCTCGGAGACGATTCCGAGCACGCGTCCCGCCAGATCAAAGCCCAGAATGAATAAGAGGAGCGGCAGGATCAGCACCATGAAACCCGCCAGCACCGCCTTCCCCGGGTGAACAAAGACCTCCACCTCGTCGTCGGGGCTGAGCTCCAGGTGATTGGTGTTTTCCGCGCTGAACCGGCGCTGTTTCGTGCTGCAGAATGACGAGGAACAGGCCTTGCAGGTATCCGCGTCGGGGCACGCAAGGGTCACGCGGTCACCGTCTATGCTAATCACTCTCGCTTTCTCGATCATCTTGACCATCCTCACAGGGAACACGAATCGTCTCTATCGACGTCGCCGCTCCCGAGTCTTCGATTTCCAGCAGTACGCCCTGCAGCTCGAGCCGTCCCCAGGCTTCCGAGGAGCGCTCGGGGATCTGGGTCAGATACTGCCGGATTTCCACCGCCGGATCGAGACCGGCCACGCTGTCCAGGCTGCCGGTGCGCCCCGCGTCGCAGACGGCGGCGGTGCCCCGGGGCTGCACACCGGCATCGGCGGTGAGGGCGCGCTGGCCGGTGCCGATGAGCGCCGACACCGTGCCGTCGATCATGAACATCATGCTGCACTTCTCCGCCGTCGTCGCGGCGTGGAAATCCACGAGCACGATGTCGGTATCCTTCTTTGCGCGGGCGATCAGCTCCGGAAGAAAGAGGAAGGGGTTGCTGAGGTGCAGCTTGGTGAACCCGGACTGGCCGAGGACGCTGATGACCGCGATCCGCCGCTCGCCGGCGGCGTAGTGGCGCCATCCGCGCCCCGGATTGCCCTGGGGGAAGTTTGCAGCCCGCAGAATGTAGGGGGCGGTGTCGATGTGGGTCACCATATCCTTCTTGAAGTAGATCTGATCGCCGCCGGTGATGCAGTCGACCCCCAGCTTGCGCAGATATACGGAGTGGTTCTTGCCTATGCCGAACCCGCCGGTCACCCCGTCTCCGTTTGCCACGACGAAATCGAGGTCGTGGGTGGTGCGGAGCTTGGGCAGGAGGGTCTTCACGCAGTAGAGGCCTGCTTTTCCGACAATTTCACCGATGAACAGAACACGTATAGGCACGGACCGGTCCTTTCCTTTGAAGCCGCCGCGGGGTCGCGTCGCGGCGGTGCGCTCGGGGGGCAACCCCCCGGGAGTGTAGCACCGCGGGCGCTCTTGGGCAAACGCCGGCCGTGGGGTGGAAATTCGGCTCGACATGGCCGCGATATGTGCGCATATTAGGGACGGGGAGCGGTTTGCCCGCCAAACGCCCTCGGGTCGCCTCGTAGAGGGACCTTATATCACGACCCCGGACGCACGACGTCGGGGCAGCCACAGGAGTACTCCATGAAACAGAAGGAATTCGTGGATCTCGGTCGCATGATGGATGAGATCTTCTCCGCCGCGGAGAATCTCAAGGACGTGTTCGAAGAGCGCATGGGCTACCAGCCCGGCGAGCGCGGGTTCAACTGGGACGCGCGCCATGACTTCTATCCTTTCTACTCCTATCCGCCGGCGAACATCTTCATGACGGAGAACAAGACCATCGTCTTCGAGTTCGCGCTCGCGGGATTCGACGAGGGAAGCATCAACCTCGAGTTCCGCGGTGACTACATGTACCTCAACGCGACGGTGCCCGCCGAAGAGGAGCAGGACGGCGTGCACTACCTCAAGCGCAGGTTGAAGTTCAAGGACATCAAGGATCAGAAGTACTTCGTCCCCGAGGACAAGTTCGACCGCGACAAGGCCGAGGCGGTGTTTCGAAACGGCGTTTTGAAGGTGACCGTCCCGCCCAAGGACGACGTTGCCGCGGGGGATCGCGTGACCGTCGAAATCAAGAAGGAAGGAAGTTGATGGGATTTCTCTTTCCATTGATTATCGGCGTCGCGCTCGGCTATTTCTTCAAGCCACAGCTCGACACCTTCGTCCGACGGGTCATACGATTGATTGACGACAGGCGCGGCAACGACGATACCCGGCGCCGCTGAGCATCCCGCTCGGCGGCGCAGGTTCCGTGCAGACCGGCGCGGTATCCGGTTTTCCTCCGTACCGACACACGCTATAATGCGCGGCGATACACTATGAAACTCGTTGTATTCGTGCTGAACAAGGAAGATCTCCTCGAACAGGTTCTCGAGGCCTACGTCGAGGCGGGTATAGAGGGCGCTACCATCCTCGATTCGGAGGGGATGGGGCGCTACCTTACCTACGAGGTGCCGCTGTTCGCGGATTTCAAAGAGTTCATGAAGGGCAACAAGCCCTATAACAAGACAATACTGTCGGTTGTTCGTGACGAGGAGCTTATCTCCGAGCTCGAGAAACTACTCGATGACGTCTGCGGAGGGCTCTCGGCCCCGGGAACGGGGATCTTCTTCACGATACCGGTGGACCACGCCGTCGGGCTGGTGGGACAGGAGGAGTAGCGTGACCGCACCGTTCTCGGAAATTCTGGACGCGAGCTGCGTTGTACTCGAGCTTTCCGCGCGCAAGAAGCGCGCGGTCATCGAGGAGCTCGTCGCGACGCTCAAGAGCGCCGGCAAGATCGGAGATGCCCGCACGCTCGTGGATGAGATCCTCGAGCGGGAGAAGCTGACCTCGACCGCGATCGGTAACGGTATCGCCGTGCCGCACAAGCTCTCCGATGAAGTGCCGGAAACCACCCTCGCCTTCGGTCGCTCTTCCGAAGGCATAAAGTTCGATGCCCCGGACAACATCCCGGTCACGCTGGTTTTCCTGCTCGTCGGGCCGACCGGTGCCCATACGGCGCATTTGCGGCTGCTGAGCCGGCTCGCGCGGTATCTGCATGACACCGAGTTCCGCACTGCTCTCGAATCGGAGCAACGCGCGGAGGAAATCCCGAAGCTGTTTGCGGAACGTGAGGCGAAGCAGTGATCAGCAAACAGACGCGCTGGAACGTCGTCCGCATCGGATTGACCACCGTCTATCTGATGGTCGGCTGGGTGCTCTTCACCTGGACCGTGGACCCCCGCTTCCTGCTCATCGGCCTCGGATTCTGCTTCATCGTTGCATTGCTTACCTATTCGGTCTTCATCGAGCAGGGGGAAGCCGCCCGCAGATCCCTCATTCCCCGGATATACCTGCTGGTAGTCTACAGCGCCGTTCTCATCTTCGAGATGTACGTTGCCAGCTTCCGGGTTCTCTGGAACATTCTGCGGGGACGCATAAACCCGGGGGTCGTACACTTTCGCACGCGCCTCTCGAGCGACATCGCGCGCGTCGCGCTCACCAACTCCATCACCCTCACACCGGGAACCATCACCCTGGACCTCGACGACGACCACCTCATCGTGCACTGGCTCGATGCGCGCACCACGCATTCGAAGTACGCCGGGGAGCTCGTAAAGGGAACCTACGAGCGCATTCTCAAGCGCATATGGACGTGATGCTTCGCTTCATGATCTATTTCTTTCTCGCCTCGAGCGTCGTGGGGATGGTCCGCACGCTCATCGGCCCGACCGTGGTCGACCGCATGATCGGCCTGAACATCGTCGCCTCGCAGATTCTCGCGCTCCTGGTGCTCGTGGCCGTCAGCGAGGCCCGCTCGGTCTACCTCGATGTGGCGCTCGTCTACGACATCTTCGGCTTCGTCGGCATTCTCGCCATTACACGCTACGTCGATTCAAAGGAGACAGGATCATGATCTGGGCAGCCGGCGTGTTCTTTGCCTTCGGCATCATCTTCGCCGTGATGGGGCATCTCGGCGTGCTTATCTTTCCCGACGTCTACACGCGGCTGCAGGCCTCTTCGACCGCCACGACGACGTCGGTGTTCTCGGTTGTCGTCGGCTGCATGTTTCTCACGGGCTGGGATCAGATGACCGGCAAGCTCGCGGTCATCGCGCTCTTCTTCTTCGTGTCGAGCCCCGTCTCCGCGCACATCATCGCCCGTTTTGCGTGGCGTAACGAGATGATCCCGTGGCGCCGCAGTCACCTGAGGCGAGGAGGATTCCACCAGGACGATGAGTGATATAGTGCTGATTCTTCTCATTATTGTCGCCGTGCTCTCGCTGCAGGTACGAAACCTCCTCACCACCGTCATTCTGATGTCGGTATTCAGCCTGTTGAGCTCGTTCTACTTCTTCATCCTTCACGCACCCGACGTCGCACTGACCGAGGCAGCGGTGGGTACGGGCGTGGGCACGCTGGTCTTCGTCTGGGCGGTCCACAAGACCGAGCGGAGGGACGACACATGAGGCGGGCGCTCAGGGTGATGGTGGACGTCGCGGCGCTGGCCGCGGTCGCGGCCTTCGTCGTATTCAGCGTGGTACCGGGAATGGAAACTCCGGCGGCGGATGCGACGGAAACCGACGCGTCGCGGGCGTTCGATTCGATCCGCGTCTACATCCTCGAGGAGGGAACCGAGGAAACCGGCTCCTTCAATCTGGTCACGGCAATCTATCTGGGCTACCGCGCCTATGACACGCTGGGCGAGACGATCGTGTTGCTCCTCGCCGTCTCGGGCATCGTGTATCTGGTGGGGGCAAAGCGATGAAAAAGACCGACATCATCGACGTGGTCGCCCGAAAGCTCTCACCGTTTATCTTTCTGTTCGGGTTCTACCTCGTGGCGTTCGGACACCGCACTCCCGGCGGCGGGTTCCAGGGCGGTGTCGTGATGGCTTCCGGCGTCATTCTGCTGGCTCTCGGACGGGACCCGAGCATGGCGATGAGGGCATTCCCGCCGGGAACGCTCTCGATCGCGGAGGCTGCAAGCTACATCCTGCTTCTCGCCCTCGGTGTGGGGGGTATGGTGGCGGGCGGTCATTTCCTGGGAAACGTGCTCCTTCCCGGCTCCGCCGTCCCGCGGGTCGGCTTCATCTTCGCGCTGAACATCGTTATCGGTATCAAGGTCGGTGCCGGAGTCAGTCTTATCGCGCTGTATCTCTTCCGGGAGGAGGCGCGGTGAGCGAGTATCTGATCGGGCTCATATTCCTCGTCGGCCTCTGGGGAGTGCTCACGAAGCCGAACCTCATCAAGAAGATCGTGGGGCTCAGCATCATGAACAGCGCCATCGTGCTGTTCTTCGTCCACCACGGGGCGCGCTTCGGCAGCACTGCGCCCATACGCGAAGGGGCGCAGACCGGTGCGGCCGCGGCGGCGGTCATGGTCGATCCCCTGCCGCAGGCGCTGATGCTCACGGCGATCGTCGTCGGCATCTGCATCATCGCGCTCGGGCTCGCCCTCGCGGTGCTCCTCTACCGCAGGTTCGGCACCCTCGACATCCGCCGCATCGAGGCGGAGGCATGGAGCATCCGTGACTGATCCGGTCATTCTGCTGATCGTGCTGCCGCTCGGCGGCGCGGCGGCCGCGCTTACCGCAAAGCTACCGGGCATCGACCGTCGGCCGGCGGTGGTACGGGCGCTTACGCTGGTCACACCTCTCGTGCTGCTCGCCGGCGCGGTCGCCCTCGGCTTCGGCTATGAAGCGGCTCGTGCGGGGCAGGTGGCATCCTACACGCTCGGCGGCTGGCCGGTGCCGCTCGGCATAGGCCTGAGGCTCGACGGTCTGGCATGGCTCTCGTCGGTACTGGTGTACGGGCTGTCGTTTCTCATCTCGCTCTATGTGATCTCCCACCGCGAGTACGGCCCCGAGTTCTATTTCTTCTTCATGCTTCTCGTTGCGGGGATGGAAGGGGTCGTGCTTACCACCGACGTCTTCAACATGTTCGTAGCCTTCGAGATCATCGCCATCGCCGCATACGTGCTCATCGCGTATCACCGTGAGGGCACCGCGCTCGTCGCCTCCTTCAAGTATCTCATCCTGAGCTCGGTCGGCATATTCTTCTTTCTCTTCGGCGTGTTCGTGATCTATCGGGAGCTCGGCACGCTCGCCTTCGCCGACATCACCTTGTTCTACGCGGAGGTCGAGGACCCCGTTCGCCTGCGAACGCTCCGCCTCGCGCTCGTCGCGCTCGTGGTCGGCATCGGCGTGCGTACGGCCTTCATTCCGTTTCACACCTGGCTTCCCGAGGCCCACGCCTACGCCCCTCACCCGATCTCGGCGCTGCTTTCGGGCGTGCTCATCAAGGTGTCGTTCTTCGCCATGGTGCGCATCATCACCGTGTTCAGCCCCGGGATGTTTGCCCACCTGCTTCTGTGGATCGGAGCGGTCACCGCGATCGTCGCCGTGGTCTGGGCCCTCTCACAGAGCGATGCAAAGAAGCTGCTCGCCTATCACTCGATCTCACAGATGGGCTACGTTCTTGCGGCGCTCGGCGCCGCCGGGGGCGCCACCGCGGCGATCACCGTCCCGGGCGGGCCTGCCGGCGCGGCGGCAGGCGCCGACGCCGGCGGCACCCTTGCGCTCTCGGCTGCGGTATACCACGCCATCAACCACGCCCTGTTCAAGAGCCTGCTGTTCCTCAGTATTGGAACCGCCGTTCACCTCACCGGCGAGCGCAACCTGTATCGCATGCCGCGTCTCGGGCGCCGGGCGCCGCTCCTCGCCGTGCTTTTCGCCGTCGGGGCGCTCTCCATCGCCGGCGTCCCGGGTTTCAACGGCTACGCGAGCAAAGTAGCCATCTCGACCGCCCTCGACGGCTCACCGGCCTATCTGCTCCTGAACCTGACCGCCGTCGGGACGGCCGCGTCGTTCATAAAGCTCTCCCGGGTGTTCCGCGGCGGTGAGCGCGGCACCGACCGCAGCCGGGGCCCGGGGCGGAGGCGCGAGCGCATTCTGCCGCCTGCCGCGACGATCGGCATGGGCCTCATCGCCCTGCTCTGCGTTACCGTCGGACTTGCTCCCCGAACCGCACTCGATCTGCTGCAGGGGCTTCTCGCCCCCGGCGGTGACCTCGCGGCGATGTCGCCCGCCTTCGCGCCCGCAAAGCTTCTCGACACCGCCGTCCTTCTCGCCATCGGGGCCGTGCTCTACCGGCTCACGCAGACGGACATCGGCGGGCGCATCTCCCACCGCATCGAGGAACACGCGCCCGGGATACGGACGGTGCTGCTGTTCTTCCTCGT
>CAZWNS010000037.1:0-27517 GCA_964635245.1 uncultured Spirochaetaceae bacterium
ATGACGGAAGCACTGTACTACATCGATCCCTACCGGACCGAGTTCGACGCGCGCGTCGTGGCAACCGAGACCGCCGCCGGAAGCGCCGGAGGCGCCGAAGCCGCCGGAGGCACCTGGATCGAGCTCGACCGCACCTGCTTCTACCCCGAAGGCGGCGGCCAGCCCGCCGATCGCGGCCACATCGGCGACATGCCGGTTCTCGACGTGCAAAAGCGCGACGGGCGCATCCTGCATCTGGTCGGCGCCGCTCTCGATGTCGGCACGAGCGTCCACGGCCGCGTCGACGAGACAATGCGCCGCGATTACATGCAGCAGCACACCGGCCAGCACATCATTTCAGCCGCGATGATCGAGGTGGGCGGCTACGAAACCGTCTCGGTGCATCAGGGCGAGGAGTACACAACCGTCGAGTTCGCCGCAGCCGACATTCCGCCCGCCGACCTCGAACGGGCCGAGGAGCGGGCAAACGCCGTGGTGGGCGAAAACCGGCCGGTCACGACCTTTCATGCCGAAAGCGGCGCGGCGGCGGGCCTCGGCCTGCGCCGCCCTCCGAAGTTCGAGGGTCGTATCCGCATTGTCGAGGTTGAAGGCATAGACCGCGTGGCCTGCGGTGGTGTGCACTGCACACGCACCGGCGAGGTCGGCATCATCAAGCTCATCGGGACCGAGAGGATCCGCGGCAACGTCCGCACCGCCTGGAAAATCGGAGATCGTGCCCTCGCCGACTACCGCCTGAAGACCGAGGTCTGCAACACCCTCGTTGATGCCTTCTCCGCGAAGATCCCCGAGCTTCCGGAACGAGCGGCGAAACTCGAGGCGAGTCTTCGGCAGGCGGAGCACGATATCGGTCGCCTGCAGAAGCGCCTTGCCGCGCAGATCGCCGAGGGGCTTGCCGCTGCGGCGCCTTCGGTCATCACACACCACTTCAGCGGCGAAGCCAAGGAGCTCTTTCGGGCCGTCGCGGAGGACCTCGCGGCACGCCCCGGCATTGTCGCGCTCCTGACGAACGAAACCGACGACCGCCTACAGTGGATCATCGTGGCCGGCGAGGGCGTGGCGATCGACTTCAACCGCGTTCGCAGCGAGCTCCTGCCGCTTATCGACGGCAAGGGCGGCGGCAAGCCGCCCATCCGGCAGGGCGTGGGGAACAGTCCCGCGGGAGCCGAAGAGCTTGCCGCGGGCTTCCGCCGGCTTGCAGGAGCCTGAGGTGAGCACGCGACCGCAGCCGGGGGCGTCCGATTTCCTCGGCACGCAACCCATCGGGCGCCTGCTCATACGCATGGCGGTTCCGGCGACCATCGCAATGGGCGTGAATGCCCTCTACAACCTCGTGGACACCATCTTCATAGGCCGTGGTGTGGGCTCACTGGCCATCGGCGGTGTGGGTATCGCGTTCCCCGTTCAGATTCTGATCGTCGCCGTGGCGCTCCTCGTCGGGCTCGGCTCGTCGTCGGTCATCTCCCGCATGCTCGGGCGTGGAGAGGAGGAGCGCGCGGCACGGGCGGTGGGTAACGCCCTGCTCATGATCTTCATTCTCGCAGGCGTACTCGCCGGCCTCGGGCTGGTGTTCATGGAGCCCATGCTGCAGGTGCTCGGCTCCACCGCCGACATCCGCGGCTACGCGCGGGAGTACCTCACCGTCATCCTGCCGGGGGCGCCGTTCCTTGCCACCGCCATAGCCTCCACCCACATCGTGCGCTCGGAGGGCCGCGCCAAGACGGCAATGATCATCATGCTCATCGGCGCCGGTCTCAACATCATCCTCGATCCGATCTTCATTTTCGGGCTGGGGCTCGGCGTGCGCGGCGCCGCGATGGCGACCATTATCGCGCAGTTCACCTCGTTTCTCTTCGCCGTAGGGTTCTACGTGACGGGAAGAAGCGCGGTGCCCGTTCGGCTGCGACACATTCGCCTTCAGTGGGAGGTGATCGCCGAAGTCACCGCCATCGGCCTCGCCGCATTCGTCCGGCAGTTCGGCCAGAGCTTCTTCATCATCATCGTGAACAACGCCCTGCGGGCCTTCGGCGACGAGCTCGCGATCAGCGCCTTCGGCGTCATCAACAAGCTCCTGCTCTTCGCCCTCATGCCGCTCCTCGGAGTGGCGCAGGGCTTCCAGCCGATTGCCGGCTACAACTACGGCGCGGGGAACCTCTCGCGGGTGCGCGATGCGGTAAGAATCGCGAATGTCGTGGCGATCTCGGTCGCCATGTTCTACTTCGCCCTCGTGATGCTTTTCCCGCGTACCATCTTCGCTATCTTCACCCAGGACCCCGAGCTCATCGAGGTGGGAAGCGGCGCGATGCGCATCGTCCTCATCGCCATTCCGCTTCTGGGCATGCAGCTCATCGGCGCGGTGTTCTTCCAGGCCGTCGGCAAGGCCTGGCCGGCGCTGGTCCTCAGCATGTCGCGGCAGATCATCCTCCTCATCCCGCTCGTGCTCATCCTGCCGAGGTTCTTCGGCGTAACCGGCGTGTGGGCCTCCTTCCCGGCGGCCGATCTCGTGGCGACGGCCGTCACGATCGTGTGGCTGCGCGTGGAGATGCGGAAGCTGCACATCATCGGATGTGCGCAGGAGCCCGAGATGCACGACGGGTGCCCGGACCCCGAGGACGCTGCCGACGCGGCGGCGACAGCCAGGTCGTCGCGCTAAGCCCATCTACATCGGGCTTGAAGCATTTACACCGGGCGAGAATTGCCGTATCTTGTAGAGTATACAGAACGCGTTTCTTCGAGGGAGGGCTCAGGCCCGACCGGCGGTGATAGTCCGCAACCCCGTGGCTGGGTGGAGATGGTGCAATTCCATCACCGACAGTGCAAGTCTGGAAGGGAGAAGGAACAACCGTGGCGCCGGAACGCGCAACCTGCGGGATGACTCCCGCCCGCCGTCCGAGACCCACGGGGATTGCCGGCCCTCAGAGTGACGCGTGTAAAAGGAATGCGGCGCGTCATGGGCGAGGCACAAGCGAGAGAATCCGTTCCGATCATACACGCACGCAATCTCTCCTTCAGCTATCCGGGCGGACCGCGCATCCTCGAGGATCTCTCGTTCTCGGTCGCACGCGGGAGCTTTGTAACCTTCATCGGGCCGTCGGGGTCGGGCAAGACCACGCTGCTGCACATCCTCGGGCACATGTACCGGCGCTATGAAGGGCAGCTTGAAATCAATTCCCGGCACGTCTCGTTCGTATTCCAGGACGACTCGCTTCTCGAGTGGAAAACCGCTCTGCAGAACGTGCTTCTGCCGTTCGAGGTTTCCGGCTTCCCCCCGGACGCCCGCGAGCGCGGCCGCCGGATGCTCGAGCTCGTCGGTCTCGGCGGTTACGAGTCCTACTATCCCGGCGAGCTATCCGGCGGCATGAAGAAGCGGGTCGAGCTTGCACGGGCCCTCGTCACCGAGCCCGACCTGCTGATCCTCGACGAGCCGTTCTCCTCCCTCGATCTGCTCACCCGCGAGCGGCTCAACGTTCTCCTTCGAAACATTCACCGCCGCACGCAGAGCAGTGTGGTTCTCGTTACCCATTCGGTGGAGGAAGCCTGCTACCTCTCCGAAGAGATCATGGTGCTCTCGTCGGTTCCGGCGCGGATCGTGGCGGTGGAGGAGATCGACCGGCGGCGCAGGCACCCGGTCACAACCGACGGGTGCGAGGAGCCGGCTGCGGTGAGCTCCGCATTCGGCGACGCGGCGGGTGCCGGCGACATCGCAGAGGAGGAAGAAGAAGTCTTCGTCCTCTCGGAAGCCGAGTACCGGGCGAACCGTGACCTGCGAAAGACCGCACGCTCCCTATGGAGGCAGGCGCCGCAGGAGCGGAGCGGGTACGCCGGCGTCGCCGGCGACGGTGAGGGCAGTGGGAGCGCGGGCGCAAAGGCCCGTCACGACGCAGCCGGCGACGGGGGCCGCGCCCGCAGCATCGGTCACCAGGCGCTTCGCGGACCCGCCGCATCCTCGGCATGGCAGAACGTGGGCATTTTTCTCTCGGAGCTCGCGGTCGGCTATCTGCTCCTTGCCACCCTCAAAGGGCTTTTCCCGATCCCCGATCTCCTGCTGCCCCATCCCGCGAACATCGTGGGCCGGTTTTTCGGCACCTTCGGCAGCGAAACCGTCTTGCGCGACATTCGAGTAACGGTGGTCGAATCCCTGTCGGGTTTCGCCGTCGCGTTCGTCCTCACGATGGTGCTCGGCTACGGCATCGCGAAATCGAGACGAATGTCGCGGCTGCTCATGCCGGGTCTCATCGTCGCCAACACGATTCCGTCCGTGGCTCTCGCCCCCTTTCTCGTACTGTGGTTCGGCTTCGGGCTTGCGCCGAAGATCGTGACCTCCATCATCGTCATCTTCTTCCCCATGCTCATAAACAACATCGCCGCCATCCGCTTCGCCGACGAGCGCCTGTCCAATCTCAAGCGCTTCTACAACCCGGGCCGCGTGAAGGCCTTTACCCTCTTCGAGCTCCCGGCCGCGCTCCCCATGGTCTTCAGCGGGGTCAAGGTCTCGGTAACCCTCTCGGTGATCGGCGCGGTCGTCGGAGAGTTCGTCTCCGGCAGCGAGGGGCTCGGCGCGATGGTCAGCCGGGCCAAGGCCGGATTCGATATCGAGCTCATGTTCGCGGGGCTCATCTGGCTCGCAATTCTCGGCCTTACCTATTACGGCACCGCAAGCTTCGTCTACTGGCTCGTCACCAGACACAGACCGGTGAACGAGACGAAATGATATGCGTCGTGACGCGCGTTCACGCGATACACACAATCAACCGCAGAGAGGTATGACTATGATACGAAACCGCATGCGGGCGACGATGCTCGCCGTCGTTGTTGCCGGTGCCGCGGCCCTTCCGGCCGCCGCCCAGGACACGGTCTCGATGGCCATCGGTTACATCCCGAATATCCAGTTCGCTCCGCTCTACGTGGGTATGGAAAAGGGGTTTTTCGCCGAGGAGGATCTCGAGCTGGAAATCGAGTACGGCTTCGGCGTTGACGTCTTCAGTCTGCTATCGCTCGGCAGGATCGACGTCGGGCTCTCCGACTCCGACCAGCTCATCATCGGGGGCACGCAGAACCTCGGGCTCAAGGCGATCTTCCAGTACTATCAGGACTACCCGGTGTCGATCGTGGCGCTCGCCGACGAGATCGACTCCCCGGAGGATCTGCGCGGCAAAACGATCGGCGTCCCCGAGACCTACGGCACCAGTTACATCGGCATGCAGGCCTTCCTCGGCGAGTATGACCTTGCAGACGCGGTGACCGAGCAGCGTATCGGATACACGCAGATCTCCTCGCTCGTCAACGGGCGCGTCGACGCGGCGGTCACCTTTTCCAACAACGAGCCGATACAGCTGCGCCTTCAGGGTCATGACATTGTCGAGTGGGAGGTCCGCGAGTTCTCCGAGATCGTGGGTGCCTCCATCATATCCTCGGACCGCATCATCAACGAGCGGGGCGACGTGATAGAGCGGTTCGTGCGCGCCATGCGGAAATCGATGGCGTACACGGTGGAGAACCAGGAGGAAGCGGTCGAGCTGTCGTTGCCGTACCTCAAAGACGTGGAGGACACCCAGGTAGACTTCATTCGCCGCTCCCTCGCCGCCACCTCCGAGCTTTTCGAGCCGGCGGACGCGGAGCGGGCCTACGGCAGCTTCGACGCTTCCCGTTACCGGGCCTCGATCCGGATCCTCGAGCGCATCGGTCTCATCGACGAAACCTACCCCGCGTCGCGGATTCTCGCGGAGATTCGGTAGGCGCTGAACGGATGGTGCCGGCCGCCGCGGGGCGGCCGCCGAATGCTTGACGGTTCCTCTGCTCGTGCGTACCATACTACACATGAGCGTACACACGAAGCAGAGGACCAATGTGAGCATAGATTCGGACCTCCTCGAAGAGGCGCGCAGCCACGGTATCAAGCTTTCCCCTCTTCTCGAAGACGCGATCCGTCGGAGACTGGCGGAAGAGGCTGAGCGGCGCTGGCTCGAGGAGAACCGCCTCGCAATCTCGGCATACAACGCAGAGGTCGCCGAGCGCGGCGTGTTCTCCGACAAACTACGCAGCTTCTGATGGCACAATTCGACATCCACAGCAACACGGATCCCCGAACCCGGGACGAAACCCCGTATCTTGTCGACCTTCAGGCGGAGGTCTTGTCGGAGCTGGCGACACGGGTTGTTGCGCCGGTGCGACCACGGGCCGCACACCCGCAGAGCGTCATTTCGCGGCTGCATCCGGTGATTCCGGTCGGGGATGTTGAGCACGTCGCATTCGTATCAGAGCTGGCGGCCGTGCCGGCTTCCATTCTCGGTCCGGTGGTCGCCTCGGCGCGGCATCTTCGGACGGACCTGGCGGATGCTACCGATCTCTTGCTGACCGGGTTCTGAGGCTCCGGCCACCGCCGCAGGCGCGCCCCGGCTGCCCTACTCCACCGGCTCGAGTCGGAACAGCCCGCCGTTGCCGGCATCGGTAATGAGGTAGAGAAACCCCTCCGGTCCGGTCTCGACGTCGCGGATCCGGCCGAGGACGCCGTCGAGAAGCCGCTCCTGGCCGACGACGCGCTCGCCGCGCACCTCGACCCGCCGCAGATGCTGCCCCGCAAGGGCACCCACGAAGAGATCGCCCTGCCATTCCGGAAAGGGGCTGCCTTCGTAGAAGTCCATACCCGAGGGCGCGATGGAGGGCGTCCAGTGAGTGAGCGGATCCTCCACGCCCTCCATGGTCGCGCCGTCACCGACGGCGCCCCCTGAATACTCCTCCCCGTAGCTGACAAGGGGCCATCCGTAGTTCGCCCCGGCCCGAACGATGTTGATCTCGTCGCCGCCGCGCGGGCCGTGCTCGTGCTGCCAGATCACGTCCGTCTCCGGATGCGCCGTCATCCCCTGCGCGTTGCGGTTTCCGTAGGTGTAGACCTCCGGGTGGGCGTCGGGGTCATCCACAAAGGGGTTGTCGTCCGGTACGCTGCCGTCGCGGTTGATGCGCAGTGTCTTGCCCGCGTGGTCATCGAGCTCCTGCGCGCGTGAGCGCTCGCCGCGGTCGCCGATCGTGAAGAGGAGCGTATCGTCGGGCAGAAAGGCGAAACGGGAGCCGAAGTGGCGTGTCGTCGTCCCACCCGGGCGCATCTCGAAGAGCGTCTCCACATCCTCGAGCCGCGTTCCCGAGAGCCTCCCCCGGGCGACCGCGGTTCCCAGACCTCCGCGGTCATCCCGATATACGTACGACACGTAGAGCGTACGCGAAGCCTCGTAATCAGGGTCGAGAATGACATCGAGGAGGCCGCCCTGTCCGGAGGCCGTGATGGAGGGAAGTCCCGTCACCTCGCGTTTCGTCCCGTCGGCCTCCACGATCCACAGGCGTCCGACCCGCTCGGTCACCAGCAACCGCCCGTCCGGAAGAAAGGCCATGCCCCAGGGCCGCTCGAGGCCCGAGGCGACCTGCACGACACGAAACGTCGCCTGCTCGCTCTCGATGCGGTCCACGACGACATCCTCGCTTGCCCCAACGGCCTCCGGGCCACCGCAGGCCGCCGTCAGCACGGCGACGGTGCCCAGCAGCACCAGGGTCCATGCACGGCTATTTCGTTTCCGGAGTCTCTTCATCGCTGCCTCCACTGAATCGGAGCTTTCCGCTAATGTACTCAGGCGCGGGTGTCGGGGCAAAGCGGCCGGGCCGCCGACTTTTGCAATTCACGGGTCGGCGCGGTATACTGTGAAGTTAGTCCACTTCTTTCGGAGGCGTCGCCTTGGCCGCGAAGTACAGCGCACGGGATCTTCTCGACACCATCAAGCGCATCCACAAGATCAGCGATTTGCATCTGTTGCTCGAGAACGTCCTCCACGAGGCACGGAAGTTCGCCGGTGCCGACGCCGGCACGCTCTATCTCCGGCAGGGGGACCGACTCTACTTCAACTACATCGAAAACGACACCCTCTTTCCCGAAGGCGAGGCTCCGGACAAGTACCTGTACTCGGAGAACAGCATCCCCGTGGACAAAGCCTCGCTTGCCGGCTATTGCGCGGCGACGGGTGAGGCGCTCATCATCGATGATGTCTACGATATTCACTCCAACGTCTCGTACTCGTTCAATCCGGCCTACGACAAGAAGGCATCCTACAAGACCACCTCGATCCTCGTCGTACCCCTCGAGCGAAGCGATCACGAGATCGTCGGCGTTCTTCAGCTCATTAACAAGATGAACGAGAAGGGACAGGTGATACCCTTCTCGACCGATGACCGCGTCTTCATATCGTACTTTGCCCAGCACGCCGCGGAAGCAACCGAGAAGGCCGACCTCGCCCGCCAGACCATCATGAGAATGGTGGAAATGGCCGAGATCCGCGATCCACACGAGTCGATGCAGCACGCCAGGCGCGTCGGCGACTACTCCCTCGAGCTCTACGACGCCTGGGCGAAGCGCCACGGCGTGCCGCTCAACCAGCGGGTGGTCAAGAAAGACATGTTTCGCACTGCCGCAATCCTGCACGATGTCGGAAAGGCGGCTCTCACCGACCGGATTCTGCAGAAGAAGGGCGAGTTCAACGAGCAGGAAAAGCTCGAGATGTACAAACACACCATCTACGGCGCGCGCCTGTTCCGCAACAAGGAATCGGGCTGGGACCGGATCGCCTTCGAGGTGACGCTCAACCACCACGAGAGATGGGACGGAAGCGGGTATCCCGGCCATATCAAGGACATCTACGCGCCGGTCACCGCCTTCGGACGGGGCAAGCGGGGCAAGGAGATTCCGCTCTCCGCGCGGATCGTCGCCGTCGCGGATGTCTACGACGCGCTCATCTCAAAGCGCCGGTACAAAGACGCCTGGGACACGAAGACGGCTCAGGTCTACGTCCGAAAGCACGCCGGCTCGCTCTTCGATCCTGAGCTCGTCGACTGCTTCCTCGATATCACCGGCACCCTCGACGCCATCCGGGATAAGCACGCGGCGTAGCGCGGCGCCCGAACAGCGCGGTCCGCCGTTGCCGGAGCCGCGGGCCGCGGGCCGCGGCGAGAGGCTCTCAGTCCAGCCGCTGCGCCTCCACGGCAAACATCCTGATTCCCTCGTCGGGAAAGAGCTTCTTGAGCTCGGCAACCGCGCTTTTCAGCTGCTGCGCCTCCGGCTCCTCACAGTATACGATCAGCATGAAGTTCTCCTCCGGCCAGACGTGGTCACCCATCCGGGGCCCGGAGTCGCCGACGCCGTGGACCTCCGGCAGCTTTGTGTAGAACGGTGAGAGCTTCCGGCGGCGAAACACATCGTAGAGGTCCTCCTCCACCGATCGATTGGCGATGATTTCCAGTCGCTGCATGGTCTACTCCTCCGAGTCCGGATCCTGCCCGCCGGGGGCAACCGTCTGCTCGATACGCGCCGTGCGGCGGCGCTCGCGCCGTTCCTCGCGCCGCTCGCCGATGCGGTTCACGACGGCGTAGATCACCGGAATCACGAAGAGGGTGATAACGGTACCGACGGTGAGCCCGCCTACCACGGTCTGGCCGATGGGCTGTACCAGGGTCGCGCCCTCGCCGCGGAAGAAGGCAACCGGCACGAGACCGAGCACGGTCGTCAGCGTCGTCATCAGGATGGGGCGCAGACGATTTCCTCCCGCCTCGATGAGCGCATCGCGGATGCCGAGCCCCCGTTTTCGGAGCAGGTTCGTGTAGTCGACGAAGACGATGCCGTTGTTGACGATGATACCGACGAGCACCACCAGACCGACGGCGGTGAACAGGCTCAGCGTCTGTCCGGTCAGGAAGTAGAGCCACAGCACCCCCACGATAAGAAAGGGCACGGTGAAAATGATGATGAACGGATCCACAAACGACTCGAACTGGCTCGCCATCACGCCGAAGACGAGAAACACCGAAATCAGCATGATGATAGCGAAGGTCCGGCCGTAGCGCAGGAGGTCGGCGTAGTCACCGCCGAACTCGATCACGAGGTCCTGCTCAGCGGGAATGGCCTCGAAAATGGCGCGCCGCAGGCGGGGGGTGACCTGCTCCACGGTGGAGCCCGGCGCAAGGCCTCCGGTCACGTGGACGGTCCGCCGCTGGTTCTCCCGGGTGATGTCCACGGGACCCGTGCCGCGCTCGGTCGATGCAAAGCTCGAAAGCGGAATCTTTCGCCCCTGGTCGTTCATCACGAAGATCCGATCGAGATCGACGAGCTGATCGCGGCCCGGCTCGTCGGAAACGACCAGGATATCGTACTCCGATCCCCCGCTGCGGTACTTGCTTGCCGTAACGCCGTCGATACGGGCCCGGACCTCCTCCCCGATGCTCGAGACATTCAGGCCCAGCTCGTACGCGCGCGCCCGGTCGATCATCAGCTCGACCTGGGGCAGCCCCTCCTCCAGATCCACCGACGGTTCGGTCACCTCGGGGAAATCCGAGCGGATGAGATCACGGATACGGTGTGCGATCTCCCGCGTCCGTTCCAGGTCTTCGGACTGCACGAGCACGTCGATCGGCGGGGCATTGAAGGGACCGCCCCCCGGCCCGCCGCCGGTATCAAAGGAGAAGTTCACCCCCGGAAACTCGTCGAAATGCGCGCGGAGGATGTCCTCGACTTCGTCGGAGGTTTCCACCCGTTCCTCGAACTCGGGGAGAGTGACGGTAAACGTTCCGCGGTACGAGCGGCTGGCGCCGAGGAAGCCGCCGAAGCTGCGTTCGCCCACGCTTGTGATGATCTCGTCGTAGCCCTGCACTTCGTCGCGCACGATGCCGGCGAGGCGTTCCATCACCTCCTCCGTGCGCTCCAGCCGCGTTCCGACGGGAAGCTCGACCGACACCTGCACGGTGTCCGACGGCTGCTCCGGCGTCAGCTCGAAACCTATTTCGGGAATAAGGGCGAGGCTGCCACCGAGAATCGCCACGGCCACGAGCAGGGTTATGAGCTTGTGACTGAGCGCACCGGCGAGCAACCGCTGATAGCCCCGGTCGAGCAATCGGAAGGCACCGTCCGCGAAATCGTCGACCGCCTTGAGGATGCCCTTCAGCGGCCGTTGTTTGCGTGAGGAGATCGGCAGATACCGACTCGAGAGCACGGGGATGAGGAATATCGCCACGAGGAGCGAGGAGCCGAGAGAGATCACGACGGTGAAGGCGAGGCCGGAGAAGAGCTCTCCGATAAACTCGAGTTGCCGGCGGAATACCGCAAGCGGCGCAAAGACGCTGATCGTGGTCAGCGTGGAGGCGACGATCGCGTTAATCATCTCCTGACTGCCGAGCACGGCGGACGCACGGAGCTTCGCCCCCTTCTCCCGATAGCGGTATATGTTTTCGAGAACGACAATGGAGTTGTCGACGAGCATGCCTACGCCGAGGGCGAGACCGGTGAGGGTCATGAGGTTCAGAGTGAGACCCGAGAAGTACATCACCGAGAGCGTGACGACGAGCGACACGGGGATCGCCAGGCTGATGATAAGGGTCGTCCGCACGCTGCGAAGGAAGACGAATAGAATGACAACCGCGAGTATGGCGCCGGTTATGGCCGCCGTCGACACCTGCTCGAGCGAGGCGCGGATGACATCGGTGGTGTCGATGATCACGCCGACCTCGGTACCGATGGGAAGTGCCTCGTTTATCTCGGGGAGCTTTTCGCGCACCGCGTCGGCTACCTCGACGGAGTTGGTCCCGCTTTGTTTCTGCACGACGACGAACACGCCGGGCTCGCCGTTTACGTAGACCGCACTCTCCCGCTCCCGGTATCCGTCGGAGACCTCGGCAAGATCGCGGAGCAGGATCGGCGTCGAGGAGGACGTGCCGCCGGCGCTGCCTCCGCCGGCTTGCGCGCCGCCGCCGCCGCGGGACGCCGCACCGCCGCCGGCATCGCTGCGGTAGGTCACGGCGACTTCGCGGATCTCGTCGATGCTACGATACTCTCCCTCGGTGCTGATGAGAAAGTTGGTGTTTCCCTCGGTAATGCTCCCCCCGGCCACCTGAACGTTCTGGCTGCGCACGGCGTTTGCCACCTGCTGCATGGTCAGGTCGTAGGCGTCGAGGCGATTCTGAGGAATCTCCACCCGGATGACCCGCTCACGTCCGCCGTTGACGGCGGCAAGCGACACACCCTCGATCTGTTCCAGCCGGGGCTGAACGATGTCTTCGGCAAGCTCACGCAGGGCGTCGGACGACCGGTTTCCCGACATTTCGAGCTGCAGGATGGGGATGAGGGATGGGTCGAACTTCAGGATCTGGGGGGACGTCGCCTCGTCGGGCAGCTGTTCCCTGACGAACTCCAGGCTGTCGCGAACCTCATTCGCGGCCTCGGCCATGTTGCTCCCCCAGGTGAACTCCAGCACGATCTGACTGCTCCCCGATGATGAGGTCGATGTTATCTGTTGTATGTTGCCGACGTTGGACAGCTGGCTTTCCAGCGGTCGGGTAATGTTCTGCTCGATTTCCTCGGGACCGGCTCCCGAGTAGTTGGTGAAGACGACGAGCACCGGCGGGTTTATTTCCGGAAAGAGATCGATCGCGAGACCACTTGCGGCATAGAGGCCGAACCCGATCACGAGAATGAAGATCATCAGCGTCGTCGTCGGCCGGTTTACCACGGTGCGGGTGACGCTCATGAGTCCTCCCGACGCTCGATAACGTGTTCCTGGGGAAGAGGCTCGACCTCGTCGATGACGCGCACCCGCGCCCCGTCGTCGAGCAGCGACTGTCCCTGGATGACAACCTGCTCGTCGGCCTCCACTCCTTCGACTATCTCCGTCTGGTTTCCGATGCTGATGCCGAGTGTGACCTCGCGCTGCTCCACGGTATCGTCTTCGGTCACGACGAATACGTAGGGCGCATCGAAGCGCCGCACGACCGCCTCACTCTGCACTTTGACGACATCCCGCCGCGCGGCCGTAACGAGCCGGATCCCCACGAACATGCCGGCCTTGATCCGTGAATCGGGCCGCAGGAACTCGAGGGTGATCCCCATGGTTCGTGTTGCCGGATCCACCACGGGACTGAGCTCGGTCACCCGTGCCGGGAAGCGTGCGTCCGGGTAGGCCTCGAGGAAGACGGCGGCCTCCTGCCCTTCGCGCACGAGGGAAACAAAGCGCTCGGCCACCCGCGTGCGAATCTCGAGCGTCGCCGTCTCGGAGATCTCGACAACCGGCACTGACGGCTCGACCGTCGAGCCGACGCTCACGTAGCGTCGGGTGACGGTGCCGGCGATGGGTGCTCGTACCGGACTCGGCTCGAACTGCTGCCCCGGCCGCGAGCGATCGATTTCGGCGATGATCTCGTCCCGGGAGACCGTCTGGCCGACCCGCACCCTCATGTCCACCACCTCGCCGTTGTTGTCGGGATACACGTCCACGCTCGAGGCCGCCTCAACGTCACCGTTGAGCTCGAGATAATCCTTTATCTCGCCCCGCACCGGCCGGGTCACGTTCACGGCAAACGCAGTATCCTCGGTGATTCGCCGGCCGCCGTCGGGTTCCGCAGCTCCCGCCGACCCGCCGTCGCCGCCCGCGCCGGGCGCCCCGTCACAGCCGGCAAGCAGGAAGCTGAAAAGCACGGCGGTGAGAATTGCCTGTGCGGCGATCGTCCGATTCCTGTGCTCAGTTCGCGTCTTCATCGCTTCGCTCTTTCAGTTCATCGATACTCGTGTTCAGCGCATAGACGAGGTCGAGAAGCGCAACCACGTAGTTCTTCTGCTCGTCGAGCAGCTGCACCCGTGCCTCCTCGAGCTCGTCCTCGGCCTCCCGGACCTCGAGCAGCTCCCGATCGCCGGCGTCGTAGGCTTCCTGGGCGAGGTTGAACGCGCGACGTGCCCGCTCGACGTTGAGCCTGCGCACCTCGATGGCGCTGCGCGACGTTTCGAGCTGGTCGACGAGCCGGCGGATCTCGATCTCGGCGCCCGTTTGGGCCTGTTGGAGCTGAATGCGTGCCTTCTGCACGTCCTCCTTCAGATTCTCTATTTCGACCTGCGTACGGGAGAACGGCAACAGGGGATCGAGGGGCTGAGTGATGTTGATGGAGAACGAGCCGCTCTGCTGACTCCAGTCGTTTTCCACGTCGTCGAACCAGGGATCTTCGAACGGATCGCCCGCGAAGCTCGGGTCCGCGCGCCAGTTGAGGCTCAAGGTGGGATAGCGTTCCGCCCGTTTCGCATCGAGGGCGAGCTCCTGCGCCGCAATACCCTTTCGGGCAAGCTGTATATCGTAGCGCCGCTCGAGATAGTCGCGGATGATCGCGTCCGCCTCGAACGAGATGAGGTCCGCCTCGATGCGGCCCTCGAGCTCGACAGGCTCCGCCGGATCGAGCCCGAGCGTCTGCTTGAACCCCATGAGCGCGTTGCGATAGCCGAGCTGCTGCTGCTCGAGCTGCGGCCTGAGGTTTTCGAGCTGCACGCGCGAGCTCAAGAGCGTAAACTCGTCGACAAGCCCATTCTCGTAATTGATCTCGGTCTGCTCGAATCGCTCCTCGGCGGTCTCGATCGACTCCCGGGTGATGCGGATGTTCTCCTGCTGGGAGAGCAGCTCGTAGAACTGCTTGCGAACGTCGCGCCGGAGCTTCGCCTTCGCATCGCTGAAGTTGATGACTCCGATGTCGTACTCCTGCACCGTCTGCTGGATGCCTCTGATGACCTGCATGTTCACCGAGAGTCCCGCCGAGAGCTCGGCGCCGACCCGCCAGCGGTTGCCCTCCTCCTCAAAAAGCGTGACCTGATCGTAGACGCCGGACCCCGGTGGGCTTTCCGGCGGCACCGGCACAAGCTGGGAGGTATCCTGCACCTCATTCACCCGCGAAAGGGTTCCCGTGGCGCTCACCTCGGGGATGAAGACGGTCCATGCGTTGTCCACCAGTCGCTTGGCCTTGCGCACATCGATATCCTCCAGCTCCACACCCAGATTGTTCGCAAGTGCAAGCTGCACGGCGGTCTCGGCGTCGATAACGGTCACCTCCTGAATCGAGCTTCCGTTCGCGCCCGCCCCATCGTCCTGTGCCGGGATCGCCGCACCCGTTGCAACAAGTGCCGTGAGCACCAACCAGAATCGCTTCATTTCTCGTTCTCCTTCATGTTTGCAAGACCGCCGACCACCATCGGGTACAGCAGCCGAATCCGCCGGAATAGCTGCTGCAGGTCCGGATCCGCAGCAGGCCCCTCCCCGGCTCCCCGCTCGAGAACCGGGCGCATGATCAGATGATGCAGGTAGGCGACGACTTCCAGCTCCTCGAGACGCGGGTCTGCAAAATCCACGCGCGCGAGGCGCTCGGCGAGAAACCCGTAGATGGGCCGTCGCTTCGGAACCCCGCCGATCTGCACTCGTATGCGGTGAAACCGCAACCAGTCGAGCGCGGTGAGGATGGCTCGGCTCTGCGCGGCGTAACTCGCCGTTACAACCATAAAGGCATACAGCTGAGAGCCGAAGTCTGCGAAACGCGCCGCACGCGCCTCGACCAGGTCCATGAGCCGCTCGTGCTCGGGAACCAACATGGAGGCCATCATCTCCGCCCGGTTCCGGAAGTAAAAGTACAAGCTGCTCTTGCTCATCCCGGCGCGCTCGGCGATCCGCTCCACGGTGGCCTGCTCGAAGCCCTGCTCGGTCACAACCTCGGCGATCGCCGTGAGAATGCGGTTGCGCTCGGGCAGCTCCTCGGGCGCAACCGAGGCGTTCGCTTCGATCTCGCCGAAGGGCAGGCGCCGCGGTGTATCGGGGAAGAGCCCCCCAAGCACGATGCGAACGGCGAGCTCGCGCCGCTCGGCAAGCTCCGCGCGACCGACGACGGCCTCGCGCCGGTGCCCGTCTTCGGTCCAGAAACAACTCGCCATCCACAGAAACCCCGTCATGCTCAGAAAGTGCGCCGCCATCGAGATCCGCCCGGGATCGACCGCCCTCGACCGTCGAAGCACGTTCGCGAGCACGGTCTGATGGCGCTCACGCACCCGGTGAAACGCCGGTCCCTGATTTGCGGGAAGCTGGGCGAGATGCAGGCTGAGGTAGAGGTAGTAGTAGGGGTGAGCGCTGAAGAAATCAAAGAGAAGCTCGACATAGCGGCTCACGGCCGCGCTGAAAGAGACTCCCGCAGCCTTCGCTTCGAACTCATCTATGATGGCGTGAAGATCGCCGGCGAACTGACGCTCCATCTCGGTGAGGAGCTCTTCCTTGCCGGCGATATGCCGGTAGAGCGCCTGCTTGGTCACCCCGAGATAAGAAGAGACCCGTGCGAGACTCGTGTCGGTGAAATGTGTTTCTCCCCAGACCGTGAACGCGGCGTTCACAATCTGCTCCTTCCTTGTCTCCGTCTTTGTCTCGGTCACCCGCCGGCACCTCTGTTACCGAACGTTCGGTAACAGGAAGGTAAAGCTTCGATTTCGAATAGTCAACGATAAGATCGTCAGTCTTCGCGCTCGATGAGGTAGCGCAGGCGAGGATTGTGCAGAGCGTCCATCATGCGCTCTCGGGCGCCCGAACCCTCCATCTCCACGATCCGTTCGATGATCTCTCTCACGCGTTTTCGCTTGGATGTCGCGTCGTATCCGCAGACACAGGTGATCGAGTCGAGGCCCATGAGGCGCATGAACTCCTCGATTTCCGTCTCCCGCACCCACGCCAGCGGCCGGATGATAGACTGTTCGTAGCGATCGTAGGTCATCTTCGGAAGCATCGTGGAGAGCTCGCCCTTGTGAGTGAGGTTCATGAAGAAGGTCTCGAGGATATCGTCGAGGTGATGTCCGAGAGCAATCTTGTTGAAGTCCTCTTCCTGGGCGACATGGATGAGCTCGGTTCGCCGCTGCGTGGAGCACCACCAGCAGTTCATACTCTGACCTTCGCGAATCCTCTCCTGCAGATTGAAGGGAACGGTGCGAAACGAAACACCCCATTCGGCGGCAAGTGCCTCGAGGCGCTCGGGGAGCCAGTCGGGCGAGAGCTCGGTGTGCACATGCACCGCCGCGAGCTCGAAGGGGATGGAGAACTTTCCGGTTTTGAGGGCGAGCTGTCGCAGAAGGGTGAGCGAATCCTTTCCACCGGAAACGCCCACGAGTACCCGGTCACCGGGCTCGATGAGCCGGTAGGAGAAGATCGAGCGGTCGATCTTGCGACTGATCGTTCGCGAGAGCCGTGCAAGCTCGGTGCCGCGGCTCGAGGTGGTTTCCTCCTCGTCACTCGTGTGCGCGCGTTTTGCCAACAACCTACCAGCGTATCAGGGTGCCGCCGGATGTTAAACCGGCGCCGAACCCGACTGTCAGGATGAGATCCCCCTTGTTGAGCATGCCCTTCTCGTGCATCTCGTTGAGGGCGATCGGGATGGATGCGGTCGAGGTGTTTGCGTATTCCTCGATGTTGACGTAGAACTTCTCGAAGGGAACCCCGAGTCGCTTCGCCGCCGCTTCGATGATCCGGCTGTTCGCCTGATGGGGTACCACGTAGCTCACATCCTCAAGGGTGTATCCGGCGTCCGTGACGAGCTTCTCCAGGATCTCGGTATTCGCCTTGACGGCGAAGTTGTATACCGCTCGACCATCCATCTGGATGAGCAGATCCTCGGCCGGTGTCACGCCGGGCTTGTAGGGGTTGGCCGTTCCGCCCGCCGGCCGAATGAGGGCCTGTGCCCCGGCTCCCTTTGAACGCAGCACCGAGTTCAGTATGCCCCGGTCGCCGCCGTGCGGATTGGCCTGTACGACAACCGCGCCCGCACCGTCGCCGAAGAGCACGCATGTGCGCCGATCTTCCCAGTTGGTGATCTTGGTGAGCTCCTCGGCCGCCACGACAAGGATATTCCGGTAGGCACCGGAGGTAATGAGGCCCCGGGCAAGCTCGAGCCCGTACACGAAGCCGGTACACCCTGCGAGGATGTCGAAGGCCCCGGCATTCTCCGCTCCGAGCTTGTCCTCGATGATCGAGGCAGTGGCGGGAAAGCCCGGATAGTCTGGAGTAGCCGTCGAGCAGATGATCATATCGAGCTCCGCCGGCTCCAGCCCTGCCCGCTCGAGCGCGACGCGGGAGGCCTTCACGCCGAGATCGGAGGACGCCTCGTCATCGGCGGCAATGTGGCGGTTGCCGATACCGGTATGGGAGCGGATCCACTCATCCGAAGTGTCGATGGTCTTCGCAAGCTCGTCGTTGGAGACTCGCTTTTCGGGAACGTATGCGCCCACTGCGCTAATCTCAGCCGTCATAACACTCAGACTCTTCATATCTGCGGCGAAATGTCAAGTTCTCGGTCGCCAACCGACTAAAGGAAACGAATGACGAACTGCTAATGAAATGCTAACCTGAGAGGCGTACGTTCGCATCGGTCGTTCTCGACCACAACATTCCGCAAGGAGGCTCGAAAACATGAAGAAGTCAATCGCCCTGCCGCTCATTGCCCTTCTCGTGCTGGGCATCTCGGCAGTGCTGCTCGTCGGATGTCAGCCGGCTGAGCCGGAGCTCGGAACCGAGGAGAATCCGCTGGTCTGGTCCTTTGTGCCGTCCGGTGACACCGGAGAAATCGTGGCAGGCGGAGAAGCCGTCGCCGACCTGATCTACGACAAGACCGACATCGTGGTCGAAATCAGTGTCGCCACCGAGTACGCCGGCGTGATCGAGGCCCTTTCCGCCGACCCGCCCTCGGCGCACATGGCATCACTTGCAACCTTTGCCTACATCGTCGCGTCCGAGCGAGACGCCGCCGAAGCCGCCCTGGTGGCCGTGCGCTACGGAAGCCCCACATACAACGGGCAGATTATCACCCGCGCCGACAGCGGCATCGACAGCATAGCGGATCTCGAAGGAAAGACCTTCGGTCGCCCCGATCCCCTGTCGACCTCGGGATGGATCATTCCATCGATCACCCTTCGAGCCGAAGGGCTGAATCCGGAAGAGGACCTGCGAGAGATCGTGGATACCGGTGGACACGGGGCAAGTGTAGCTGCGGTGTATAACGGCGACGTCGATGCGGGCGCTTCCTACGTGGACGCACGCGGTGAAATCGAGGACGAGAACCCCGACGTCATGGAAGAGGTAAAGGTAATCACGGTGTCCGAGGACATCCCCAACGACGGCGTTCAGTTTCATCCGTCGGTTCCGGAAGACATGCGCCGGCAGATCGTCGATGCAATTATTGAGATCGCCGAGGAGTCCCCCGACGTTCTCGACGATGCGTATGCCTGGACCGACGTCGTAGAGCGCGACGACAGCTTCTACGATCCGTTCCGCCAGGTCCTGCAGGCTGCAGGTGTCGATCCCCAGCAGTTCATGTAGCCGTACGACGGTTACGCGGCCTGCGATCCCAACCTAACGAAGAGACGGCGCCCCGGGCGGCGCTGTCTCTCGTTGTATCCTTGACCGCATGGAGGCACTCAATGCTGCGGGTGAAGAATCTCACCAAGGTCTACGACGACGGCACGGAGGCGCTGACCGACGTAAGCTTCGACGTCGAGGACGGCGAGTTCCTCGTCGTAATCGGGCTTTCCGGTTCCGGCAAGTCCACTCTGCTTCGCTGCATAAACCGTCTGATCGATCCGACCGCGGGACAGATACTCTGGGACGATCTCGATGTGACGGCGGCGGAAGGGGGGCGTCTTCGCCGCGTGCGTTCGCAGATCGGCATGATCTTCCAGCACTTCAACCTCGTGAAGCGCTCGAACGTCATGACAAACGTGCTGTCCGGCCGCCTCGGGTATGTAGGCACATGGCAGAGCGCGCTCTATCGGTTCCCCGAATCCGACAAGGAGAAGGCACAAGCCGCGCTCCGACGCGTGGGGCTCGAGCCTCAGGCGAGAAAGCGCGCAAGTGAGCTTTCCGGCGGGCAGCAGCAGCGTGTGGGTATAGCGCGAGCGCTCATGCAGGAGCCTCGGATGATCCTCGCCGATGAGCCGGTCGCCAGTCTCGACCCCGTCCTTGCCCACACCATCCTCGGCTACCTCGAACGCCTCAATGTGGACGACGGTATGACCATCATTTGCAGCCTCCACTATCTCGACCTCGTTCAGCGCTACGCCACGAGGGTAATCGGCCTGAAAGACGGCAGGGTGGTCTACGAGGGCACGAGGGAGGAGATCCGTCGCATGACCGACGAGCAGTTCAAGGAGATCTACGGGCAGGAAGCCGAGCGGGTGAGTGCCGCGAATCGCGTGGCGGAGGAGGACTGACGTGGGCGATATCAAACCCCTGTCCCGACAACCGAAGAAAGCGCTCGTGCCCGCCCCCGTCGCCGCGGCTCTCTCGGTAATTCCCGGCCTCGGGCAGATGCTTGCCCGGGAGTTTTATCGCGGTCTTCTATTCTTCGCGAGTTTTGCGACGGCAGTCGGCTTGTTCCTCTGGCGTCTGCACGATATTGCCAGACGCGACGAGCTGCTCGTCGATCGCTTCACGAAATCTCTCACCCTCGAGACGAGCTTCGTACTGTTCGTGCTGCTGTTCATGCTGCTTCTGTGGGCGCTCAACATCCGGGATGCCTACATCCTTGCCCGAGACGGCCGGCGGGGCCGCACCGGAGTCTTTCTCGCGCTCATTGCAACCTACTTCGTGCTGGGCTGGCAGATCAGCGACATCGACATGGTGCGGCTCGTCAGGGAGGCACCTGAGGCCCTGCCGCCCCTGTCTCGCGTCGTATGGCCGTGGGAAGCCGCCATCACCTACGCGACCGATACCGTGCAGGCCTCGGCGCGAATCCTCATCGGCGACGAGTTCGAGCCGCCGGAACAACCTGATCCCGAGCCCGGAGAGCCTGTTCTTGAATCGAACCGCTACTCCGGCGATCTCTCCGAGCAGGACGCAGAGGGAAAGATAATCCCCGGCACGGAGCTCGAGCTCGAGGGGCGCAATTTCGCGCCGAACACCGAGACAAAGCTCTGGTGGCTCGACAACATCGGCAACGAGTTTCAGCTTCGGCGGGACGGGGAATACGTTACGGTCATG
This sequence comes from uncultured Spirochaetaceae bacterium, assembly GCA_964635245.1. GTDB lineage: Bacteria > Spirochaetota > Spirochaetia > DSM-27196 > PWMO01 > JAAAOH01. The sequence goes on from CAZWNS010000037.1 coordinate 20,823, forward strand.
ACCGATGAGGAGGGATCCTTCGAGATTGACGTCATTATGCCCTACCGCATCGTACCGCCGAGCTCGACAGGGGCGCAGATCCACCAGGTCCAGGCACGACAGGTCAGCCGGAGCGGACCGCCGCTTCCGAGTCAGCCGCTTCGCCTCACCATCGGACGGATGATAGAGACCATCTTCATGGGAATGATGGCAACGATGTTCGGCATCATCTTCGCTATTCCGATGGCCTTTCTCGCCGCCCGGAATATCATGGGGTTCTCACCCCTGGGGATGGCGATTTACTACCTCGCCCGTACCTTCATGAACATTGTCCGCTCCATCGAGCCGCTCATCTGGGCCCTCATCGCGGTCGTGTGGGTCGGCCTCGGACCCTTCGCCGGTATCGTCGCGCTGACGCTGCACTCCATCGCGGCACTCGGGAAGCTCTACTCGGAGGCCATCGAGAGCATAGACCACGGCCCGATCGAGGCGGTGCAGGCAACCGGGGCAAACCGCATCCAGACCATCGTCTTTGCGGTGATCCCGCAGATGATCTCGCCTTTCATCAGTTTTTCGATCTACCGCTGGGACATCAACGTGCGCATGTCCACGGTCATCGGTCTTGTCGGAGGCGGTGGTATCGGATTCCTGCTCGTGCAGTACATCCGGTTGCTCGACTACCGCGCCGCGGGAATCGCGGTCTGGTTCATCGCGGTCACCGTTGCCGTACTCGACTACGTCAGCGCGGAGATCCGCGCACGGCTCATGTAGTCCCGGGGCCGCGAATGCCTGTCGCCGTGCCGCTCCTCGCGGCGGTCACAGCCCAGATACTCTGCCAGATCTTCAAGGTGGTCGCGTACTCCATACGCGACCATCGCTTCTCGCCGCAGTACTTCACCACCGCAGGCGGCATGCCGAGCGCGCATTCCGCCTTCGTGACGGCGCTCACCGTCGCCGTCGGGGTGGCGCGCGGGTTCGATTCCGAGCTCTTTGCCGTCGCTTTCGTATTTTCCGCCATCGTCATCTACGACGCCTACCGGCTGCGCGGTCATGTGGAGGCGCAGGCGAAGCTCCTCAATCGCCTGCAGCGGGATCTCCCGGCGGAGGAGCGGGTGGACCTCTCGGAGATGGTGGGACACTCGGTATCGGAGATCGTGGCGGGGATCGCGTTTGGAGGCCTGTTCGCGGTGGCGGCGAGCGCCGCTTTCGCGGCCGCCGCTCCGGGTTAGCGCCGCGGCGCCGGTTCGGGTGGCGGCCGGCCGCGGTCGGGCCGTCAGTACACCGTGTACTGCCGTATCTCGTCCACCTTCACCTTTATGTCGACCCGGGCCTGGTAGGCGGCGCTCCTCACGTACACCCGCGGTGCGCCGAGAAGGAGGACGCTCCCGCGCGCCTCCCGGGGCTTGTTGTCGGTCATTGTTTGCAGAAGCCCCCGCACCGCACGCCGCATCGCATCCTCTATGGCGGGTATGCGCGCATCGTGCCCCGCCCACATCGGCGCCTCACCCTGGGCCCCCACGCTCGGGACGTCGCCGCTGAGCCACCCGCCGAGCCGCGAGCGCTGAAAATCCGCAAGGCGGTATTCGAATCGCCCGTGGAGCCGGTTGTCCTCGGTACGTGTCGAGAGAACCGAAAGCCGTGGGTCGCCGAAGCGGATCTCGGCGACGGGCTCCAGTTCGAACTCCCCGGAGACGTCGCGCCGACGGTCCGAGGGAACGTAGCGAAAACGAAAGCCGTAGATCATCCCGGCGAACACGTAGCGCGCCTCCTCGAGCATGAGACGGATCGCGGCCTCCTCGGAGAGCGGGTACTCCTCGCCCTCGCGGGCCACCGGCGGCTCCAGGTCCACCCAGAAACGCTCGGTGAGGTACTGCGGGCTGCGATCGAGTTGGGTCTGCGCCGGGGCGGCGGCGGCGGCAATGAGAAGCAGCAGCGTCCACGGGAGGCGGCGAGATCGCATCGTATTCAGAATATCGACGAAAACTCGCCCGCCGCTGAGCTCAGGATCGCATGTCGTCGAGGAACACCTGGATGGGATTGATGCGGAGTCGCAGGACGAAGTAGAGAAACGCGAAGAAGAAGCCGGCAAGGTGCGTGAAGTGCGCGACATTGCCCCGGGCGCCGCCGAACTGGGAGAAGAGCTCGATGAAGGTATAGCCGATCACCAGAATGGGCGCGCGAATCGGGATGATGCCGAAGAGAAAGATCACCGCGTCGGGGAAGAGCGTCGCGAACGCCAGAAGCACCGCGAATACCGCACCGGAGGCGCCCAGCAGGATGACCCCGACGTTGCCGGTTATCAGGTAGAAGCCCAGCGAGAAAAGGCCCGCGAGGAGGCCGGTGAGCCCGTAGAAGAGCAGGAACTCGTAGCTACCGAGCCGAGCCTCCACCTGCGTGCCGAAGAAGAAGATGCCGAGCATGTTGAAGAGGATGTGGGTGATCCCCGCATGGGCAAACATGTATGTAAACGGCTGCCAGAAGAGACCCCGGTCCACCACCGCCAACGGGTTCATGGCGAGGTAGAGAATCGACTGGGGGGCAATCTGCGTTACGAAGAACACGAACAGATTGATACCGATGAGCATGAACGCCGCATTGAAGTTGCGATACGGCAGTCGCGTGCGAAGAAAAGAGGTTGCTGCCACCGGGTAAAGGTAGTGCGAACGCCCGCGGCGGTCAACCAGCTTGCAAGAAAGCCCCGCGCACCGTATCCTGAGCCCTGTCATGGCGAAAACGGATCTCGCAGTCTATGAAGCAGGCCCTGCGAAGGGCTCCCCCGTCGTCTTCCTCCACGGATTCCCGTTTACCTCTTCCATGTGGAAGCAGCAGGTGGATGCGCTCTCGGAGAGCTACCGCTGCATCATCTACGATCAGCGCGGGGCGGGGGAGAGCCCGGTCGGCTCCGGCCAATACACCATCGAGACGCTCACCGACGATCTCGAAGCAGTGCTGAACGCCAAGAAGATCAAGTCCGCCTACCTCGTGGGCCATGACCTCGGCGGCTACGTGGCCCTCCGGCTCGGGCAGCGGGATCCGTCCCGTCTCCGGGGGCTCATCCTCATAAACAGCCACTGCTACGGTGATGCCGACGAACAGCGCATGTGGTGGGCGACGCTCGTGCGCCATATCGAGCGGGAGGGCATGAAGGATTTCATCAAGCAGTACTTCCCGACCCTCTTCGCCGAATCGAGCATGTCGCAGGCAGGGTCGCCGTACGAGAGCCTGCGCGAACGTGCCGAACAGCTCGACCCGGTTGGGGCGAAGGGTGCCATCCTCGCGACAATGACGCGGACCGACACCCGTGACGTCATCGACGATGCCACCTATCCGATGCTCTTCCTCACCGGAGAGAAGGACGAGTACGCCCGCCCCGATCTGGTGCTGAGTATGGGGCTGCGGACGGAGGGCGCGCAGGCCGCGCGTGTGCCGGACACCGGGCATGTGGCGCCGCTCGAGCATCCGACCTTCATTGCGAATGCGCTCAAACGGTTCTTCTCGGAGCTCGACCGCGCGGGCCCGTAGGACTCATGAAGGGCGAGGGGAACGGCCATGCCACGCCGGGACAAGCCTGACCACTACGCACAGCGAGCGAGGAAGGACGGCTATAAGGCACGCTCGGTGTACAAGCTTCAGGAAATCGACGAGAAGCTCCATTTGCTCTCGGGGGCGCGTCGCGTGCTCGACGTGGGCGCCGCGCCGGGGAGCTGGACGCAGTACGCCCTCGAACGCATGCACCGAGGCGGAACCGTCGTGGCCGTCGACCTCAAACCGGTCGAGCTCCCCCCCGCGGATTCTCTTCGCACCGTTGAGGGGGACGTCACCGACGAGGCGGTACGCGGCGCGTTACGCGCCGCCGGGCCGTTCGACCTGATCCTCTCCGATGCGGCTCCATCGACCACCGGCAACCGGGTGCTCGACAGCGCCCGCTCGGCGGAGCTTGTGCAGATCGTGATGGGACTGGCCGACGAGATCCTCGTCCCCGGCGGCAGCATGGTGGCGAAGCTCTTCCAGGGCGGTGAGGAGAAGGAGCTTCTGCAGGCGGCGCGAGCGCGGTTCCGAAGCGCGCGAATCCAGCGGCCGAAAGCGTCGCGAAGCGATTCGTTCGAGGTATTCATCGTCGGCATCGACCACAGACCCGCCCCGGCGAGCACGGCCGGGGCGAGGGACGGAGGCACGCCGCAATGAGCGAGCGCGAGGTCATCGAGCGCACCCCCGAGCCGAACACCGTCGGGACGCTCTCCCGCGATCTTGCCGCCCTCGGTGTTGAGCCGGGCATGCTACTCCTCGTCCACTCCTCGCTGAGCGCTCTCGGCTGGACGGTAGGCGGCGCGGTGACCGTTGTGCTCGCCCTCGAAGCCGCCGTTCGTGCCTATGGTACGCTCATCATGCCCACTCAGTCGGGCGATCTGTCCGACCCCGAGGAATGGGAGCATCCGCCCGTACCGAGGGCGTGGTGGGAGACCATCCGGCGGGAGATGCCCGCCTTTCATCCGGAAATGACCCCCTCGCGCGGTATGGGCGCCGTTCCTGAGTGTTTCCGAACGCAGCCGGGCGTGGTGCGAAGCGTGCATCCGCACGACAGCTTCGCCGCCTGGGGCGAGCATGCCGTCGAGATCTGCTCAGATCACGAGCTCGACTTCGGGCTCGGCGAAGGTTCTCCGCTTCGGCGTATCTATGACCACGACGGGTGGGTCCTGCTTCTCGGCTGCGGATTCGAATCCAACACGTCCTTCCACCTTGCCGAATACCGGGCGGACTACGGCCGCAAGGAGGTCGTGTGGCGCTACGCGCCGATCGAGGTGGACGGCCACCGCCGCTGGAAGCAATTTCGCGACATCAACATCGACAGCGACGACTTCGTGGAGCTCGGCAGGGACTTTCACAAGCAGCGCAGCGCAGATGTTCGAGAAGGCCGGGTCGGGGGCGCGAACGCCCTTCTGTTTCCCCAGCGGTCCTGCGTCGACTACGCGGTCCGCTGGCTCCGCCGCCACCGCGCCGCGTAGCCGGTGCAGGATGTCGAGCCCGCATATCCGGAGCGGGCGCTCAGTAGTCGCGCTCGAGCAGCCGGCGCGCGGTGGACACCAGCGTGTCTCGAACCTCCCCCTCGGGCAGATGCTCGGCCTCTCGAAGCGCGCGCTCGGTGTAGACGCGCGCAAGAGCCCGGGCCCGTGTGAAACCACCGCGCTCCTCCACCGCCGCAGGCACCGCCGCGACGTCCGGCGAATCCGCCGCGAGCATCCGCCACAGTTTCCGGTCCTCGTCCCGATCGAGGGCGAAGACCACGGGTGCGGTGAGGATCCCCTGCTTGAGATCATTACCCGCAGGCTTGCCGAGACGGTTTCTATCACCGGTGAGGTCCAGGATATCGTCGATGATCTGAAAACCCATACCGATGTCGTAGCCCATGCGACGGAGTCTTCGCAGGTCGGCCGCACTCACCTCGTGTTCGCTCGCGCCCACGTGGAAGCTCAGCGCGAAGAGAAGCGCCGTCTTTCCGGCGATGCGCCGCAAGTAGCCCCGCAGGGATACCTGCCCGGGCCCCGTCGCCTCGGCCTCCACGATCTCGGCCTCGCAGATACGAGATACGCCGGAGGCTATCACCTGCGCGTTTTCCATCGTGCCGTAACCGGCAATGAGGGAGAAGCAGGTGCTGAACAGGTAATCACCCATCAGCGCGGCATCCCGGCTCCCGTAGAGTCGGTGCAGCGCCGTCCCCCCGCGCCGTTCGTCCGCGTCGTCGACGATGTCGTCGTGCACGAGGGTAGCCAGATGCAGAATCTCCACCGCCGCGGCCATCCGATAGATCTTTTCGGGAAGCGCGCGGGACGGCCCGAAGGTCCTCGCCCCTGTGCGAAACAGACCGCGTGATCCGCTGCGTCGAAGGCGCGCGGCAAGCACCACAAAGGCGGGGCGCAGCATCTTGCCGCGCCGGCTCACAAGGTCGCTGAGCGCGTCCCGAAGGCGAGGAGAGGCCGACTGCACGCTTTCGTACATGACCTGCACGACCCGAGCGAGGTCCTGTTCGACCGCCGGGTAATCAGTCCAGAACGGGTGGGATGTTTCGTTGAAAAAAGCCGGCTGAGGGTCACCCAACCGGCTTGCCATACCGCCTTTCACCGTCATTCTCAGGTACTAGTTCTTGATGCGAGGCTCACCCGTGTAGAGGTACAGCTTGTGCGCAACCGTGCGCCGATTCCACCAGCGCTTGAGTGCCGGCATGACCCAGTGGTCGAGGCCGAGGCCGCGCCCGGCTCCTCCGAGCATGACCAGCGAGGCGAAAATGTACCACAGGAGCTCCGGATCCCCCCATCCGGAGGCAATGAACACAAGCGCGAGGATGATGGAGACGCCTGCTGCCGCAAAGGTGAACAGGCCGCCGACCAGCGCCAGGCCGATCGCCACCTCAGCGAGAACCACCCCGGACTGCAGAAGAAACGCCAGAAGCGGAGAGGCACTGAGCACATTCTCGGCGAACCACGTATACGGTGCGATGGCTTCGATCAGCGGCTCGGCCCACTCGGAGGCCTGTTCGGCCGCGCCCTCGGCGGCGCCTTCCGCCGGAGACGCGCTCGAGCCACCGTCGGCCTGCACGGTGTGAATCAGCGAGTCCGTCCCGTCGGCAGCCTCGGCCGCCGAATCGCCCGTGCCGTCGAGTCCGTCGAATAAGCCCGAATCCTCGCCTTCCCACTCGGGGCTCGCGCCGGAGTCGCCGTCGG
>CAZWNS010000038.1:0-19070 GCA_964635245.1 uncultured Spirochaetaceae bacterium
CCATCTGTCGGATTCGAACCGACGACCCCGAGATTACAAATCACGTGCTCTGACCGGCTGAGCTAAGATGGCCCGCTGTCTGGACTACCGGCAAGATAGCCACAGGTTACCGTCAGTGTCAAGGAGCGCGGCAGCGCAGCCGACCCCGACCACGCGGTCCTTCAGAACGGCGGGACGTCCGACTCGAGATCCCCGTCAAAGGTGAGAACCTCGGTGTGACGCGAGAACACGGAAACGGTGTGCTCGAATTGAGCCGCGAGGCTCCCGTCGGCGGAAACGTAGGTCCACCCGTCGTTGAGCTTGCGCACGCCGCCCGTGCCGAGGGTCAATACCGGCTCCACGGTGAGCACCATCCCCGGCACGATCGGCTCGCCCGTCCCGGCGTCACCGCTATTGGGCACCGCGGGTGCCTCGTGCAACCCGCGCCCGATGCCATGACCGGTGAACTCGCGTATCACCGCGCAGCCGTACCGGGCGGCCGTACGCTCGATCACCGCGGCGACATCACCGAGGCGCCGACCGGCGCGGCAGGCGAGAATGCCCGCGTTCGTTGTCTTCCAGGCCGCCTTCACGAGGCGATGGGCGGCCGCGCTCCCGGGCCCGACGATGTAGGTCCATGCGGCGTCCGATGCCCAGCCGTTGATGCGCGTGGACAGGTCCACCGTTACGAGGTCGCCGTCCTCCAGCGGCCGGTCGTCGGGCACGCCGTGGGCGGCGACGTTGTTAATCGACACACAGGCCGTTCCGGGGAACCCCGCGAGGCGTTGCGACATTTCGGCTCCCGCCGAGTCGAGGCGGGACGCGCAGAACGAGTCGATCTCCCCCGCCCGCGTTCCGGCCTTCATGCGCGGCGCCAACTCCCGAAGGATGCGCGCGAGAAGCCGCCCCGGCGGTCGCATCCGTGAGACGTCCGCGGAGGTTTTCAGCGGCACGTGTTTCGCCATCACCCGGAACCGGAAATGTCGGGTCGTAGACTGTGAGCTCCGTCGAGATAGACCGGTCTCGCCTCCCCCGCGGCCTCGGTCTCGAAACTGAGCAGGACGCGCAGCGTCCGCGGCAGGGACTCGGGATACTCCGGTTCCGCCGTACAGAAAAGCGGCGTGGCGGCGAAGCCCGCCCGACGCAGCGCGCGAGCCGGGTTCTCCGCGGTGAGATCCCCGGTCTGGGAAAAGATGATGCTGACGATACGCTCTTCGGCGATGCCGTTGCGCTCCAGAAGCTGCGCGAGCAGACGCCGCACGCCGTCGCGCATCGCCTCCGCGCTGTCTTCTCTCAGCTGTATGGCCCCACGTACGGCCCTGACCCTCATCTATGCCTTCCTCTCCCGGTGACGTCCCGGTCGTGTCGTCAGGTCACCGGCTGGATGAGTACCGTCACCAGATGCGAGCTCAGCGTAGCGATGACGGCGAAGGTGACGACCAGCACCGCGTATACGACGCGCCCGGGCAGAAGATGTCGCCGTGATACCATCCAGATTCCGAGCGCCACCGCGTAGTACGCGGTCGCAAACGCGCACAGCGCACTGACGACCCGAATGATCCCGAGAAGAAGTAACTGCGACTCGGGCAGAAACTGCTGGTAGTTGCCGAGCAGATACATGGCAAACGCCATGATCGACAGGAGGAGCAGAAACGCGCTTATCCCTTCGAGAATGCGCATGCTGCGGTAGAGAACGGGATAGACGTGTCGGCGACCGCGGTCGTGCGTGTGCTTGCCCATGGCTCTGTGTCTCGCCGGCAGTATAGCAGAACCCGTTGTTGCATCGAAGGGGTATTTCGCCCTACTATGAGAAACTACCGATGCCCAACACCGCAGCCGACGTACGTGTTACCCACCTCTCGCAGGAGACCCTGGATCGCGAGACGGCCGTCCTGGTTATCCGCCGAAAGTCGGCTCCGCGTGCCGCGCAGCCCGGCGAAATCGGCTCGCTGTCGGCGTCGGCGCTCACTCCGGTCGGCGGCATACGCGCCGTTCTCTTCGACATGTACGGTACCCTCTTCATCTCCGGCTCCGGCGATATCGGAACGGCCATGAGCGAGGGAGACGCCGATCGCTTCAGGGAGGCACTCGCCGACGCGGTCCCCCATCTCGTGGGCATGCGCGCCCGTGCCCGGGATCTGCCGGCCGAGCTCGGTGAGGCCGCGCGGGAGGCCTACTTCGACGCGATCTCGCGCTCGCACGATGCGTCACGGCGGGCGGGCGTGGCGCATCCGGAGGTTGATATCAGGCGTGTCTGGGATGACGCCTGTGCACGGCTGTTCTCCGCCGGGGTGCTTTCGCGCCGTCCGGACGCGGGAGAAATCGAGCGGCTCAGCCTCGCCTACGAACTGCGCTCCAATCCGGTCTGGCCTATGCCGGAAGCGTCGCGGACGATCGGTGAGCTTGCGACCGCGGGCTATCGGCTCGGCCTCGTGTCCAACGCGCAGTTCTTCACGCCCCTGCTCTTTCCCGCCCTTATGGGCCGCGAGCCCGGGGAGCTGGGTGTTGACCGGGGAGCCTGCGCCTACTCGTTCAGTAAGGGTACGGCGAAGCCCTCCACCGAGCTGTTCGACGGGCCGCTGAAGCATCTGAAGGACCGCTACGCTATCGCCCCCGCGGAGGTCCTGTACGTCGGAAACGACATGAGAAACGACATCCTGACCGCCGGAAGAGCCGGCTGCAGAACCTGTCTCTTCGCGGGGGACCGCCGCTCTCTTCGCCTTCGCCTCGGCGACCCGGCGGTAGCCGACACGAAACCGGACACCGTGATACGATCACTGCCGGAGCTGCACGCAGTGCTCTCGCGGCAAGGAGGAACCCGGCATGCGCAAGTTCGTCATTAGTCTCGTGATACTCCTCATAGCAGGCGGCACCGCCTTCTATTTCGGGTGGGTGCAGCTGCAGATGCCGGCGAACAGCTACGGCGTGGTGTTCACCAAGACCGGCGGCTGGGACGAGACGGTGATCCGTCCGGGCGAGTTCCACTGGCGATGGGAGCGACTGCTTCCGACAAACTTCACGCTTCACGTGTTCCCGTCCACTCCGCACGAGAGTGACGTGACGGCCTCCGGCACCCTGCCCTCGGCGCAGGTATACGCGGGCTATCTGGAGGAGGAGCCGGAGTTCAGCTACGAGCTCGAGATATCGCTGTCCTACCGGGTCCGGGCACGCGAGCTACCACGGCTCGCCCGGGAGGAGGATCTTGAGCCGGGCGATCTCGAACAGTGGTACGAGCACTACGACCGGCGCATTGCCGATCGGGCCCGCGGGCTCGCACGCGAGCTCTACGAAGACGCCCAGGATGATTCTCCGGGGCAGGTGCAGCTCGACGCCTTCGAACGGCGGCTCTCCGACCGTCTCGCGGAGGACTTTCCCGATCTGGAGATCATCTCCGCGGTTCCCACGACCGTTTCCCTCCCGGACTTCGCCCTCTACGAAGCGGCGCGCTCGCTGTATTTCGAGACAATCGATGCGCGCAGAAACGCCGTCGCCGAGGAGGCCTTCAACGCCGAACAGCGACGCCTGACGGATGAGAGCCGGCTCGAAACCCTGCGCCGCTACGGCGAGGTGCTCACCGAATACCCGACCCTGCTCGATTACTTCAGCCTGACCGCGGAACAGGGAGTGGATCCGCTCGATCTGGAGGCGATCGGGGAGCCGGCTGCGCGGTAGACACGTCTCGGGGAGCCGGCTGCGCGGTAGACGCACCGGCAGCCGCCGGTCTTACATCCCCTCTTCCATCGCCATCGTCTGGGTGATGAGCGTGTGCACCTTGGACAGAGTCGCACTCTCTTCGGCGAGTTTCCACTCGAGAGCGTTCTGGTGGGGGCTGGTGGAGTCATACAGCGCGTATCGCTCCCGCAGGGCGTCGGGCACCTCCCGGGCAAGCTCCTGCAGGGCGGAGCGGATTCCGTCGATATGGGCAAGCCCCTCATCGATAAGGGCTGCGACCTCCCGGTCGGTCTGGGTCACGAGGTTGCGGTAGGAGCGATGCTGCACGGCATCGGAATCCGCGGCGTAGCGCACCCTGTGAAAGATCTTCCCCGAATCGGCATCCGGGGAGAAGCCCTGATCGAGCGACTCCGCTTTCTCCTCCACGTCCTGCAATCCGCTGGAATGCTCAACTATGGAGTTTGCGATGCCCTTCTCTCTCGCGGGCATCATGCGGCCGAGCACGCGCAGGAATTCCTGCAGATCCCGCTTGAACGGGTGCTTCACGTACTGGTGGATTACGTTCAGCGCCGCAACGTGCTTAAGCGGCGGCAGCCCCTGGCTACGCAGCGTCGCCGGTATCGCTTCCGGGAGAAAATCGAAATGCCGCAGGTCGCCCCCGAATATCTCGGCGATCAGTCGGTCGATGACACCCTTCCGTATCTGCGCAAATCCCTCGTCGAGGCGAGAGAGAATCTCGATACGCATGGAGTTGTTGTAGAACTCTCTGAGATTCAGCTGCGGCGCGTAGGCCATCACTCGATAGTACGGATCGCTTCGGTGGAATCGAATGAGCTCGACCAGCGGCGTGCGCTGGTTGAACCGAAGGACCGCGTCGTGGAGCTCTTTCAAATGCTGCTCGAGATGCGCAACGACAGCATTTCGCTCCTGCTCGGCGTCCGTCCGCTCGGTGGGTCCGCTGTTACGCTCGGCGAAGTCCGCAAGCAGCTCCCCATGGACGAAGAACTTCCGCGGTACCTTCAGGGCCGAATACACCGCGTAGTAGAGCTCCTCGAGATACGCAAGCGTCTGCTTCACCGAAGCCCTGTGCATGTTCGGTCTACCCCCCGGCGGGGCGAGGCCGGGACGATACCCGAACTGCTGAAAGAACCGTTGAAAATCGAACAGTCCGATATCCCGCAGGTAGTAGAGCGGGACGATGCCGACCTCGATCTGGGCGTAGACGTCTTCGGGGATACTCTTCAAGTACTCATCGAGCCTCGACAGGAGCTCACGTCGAATATCCTCCTTGCTCTGGGTCCGAATGAAGATATCCTCCATGTCGCCACGGGGCAGGAGGTCCTCGGGACTGTGCTTTGCATCCGGGATCTTGATTTCCAGCAGGCGGTGGATGATGAGCCGCAGGCTTTCCTTCTTCTCCCAGAGGTGTCCGAACAGGGGAATGACGGGATACGCGGCACGGTAGAGCTCGAACAGGCGTTCCGCGATCTGCGGGTCAAGGCCGTCTGCATGCGTGCCCGAGGCGTGCAACCCCGCCGCCTGCAGTGTGCGGCGCAGCGCACCGAGGCGCGCATCAAGAAAGCAGTCTTCGCGATTCTTCCCGCTGAATAGCCGCCGCAGCCACACCCGGAACCGCATGCCGAACGACATGCGCTCCATGTCGCGACGAATGAGCTCCGCGCGCTGCGTTCGCTGCACCTCCGCCGGATAGATGCGCCGGGTACGATCATAATCGAGGCTCAGGCTCTTCATGATTCGGCGATAGAGGTCTCTTCGCTCCTGATCAGGGAGCGCCTGTACGAGTTCCGGAAAGCGGGAGCTCACGTCTCGTCCTCCAACGATTGAACCATGATCAACCTCCCCGACCTCATTTCCACCCGAAGGACATCTTCCACGACCCTGTTACTGATCCCCACATCTCCGTGCCGCCACTCCAGCCCGTCGAGCGGCCACCGGAGCCCCGTCGAGGTCATACGACAGATTTCGGTGCCCACCGGGAAAAAGGATACCACACGTCCGCGCATTCCCCGCCGCTCGAGGCGGTCGTCGACGGCGGTCACCTCATCGCGGTCGGTGAGCCACATTGTCGGGTGCCGAGCGCGGTCGAAAATCGCGAGGATACCCACGAGGTGATCGAGGCGCCCGCCGCCGCCTCCGACGAGTATGACCTCATCGTAGCCGTCGGCGAAGAGCGTTTCGAGCGCGATCTCGGTGTCGGTGTCGTCTTTGTCCCGCTCGAAGGAGTAAACCCGTTCGGGAGGAAAGCGCTCGAGCAGCCCGCGGTCGCGCAGGGAGTCCATATCCCCGACTACCAGATCCGGCTCTACGCCGGCGTCCAGGGCACGCTCCAGCCCGGAATCCGCCGCGACGATGCGCGCGGCGTTCCGACTCCGGCGCCGCAATACCGCCGCCGGAGGTCCGCTTCCCCCGGTTATGACAAGACCTCTCACGGTGCCTCCCACTTGGTGCCGTCCGCTCAGGATAGAGGAATTCGCGCACCCTGCAAAGGCGCGGTGTGCTGCGAAATCGCTAAAGCGCCGCTCTCACACACCGATGCATAGAACGTAAGAACACCATGGGCATGGAAGTCCACGGTACACATTCAAGGAGGAATCCATGGTCATCAACCACAACATGAGCGCGATGTTCGCCCAGCGGCAGCAGAAGTTCAACACAATGGACACGCAGGGCAATATCGAGAAGCTCTCCTCCGGCATGCGCATCAATCGTGCAGGCGATGATGCCTCCGGGCTTGCGGTTTCAGAGAAGATGCGGGCGCAGATCGGCGGTCTCCAACAGGCGGAGCGCAACGCTGCGGACGGTATCTCACTGATCCAGACCGCAGAGGGCTATCTGCAGGGTACGCAGGACATCCTGCAGCGCATGCGTGAGTTGGCTGTACAGTCCTCGAACGGTATCTACACCGCCGAGGACCGCATGCAGATCCAGGTCGAGATTTCGAGCCTGGTCGACGAGGTCAATCGTATTGCCTCTCATGCGCAGTTCAACGGCATGAACCTGCTCACCGGCCGGTTCGCAAACGAGACGGGTACGAACACCGTTACGGCAAGTATGTACTTCCACATCGGTGCGAACATGGACCAGCGCGAGCGCGTGTTCATCGGTACGATGACGGCACAGGGTCTGGGCATTCAGAGCGCCGACGGGCTGCCCCACACCGCCACCTTCATCTCCATGTCGACGCCCGACAAGGCGAATATCGCCATCGGCGTGATCGACGAGGCGTTGAAGGCGGTGAACAAGCAGCGCGCCGACCTCGGTGCGTACCAGAACCGCCTCGACTACGCTCGACAGTCCCTCTCGGTCGGCGCCGAGAACATTCAGGCTGCCGAGTCGCGCATCCGCGACACGGACATGGCGGACGAAATCGTGGACTTCACCACGAATCAGATTCTCGTCCAGTCGTCCACCGCGATGATCGCACAGGGCAACCAGCAGCCACAGAGCGTTCTGCAGCTGCTGCAGTAACCCGATCCCGTCCTGCACTGCACGCCGAGACCCGGCCACCATCGCGGTGGTCGGGTTTTTTTTCGGCCGAGCATCGAGTCGGGGCCGAGCATCAGGTCGGGGGCCCCGTTGCAATGCGGTGCGGGCTCCGGGGATAATACCGGCCGTGAAACGCTTTCCCACGCCGCACGTCCTCGACGAGTTCGCACGCCACTTCGACAGGGCCGGTTACCGCTGCTTTCTCGTCGGCGGGGCGCTGCGAAACATCGCCCTGCGCGGCGAGCCCACCGACTACGACATCGCCACCGATGCGCATCCCCGGGAGGTGCGGAAGCTGTTCCGGCGCGTCATACCCACCGGTATACAGCACGGCACCGTGACCGTGCTGTACAAGAAGCAGCAGTTCGAGGTGACGACATTCCGCACGGAGAGTACCTACTCCGATGCGAGACGGCCCGATTCGGTGCGGTTCTCCGACTCCATCGAGGAGGACCTCGCCCGGCGCGACTTCACGATAAACGGCATGGCGCTCGATCTCGTCACCGGTGAGTTCCACGATCCCCACGGCGGGCTCGAAGACCTGAAATCCGGGAAGGTCCGGGCCATCGGGGATCCGGCCGAGCGCTTCACCGAGGACGGGCTTCGGGTAATGCGTGCCATCCGATTCGCGACTCAGCTCGAGTTCGACCTCGATCCGGAGACCCGGGAGGCGATCCCCGCCGCTCTGCCCTCTCTCGAGCGGGTGTCGGCCGAGCGCAAGCGCGACGAGCTCACGAAGACGATCGGGGCGGACCATCCGGCACGCGGTATTCTGCTCATGCACGAAACGGGCGTTCTCTCACAGCTCATACCCGAGCTTGCCGCCTGCGACTCCGTTCCCCAGGGCGACGGCGTGAACCGCACGGTGCTGACCCACTCCGCGTACGCCTGTGAAGGCGCCCCCGCCGACAGACTCCACATCCGACTGGCGGCGCTCCTTCATGACGTGGGGAAGGTGGATACCTATGAAGAGGACGGGGAGGTCGGTATGCGGTTCCACGGCCACGATGCCGTGTCCGCGGAGCACGCTCGCGCCATTCTCGGGCGGCTTCGGTTCTCGAACGACGTCACCGACACGGTCGTCCACCTCGTCCGCCATCACATGTTCGACTACGACCCCACCGCCTGGACCGACGCCACCGTGAGGCGCTTCGTTTCCCGTGTGGGGGCGGAGCACATTGGAGATCTCATTCTGCTGCGTCGCGCGGACAGCTACGGAAAGGCCGGCCGCCCGGTGCGCGACCGGCGCCTCGAGGCCCTCGAGGAGCACGTGCACAGGGTTCTCGCCGCCGACAGCGCGCTCAGCGTCAGGGACCTCGCCGTAAACGGTCACATCCTTCATGAGGAGGCGGGCGTGCCCAAGGGCCCGCTCATGGGACGCACCCTCGAGTTCCTTCTCGAGAGCGTGCTGCAGGATCCCTCGCAGAACACCCGAGAGACGCTTGTCGAGATTGCCAGGAACTACTACGAGCAGCGGCTGCACACCGCCGACTGAGGGCTCACGACCGGCTCACCCACGGCGTCTTCGTCCCCTTCGGGGCCCGGCCCGCCGGGAATCCTCCCCCCCGGCGTCGTGTTCGCTCTCCCGCGCGCTCCCCGGGGCCTGAGACAGGCTCTCGTAGGCGGTTTTCGCGGCCGCCTGCTCGGCCTGTTTCTTGTTCTTTCCCTGTCCGGGCCCGTAGGTCGTGTCGTTGACGCGTACCTCGATCCAGAAGGTTTTCGAATGGTCGGGGCCCGTCTTCTTGACGAGCGAGTATTTCGGGTATGACTTGAACTGCTTCTGCACGAGCTCCTGCAGCAGCGTCTTGTAGTCCTTGCGGTGCCTGTTCTCGAGAACCTTATTGATCTCGGGAACGAGGTAGCGAAGGACGAACCGACGCGAGGCACGAAAACCGGAATCGAGGAAGTACGCGCCGATTATCGCCTCGAGAGCGTCGGCAAGCAGGGCTTTCTTGGAGCGCCCTCCCGAGAACTCCTCACCCTTCCCGATCAGAATGAAGTTGTCCACGCGCAGGTCGCGCGAGATTGCGGCCAGACTGTCCTCTGAGACCACGAAGGACTTGATCTTCGCCAAGTCTCCCTCGGCCTTATCCGTCAGCGTGTTGAAAAGGTATTCTGCAACCACGAGCCCGAGCACCGAATCGCCGAGAAACTCGAGTTTCTCGTTGTTATCGATGTCGTTATGCCGCTCGTTCGCAAACGAGCGGTGGCAAAACGCAAGATTCAGAAGCTCGAGCTTTCTGAAGCGGATCCCGGCCTGCTTTTCAAAAAGCTGAAGCTCCTGTTTCCGTTCGCCGTCGATCTCGGGCGGTTGCAGCTCCTCGTGTGACTTCATCAGTCGCACACTGCACCCCCTCAAGAAAACAAAGTTCCTCCGCCCGGGCGGAGGAACTTCGCGTCAAAGCGCTCACGAGCGTAAGAACACGGAGCTGTTACTGCTGTGACTTCAGATATTCGAGCGCATCCCGAACCGTCTCAAACTCGTTGGCCTTCTCGTCGGGAATGGAGATGCCCATTTCCTCCTCGATGGCGTAGACGAGCTCGTAGGTATCGAGGCTGTCCGCTCCAAGGTCCTGGCGGAAGGACGAGTCCATCGTAATCTTATCCTCGTCCACTTCGAGCTTGTCGGCGATGAGCTTCTTCATCTTTTCGAACAGTTCATCCATTGCGGGTCCTCCTCCTCGGGTGTATTAACCCAACTCCTCCGGATCAAACACCTTCTTGCCGCGGTAATACCCCGACTTCATATCAACCCGATGGCGCTTGACCATCTCGCCTGACTCCGGGGAGGTTATCAGGGTCGGCAACTTCAGCTTGCCGTTTATGCTCCGTCGCCTGCGCGTACGAGCTTTGGAGTGCTTCTTCTTCGGTACTGCCATTGGTTCGTCCTTATGCTCCGTACTAAAATTGACCCCTACGTTAGCCAATCGGGGCCGCACTGTCAACAATGGGCGCAGCGTTCAGGCGCGCGCCTCCTGCTTCAGTTTCCGCTCGATCGCAACCGCTACCGGCGGGGGCACCATGGTGGAAATATCCCCTCCGAGCCGTGCAAGCTCCTTGATAGCCGACGAACGCAACACGAAGTACTGCGGATCGGTGGGCATCAGGATGGTCTCCACGCGCGGGTTCAGTCCCTTGTTCAGCATGGAGAGCTCGAACTCGTACTCGAAATCGTCGAGTGCCCGCACGCCGCGGATCATCACCTTGGCGTCCTCTCTGTCGGCGAACTCAACGATGAGCCGATCCCACAGATGCACGTCCACGTTCTCCATGCCGGCGACCAGCTCCTCCATCATCCCGTAACGCTCTTCCGCCGAAAACGTGTAGTGCTTGTGCGGGTTCACCGCAATCACGATACTCACCGCGTCGAAGATGCCCGCTGCTCGCCCCACGATATTCATGTGACCGTTGGTCGGCGGATCAAACGAGCCCGGGAAGAGTGCCCTGATCATTGCCTCATAGTAGCGCCGGCGAAGGGGAAGGTCAATCGTTGTGCCGGCTCGCGACCGACGGACCGCCATGATATAATGGTCACCGGTCATGGCGCTCCGTATTCCGACGCTTATACTCGCCTCTCTCGCCTGTGTTTCGCTCTCCGCGGTGTGGCCGCAGGATCAGACCGACGGAAGCGAGGACACGGGGGCCGACTGGATCCGGCTCGAAAGCGCGCGGAGCGGGCGGACCCACGCCGAACAAACGGAGGTGCACGTAATCCACGCCCGCGCCGCGTCGGCGGACCGCGCCATGCAGATGCAGGCTCTCGAGCGGGTGCGTACGCTGGTCGAGGAGAACGACCCCGTCTCGCGGTTTCCGGAAATCACCGAAATTGTCTCGTTGCTGGTGCTCGAGCCCTACCGGGTCGCGCGGTACGGCGGGGATGCCTCCGGGACTTCCGGCGGAAACGGCACCCCGGAGGTACGCATCGAGGCGCTGGAGCTCCTCGGGCGGATCGGCGGGCAGGAGGCCTACGATGTCGTCGTTGAGTCGCTGCGGGTGGAGCGCGACCCCGCGGTCCGCGCGGCCGCGCTGCGCGTGCTGCCCCGACTCGATGTACGCCCGGGGGATGAGTTGCCGGACATCCTGGCCCGCTCCCTGCGGCAAAGCTCCCGGGACCCGGCCTCGCTGCGTGCGGCACTCGAGACGGTTCGCGAGCTGCACGGGCGCTACGGCTTCATGGACACCCCGGAGCTTTTTACCGCCGTCATCGATGTGGCCCAGGGACCGCACGGCGCCGGTCTGCGCCGGGACGCGTTCTCGGTTGTGGAGCTGCTGCGGGAGTAAGACTCAGGGGGTCGTCAGTTTCGGTCGCCGCTCGTTGTCCTCGGACTCAGCTGGTCGCCCTCCCGGCGATCAACAAGCTCATCGGTAAGCTTACCGGCGAGTCGCTGTATCGCCGCTTCGAGATAGCGCTCGTCCTGAATGCGCTCCTTGAGCGCGCGTATTCGTTTCGGGTCCGGCTGTTTTGCGATTCGCACCATGTTCACTCACCGACGGCAACAGTCATGTGCCGAACTTTCCGGCCCCCGTCGGCGAGAAACAGCAGCTCGTATCGCCGGCGAAAGGTCTCAAGAACCGGATGGCGTTGTACGTATGCCAGCGACGACAGACGAAGCCGCCGACGCTTGCGCGCATCCACCACCCGGTCCAGCTCGGTTATCGGCATCCGCTCCCAGCTCTTCACTTCCACGAACGCAACCGAGTCGCCCCGCACAGCTATTATATCGACTTCTCCGTGCCGGCATTTGAAGTTTCTTTCGAGAATACGGTAGTTCTTCCGCTCGAGGTAGGCGCAGGCGGCATCTTCACCCCTGCGGCCTTTCTCCGTCGTGCTTAGCGCCGTTCGCCGAATGGGTCACTCCCCGCGTGCTTTCGACATCTCCCGCGGATCCACCGCCTTTGCGATGAACAGCTTCGTTTCCCCGGCGAGGTCGAGCACCTTCCCCTGATCGTCGCGGTACTCGTGCCCGCTCTCATCGATCATGATCTTCACCTTCGGCTTGAGAGGCGCGCTGCGGTTCACTTCAATCACGCGTCCGATCGAGCTGTCGCTGAGCAGTACAACGCTGCCGACCGGATAGATACCCATCGTTCGAATGAACACCTTCAGTACCTGGGGATCGAAACGGCGGCCGTTGTCGCTGAGGATGTTTCGCATGGCCGTGTATCCGATCATCGAATTCCTATACGGCCGTTTTGAAATCATTGCTTGAAACGAGTCGACCACCGCTATGATGCGGGCGAATAAAATGATGTTTTCGCCTGAAAGCATCTTCGGGTACCCCTGCCCGTCCCACCGTTCCTGGTGCTGAAGTGCCGCGCGGCCGATCTCCTCGGGGTAGCGAAGCTCACGCGTGATGATCTTGTAGGAGTGCACCGGATGCGTGCGGATGGCCTGGGCTTCCTCGGGGGTCAGCGTGTCCTTCTTCTTGACGATTTCCGGCGGCAGCCGAAGCATGCCGGCATCATGGAGCAGCGCCCCGGTGGCGAGATGGATAAGCCGGTGTTTCGGCATTCCCAGGCTCAGTCCGATGGGCGTCGAGATGATGGCGGAGTTCAGCGCATTGTCCACGTCGGTCATGGCACCCTGAAAGCCGTAGAGAACGTACTCGATGGTCTGATTCGGATACTGCTCGAGCAGCCGGAACATGGCGTCCACGATGGTGTCGATATCCGAGGTTTCGACCGGATCGTAGTTGCGTATCTGCTCGAACACCTGTCGCAGCTGCCGGCGGAGCTTCGTGTGGGTCTTCATCACCAGCTCGTGTTCCGAGGTGTTGAAGGCCCGCATGAAAAACGTGTTCTCCTCCTGCCCCTCCTCGAAGCCCTCGGAGAGCATCTCTCCTTCGGTCGAGACATGGGAAATCTGCCACTTCTGCAGGCGCTGAATGTCCTTCTGGCGAATCGGCACGCGCGGAGGCACGAGAATATTCTCGCCGTCTATGTAGACGGGTTTGTCGAACTGTTGCCCCGGTTTCAACTCGGACACCTTGATGTTACGCATAACCTACGCCCGCCCTTCTGCTCGTAGAACGAAGGCAAGGATTTCCGCTACGGCTCCGTAGAGATCTTCCGGAATCAGGTCCCCGATATCGAGAAAGACGAGTGAATCGGCGAGGACGGGGTCCGCAACGATCTGCACGCCCGCCTCCTCGGCCACTCGCTGAATCCGCTCCGCAACATGCGCCCGACCTTTCGCGATCACCAGCGGCGCCGGCAGAGTCTCGTCGTACCGGAGGGCTATCGCCTTCTCCATACACTCACGCTATGCTTCAGTGTCGATCCCCCTGAGTATATCCACACTCTCGCCCGTTGAAAACCCATCGAAATTTCCCGCGGGTTCGGTCTCCACGGCGCTGAAGCCGAGCGCCCGAAGCCGCTCGGTAAGATCCGCCAGGAGGTCCGGCGGCGGAACATCGCCCGCCGGATAGAAGACCCGCGCGGCGCTCGAGCCGTCGCGACGCAGCTCGAACTCCCACCTGCCGCGCTCGCCCTCGGCCGAGACGGCCGCCCGGTCGACGGTCGGCCGGTTCACCGCCGGAGGCAGACCGCTAAAGTGAATGCGGATGCTGCCGCGGTAGCCCTGCCCGCCTGCCCCCTGCAGCGAGAAGGGAACGACGATCCAGTGCCCGCCTTCGGTGGGGAGGTGGTTGAACGCATGTATGATGTCGTACGCCTCCTCGTCGCGGCGCTCGACGATCTCCCGTAGCGCATCCCCGCTGTTCTCCCGCCGGCCCGCGCTCTCGCGCTCGCCGCGGTCTCTCTTGTGCGCGTCGTCGCGGCTGCCGCCCTGCGCACCGCCGCCCCCGTATCCGTCGAGGGCGTCGAGGACGCGGTCGAGGCCCTCCTGCGAGGGGAAGAGACCCTTCTGTTGCATGAGAAGATACACGCGCACCCTGCGCGCTGAGACCGAGTCCCGGTGCTTGAAAAATGCGTAGGCGTTTCGGATCGCTCCGGGGTCGAGCGGCATGCCGCTGCGAAGCAGGGCGCGCAGAATCGTGACCGAGAGCTCATCCCGCGGCAGCCCTTCGGCACCGAGGAACCGCTGCACCGCTTCCTGCCCGCCGCCCGCTTCGGGGGGCTGCAGATACACCACTCCCGCTTCAATGCGTACCCGCGCCTCGAAGATCATGCCGGGGCTGAGCGCGCGCTCTGAGCTTGCGGCTACGACGCGCCCGCCGATCCCGAGCATCCACTTCGACGGCGCGAGCTGCTTTATGACCTGTGCCCGAATAACCTGTCCCGAGCGCAGCGAGGAACGCCCCCGGGCGCCCGCCTCGAACATGAGGCGAGCGATGGAACCCATTCCACCGGCGCCCTGCATGGGCTACTGTTGCTTGGCCCGGGGCTTCTTGCGGATGAGCTCCGCGACCTTTGCCGCCTTGCCCACGCGATTGCGGATGTAGTAGAGCTTGCCCCTGCGTACCCGGCCGCGGCGGCTGACCTCGATCTTCTGGATACGCGGCGAATGGAGCGGAAAGACCCGCTCTACGCCCACGCCGTAGGACATCTTGCGAACGGTGAACGTGCGCCGCACGCCTCCGTTGTTCTTGGCGATCACGAGGCCCTCGAAGACCTGAATACGCTCGGTGCGTCCTTCAACGATGTTAAAATGAACCTTGACCGTATCTCCGACCCGGAAGTTTTCGGCGTCCTGCTTTGTCTGTTCGCTCTCGATTGCGCTGATGAGATCCATTCCCGGCTCCTTATTCCCGTGCTTCCTCTGAGTTTTCGTCGTCCGCGCCGTCGAGGAGATCCGCGCGGTTCGCCCGTGTCTTCTCGATTCGCTGCTGCCGGCGCCACTGCCGGATTCGCTCATGGTGTCCGGTCAGCAGCACCTCCGGAACACGCATCCCCTTGAAGACCTCAGGACGCGTATACTGGGGATACTCGAGGAGACCGTCTGTGAAGCTCTCCTCGGACAGCGATTCCGGTGTAATCACCCCCTCGATCAGTCTGACCACCGCGTCGATGATGACGAGTGCAGACAATTCGCCGGAGGATACCACATAATCGCCGATTGTGAGCTCATCGTCAACATAGTGATCGATGATGCGTTGATCGACGCCCTCGTATCGCCCGCAGATGAACACGAGCTCATCCTCGGCGGCAAGCTCACGCGCCACATTCTGGGTGAAGCGTCGCCCCGAGGGGCTCGGGTAGACCGTACGCCGAGATGTCGCGCCGACCGAGTCCAGGGCCGCGCCGAGCGGCTCGGGTTTGAGAACCATCCCGGCGCCGCCCCCGTAGGGCGCGTCATCGGCGGTCCGATGCTTATCGGCGGCGAAGTCCCGGATGTTTACGGCACGATAGGACACGAAGCCCCGCTCGACCGCTCTGCCGAGGATCGATTCGGAAAAGAACGCCTCCACGAGGCCCGGGAAGAGGGTAATCACGTCGATCGTCATGCGAGCACCCAGGGCGCCGCGAGCTCGATCATGCGATGATCGGTATCGACCTCACCTATGAAGGGTTCCCTGAACGGCACGTTGAAGATCTTCCCCTCCGGTGTTTCAACCTCGAGGATCTCGCCGTTGCCCGTCTCCCAGACCGACACTACGCGCGCGAGCGCCTCCGTCCCCTCCCCGGGGGCGCAAAGCTCGCACCCGATCAGATCGGCGATATAATACTCGTCCTCCCGGCGCCGTGCCGCCTGCGAGCGCGGGACCCACACCTCGCAGCGCTGCAGCTCGAGCGCCGCTTCCCGCGAGTCCACGCCCTGAAACTTCACGAGCGCCTCACGATGAGTCAGGCGCACGTGTTCGATTGCCAGGCGCCGGGTCGCGCCCGCGGAGCAACGAAGCGACACCTCGGTGAGGGCCTCGAGGTGCTCGAGCTCACCGGAATAGCTGCCGAGCTTGACCTCACCGGCGACGCCATGGGCGCCGCGGATGAAGCCGACGGCCAGCTCATCCATCAGTCGAGGATCTCGAGCACCACCCGCTTTCCCGTCTTGGTGGAGGCGGCGCTGAGAACGGTGCGAATCGCCTTGGCGATACGTCCGTGCTTGCCGATCACCTTCCCGATATCCGACGGCGAGACCTTCAGCTCGAGGATCGTCGACTTCTCCCCTTCGATCATATTCACTTCGACTTCGTCCGGTTCGTCGACCAGTGACCGGGCGATATAGCGTACGAGTTCCTTTTCCACGCGTGCCTCCCCTTGTGCTGTGTGGTGCTGCGTACAGGGTGCTAACAGGCGCTATTTGATGTGGAAGTTCTTCCTATTGAGAAGCTGTCGCACTGTATCGCTCGGCCGCGCTCCTTTCTCAATCCATTCACGGATACGATCTTCCTTGAGGGTCAGCTGTTTCTCCTCGATCTCAATCGGATGATACAGTCCAACCTCTTCGATGGCACGTCCGTCACGCGGTGCCCGCGTGTCCATGACGACCAACCGGTAGTAGGGTCGCTTTCGGGTTCCGAATCTCTTCAACCGTATTCTGGCGCTCACAACGTCCTCCTGGTTCGTATGCGCTACATGCCGCCAAGCTGAGACAGCATCTGATTCTGATACTTCTTGTTCCTGGACATCTTCTTCATCGTCTGACGCATTTTATCAAATTTTTTCAAAAGACGCGTCACCTCGTACACCGATGTGCCGCTGCCCTTCGCGATCCGTTTGCGACGGGGCGGACCGAGAATCCGGTGGTTGCGCCGTTCCTCCGGCGTCATCGAAAGCATGATCGCCTCTTCGTGCTTCATCTGTTTCTCGTCGATGTCGTCCTCGGAGATCTGACCCTTCAGGCCGGGGATCATCTCGAGCATCGACTGCACCGAGCCCATTTTGCGCATGCGCTGAAACTGATCGAGGTAATCCTCGAGCGTGAACGTCGCCGAGCGCATCTTCTTCTGCAGCGCAACGGCCTCTTCCTCATCGTAGGTCTCCTGGGCCTTTTCCACAAGAGAAACAACGTCGCCCATACCGAGGATGCGCGAGGCCATGCGGTCGGGATAGAACGGCTCGAGATCTTCGAGTTTCTCCCCTACGCCGATGAACTTGACGGGCTTGCCGGTGACGCTCTTGAGGCTGAGCGCGGCGCCGCCGCGGGTGTCGGAATCGAACTTGCTGAGAATGACGCCGGAGAGGTCCATGCGCTCGTCGAAGGTCTTTGCAACCTCAACGGCGTTCTGACCGGTCATGGCGTCGGCAACAAGAAGCACCTCCTGGGGGTCGGCGACCGTACGGACCTTCTCGAGCTCGGCCATGAGCTCTTCATCGATCTGCAGACGTCCGGAGGTGTCCACGAGCACGGTGTTGAGCCCGCGGTTCTTCGCCTCTTTCAGTGCCCCCTTTACCACCTTCACGGGGTCTTTCGTATTCCGATCGGTGTATACGGGAACATCCGCCTGTGCTGCAAGCACCTCGAGCTGATCGATCGCTGCAGGTCGAACGAGGTCGGCGGCAACGAGGAGCGGCGTACGCTTCTCGCGGTTCTTCAGGTGGGCAGCCAGCTTCGCCGCGGTGGTCGTCTTCCCCGAGCCCTGGAGGCCGGCAAGAAGGATGACGGACTGCGTGTCGGGGCCTTTCAGCTCCAGATCCTGCCGCTCATCACCGAGAAGTGCGACCATTCTGTCATGCACGATCTTGACGAACTGCTGACCGGGCGACACCGAGCGCAGCACGGCCTCTCCCGTCGCCTCGCGGATCGTGTGGTTCACGAAACGGCGCACCACGCGCAGGTTTACGTCTGCTTCGAGAAGCGCAACTTTTATCTCGTCGACGGCATCCTGAACGTTCTTCTCGGTAATCGAGGATTTGCCGGATACCTGCCGGACGATATCGCTCAGTTTGTTGGAAATTCTATCGAGCATGGTCCTGGAGTCCGAAAGATGTAGCGTTATTTATACTGTTTCCAAAACGCCGATGTCAACCGTCAGCGGATGTCGAAGAAATGGCGCCTGAGGTACTGTACGCGCTCCTGCGCCGCCTGCCAGTGGCGACTGAGCGGATAATCCTCCACGACGCGGCGGTAGTACTCCATGGCCCCACGTGCATCACGCCTTTCCTCGTGCAGCTGCCCGAGGCGGTAATAGAGCGCGGCGGGGTCCTCCGGCGTGCCGCCTGCCTCCATGTAGACCTCGAGCGGCTCGACCGCGCGGGAGGGATCGCCGCTTTCGAGCAGCAGGCTGCCGAGCCGCAGCAGCTCCTCCCCGGGGATGTCCGGGGCCCCCGCGTCGGTCTCGCCCCCGGCAAGCTCGCGGTAGTGCTCCCAGGCCGGCTCCGCGTCCTCGGTTTCCAGCGCCGTGCGAAAGAGTCCGAGCCGGGCGTCCCGCGCAAACGGTTCGCCGGCATCCAGATTCCGGTCCCAGTGCGAACGCGCCGTTTCCCACCGCCCGAGGTCGAAGGCGAGCCGGGCGATGAGGTCGTGCACCTCGGGGTCGCCCACGGGGTAGCTCTGCAGGAACGCCTCGAGCGCGGCCTCACGGCGGCCCTCATCCAAAAGGGCGTAGGCCTCGTCGAGGTCCGCCGCCGGCGCCTCATCCTGTTGGTCGTCGGCCGGGCTCTCCGCCGTGCGCTCCGACGTGCTCTCCGACGCCGCTCCGGACGCAGTCTCGGGCGCGGTGCCGGAATCAGAACGGGCCTCGAGGGCCACACGCTCTTCGCGGAAGATCCCTCGGTCGAGGTCCTGACGTTGGAACCGCACAACGTACTCGCCCGGCTCATCGACGGAGAACACGAAGACCGTTTCGCCGTCTTCGGAGTAGCGGCGGCGGAAGGAGAGACCGTCCTCCCCGCTCTCCTCACCGAGGTACACCCAGCCTCCGTTGCCGAGGGACAGGCGAACCTCCTCGCCGACCGTCACCTCCCGACTCCTGGAAACCTCCGGTTCCGGTTCCCTGTCCGGCTCGGGGTCCGGGGTGGAATCGGGCTCGGGGTCCGGCTCCGGCTCGGCGGTCTCGGCGCGCTGCGCG
>CAZWNS010000038.1:19170-25290 GCA_964635245.1 uncultured Spirochaetaceae bacterium
GGTGGAATCGGGCTCGGGGTCCGGCTCCGGCTCGGCGGTCTCGGCGCGCTGCGCGGAGCGGGGTGCCGGCTCCCGGTCGGGCTCGGGCTCGGGCTGCGGCTCCGGCTCGGGCTCCGGCTCGGGCTCGGGCTCCGGTTCCGGTTCGGGTTCGGGCTCAGGCTCCGGTTCGGGCTCAGGCTCGACCTCGTCCGTCTCGGCGACCGGCGGATCGGCGGGCGCCTCCCGCAGCGGCGGCCGCGGCAGCGGCATACCCCCGGGTCCGGGCTCCGAGTCTGGAAGCCGCGGTGTCGGGTCCAGCGAGTCGGAGGCAGGAGGCGGAGACGGGGCGGCCAAGTCAGGCACCTCGGCGGTCCGCCTCGGGGACGTTGAAACACGCGGAACGTCCGGATCCGGGTCCCGCTCTTCCTCCGATGCCGGCTCCGTCGCCTGCGCCGTCTCCTCAGCGTCCGTTTCGGGAGGCGTTTCGTCCGCCGAGTCGGAATCACCGGTGAACGTGGCACAGGACGACAGCGCGAGGAAAGCCGCGATAACGGCGAGCTTGTTCATATCCCCTCCCGGAGAACAGTCCTCGTTCTCACTCTACGGCACGTCCCGGAACACCCTCATTATTTCTTCGTCGTTTCGGCTTCGCAGGTATTGCTGCGCGGGCTCGCGCGGGTTCCGCCAGAATCGCTCCACCTGCTCGGAATCCCATGCCTCCCCGGGCGTCCTGTAGCGTCTCCACCACCACGTTTCCAGTTGCTCACCCTCGTTCGGCACCACGAAATCCTCCATACCTATCTCCGGGAGCGGGCGGTCGAGATCGGCCTCTGCAGGTCCCTGCGGCACGGCCTCCCCGCCGGAAGGCGAAGCGGGCCGGGTGATGAGCACCGCAAGAACCGTGATCAGGGCCGCAAGGACACCGAGGCCCAGGACGGCCGCCGCGGCGAGGCGCCAATCGTCCCTGACGGCCCGCAGCGGCCTGCTACGCATGCACCGGATCCTTCTTATCTATACGCATCGTTACGAGCTTGGACACCCCCGGTTCCTCCATCGTAACTCCCAGCAGCGTTGTGGCCGCCGCAACGGTCTTCTTGTTATGGGTAATGACGATGAACTGGCTGTAGGCCGAAAACTCCTGAAGCAGGTTCACAAACCGGCCCACGTTGTTCTCATCAAGGGCCGCGTCGATCTCATCGAGCAGACAGAACGGGGACGGCTTTACCATGTAGGTGGCGAACAGAAGCGCGACGGCGGTCAGCGAGCGCTCTCCTCCGGAAAGCAGGGTGATGTTCTCCAGCTTCTTGCCCGGCGGCTGGGCAAAGATTTCGATGCCGCTCTCGAGCACATTGTCGGGATCGGTCAGGCGAAGCTCTCCCCGCCCTCCGCCGAAGAGCCGGCGGAACATCGTGTGGAAGTTCTTCTTCACCTTCTCGTAGGTCTCGAGAAAGAGCCTGGTTGATTGATGGTGGATCTCTTCGGTGACCTTGAGCAAATCGTGCCGGGCGCTCTTGAGATCTTCGAGCTGGGAAGAGAGGAAGTCGTAGCGCTCCTTGATCTCCTCGAACTCCTCGGGCGCCATGAGGTTCACGCTGCCGATGGCCTGCTCCTCCTCGCGAATGCCCGACATGACCGCCCGCAGGTCGGCCTGGCTCTTTCCGATCTCGTACATACGATCCTCGTACTCGTGGAGATCGCGCGAGTGTCGCTCGGAGAAGTTGTCGTACACGTTTCGAATCTCCGTGGCTGTCTCCGTCACGCTCATCTGCAGCTTCTCCACCTCCGATTGAAGCTTCCCGAGGCGATCCATAGAAGACTTGAGGCTCCGCTCTTTGCTCACGAGATCCTTGTTGCGGGTGGAAATCGACTCGCGAAGCTCTTCGAGCGTGCCCTTCAACTCGGTCTCCCGCGCCGAAAGTCCCTCTTTCTCTCTCTCGAGCGCAGCCACCCTGCCCGTGATTTCCTCGCGGCGGGCACCGTCACGCTCGATCTCGCGGTTTATTGTCGCTATCTGCCCGTCGAGCTCCCGTCTCTCGCGCACACTGCGCTCGAGTCCGTCCTTCACGCCGCCCGCCTGGGTACGCATCTGCGCGCGGTTCACCCGCAGCTCTTCGAGCGTCTTGCGGTACTCCTCGATTTTGCCCGAGAGGTGGTCGTTTTCGCTGCGGAGAGCCGCTATCTGCTCGCGGGCACCCGCGATGCGGCCGCCCCGCTCGGAAACCTGCTCGTCGAGCTCCCGCTTTCGGGTGATGATGCCCTCGGGGGCGAGAAACTCATCAAGAAAGGTCGGACTGAGGGTCGTGAACTGCTGCACGAGCGCTTCGATGCGCGAGAGAGCCGCCACTGAGGCCGCGTTCTCCTTTTGCACCGACTGAAGTACCGACCGAACACGCGCCGCATCCGCACTCGCGGTGGTCTCGAGGTCCGAAAGAAGGGCCTGTTTGCCTTCGATGTGGGTTCGCAGCCTGCCGAGCTCCTCGCCGAGGGCTTCGGCCGTACGGGCGCGCTCGCCGCGCGAGTAGCCCATCTGCTTCAGCCGCTCATCGAGCTCGGTAACGATGTCCTCGGTCAGCGCCCGGATCTCGATGTTCAGCTGTTCCTGCTCGCCCTGAAGCTCTTCAATTCGGGTCTCGTGTCCGGCAATGGTGTTCTCGTTCTCGCGGATCCGTCCGAACGCAGCTTCAATACTCTGCTCGAACTCGCCGACGTTTTCCTCCACATCGGCGATCCGTTTCCCGAGGTCGGCGATCTGCGCCTTCTGCTTCTCTATCTCCCCGTCGAGCTCCTCGCCCTTGCGTGAGATCGTCTCGAGCCGCCCCTTCTCGGTCTCGATCTTCGCCCGGATCTCCTCCTGGCGTTCGCGGAACATGCCGATCTGGTGATCACGGTTGCTCTTGTCGACCTCCACCGAATAGAGCTGCTTCTGGGCCTCCATGAGCTCGGTCTCCATGGTGTTCACCATGTCGAGGTTCTGCTCGAGAGACTCGTTGATGCCGTCGATTTCTCTCTTCAGCGCGTCGCGCCCTTCGGTCTTCGCGGCAAGGCGCTGCTCCTTCCTGCGCTTTTCCTCGAGAAAGCCTTTGAGCCGAAGAAGCTGAAGGTCCCGCTCCACCTCGAAACGCGCGGCCTTGAGCTCGCGGTAGCGCAGGGTCTTTTTCGCTTGTTTCTCGAGGGTGTCGTAGCTGCGTTTGACTTCGCGGAGAATGTTCTCGACCTGCCGCATGTTGTCTTCGGTGCGCTCGAGCTTGCGCTCCGCCTCTTTGCCCCGCACCTTGTACTTGGTGATGGCGGCGGCTTCCTCGAAGATGTGGCGGCGTTCCTCCGGCTTGTTGGACAGAATCTGATCGATCTTCCCCTGCTCCATGATGGAGTAGGCGCTCTTTCCGATGCCGGTGTCGTAGAAAAGCTCACGCACGTCCCTGAGCTTGACCGGCGAGCCGTTTATGAAGTACTCGCTCTCGCCTGATCGATAGAGGCGGCGTTTGACCGAGACTTCCTGGAAGTCGATGGGCAGCACCCCGTCGGAGTTCTCGAGGACGAGAGTCACCTCCGATACATTCACGGCCTTGCGGCCGTCGGTCCCGTTGAAGATGACGTCTTCCATGCGGTCGGCGCGCAGGCTCCTCGTACCCTGCTCGCCGAGAACCCACTTCACCGCATCGACGATATTGCTCTTGCCGCAGCCGTTCGGTCCGAGCAGCGCGGACACGCCTTCCCCGAATTCCATGCGGCTGCGATCTGCAAAGGATTTGAATCCGAATAGTTCTACGCTTCTGAGGACCACTCCCACTCCCAGTGCCTTTTCGAGAGCGTATCAGCTCCCCATATCGCGGTCAATATGGATTGATCGGCGGCTCTCACTCGCTATGATATCCTCGTAGCGCCGGTAGACCTCCGCCACGACGTCGCGCCAGTGCAGATAGATATCCCTGCGGGCACCCGCACCGACCCGCGCGGTGAGCTCGGGATCGGCGGCCGCACCCTGAAGCGCCGCGGCAAACGACTCGGGGCTGTTCTCCACGAGAAACCCGCTGACGCGATCCGTCACGCCTTCGGCTGCCGAGGCCCCGCGGATAAGCACCGTCGGCAACCCGAATCCCGCCGCTTCGCGCATCACCAGGGGAGCGTTGTCGTAGATCGACGGAAACAGGAGCAGCGTGGCCGCGGCATAGAGCTCCTTGAGGCGCTCGCGCTCGAGGATGAGGCCGAGGAAGACCGTTTCCGCCTCGATACCCACCGTGCGACAGAGGTTCTTCATCGCGCGCTCGGCGTATCCCGTCCCGGCAAAGACCATACGAAAGGACGCGCCGCGAGACTTGATGAACCCGAGGGTCCTGATGATGAGCTCGACGTTCTTCTCCCAGCGATGCTGCCCGACGAACAGGTAGATCGGGACGTCGTCGGAGTTCACGCCCACCGCATGTCTGCCGCGGGCGGCCAGGCGGGCCCGCTCCTCATCGCCCGGCGCCTCGAGATCGGTACCGTTCGGAACCACCTCGATCGGCCCGTGATAGCCATAGCCTTCGAGGGTACGAGCAGTCGCGCGGTTGGGCGCCCACACCTGCGTCGCCTTCTCGTAGAAGTCCACCACGTAGCGCACGCCGACATCCGCGAGGGTCGGCGAACCGGTCACCGTGATGAAGTCATCGCGGTATTTCGAATGAAAGGTGGCTACGAGGGGTATATGTCGCCTCCGCGAGACGCCCCGCGCGAGACGGCCGGAGACGAAGGGACAGTGCGCATGGACGAGGTCGAACTGCGTCCCCCTGAACTCGTGCATGAACGACGGGTCGATCCAGGGAAGGCCGGCACGGAAGGGCTTCATCTGGGGGATGGGCACCGCGTGGAACCGAAGGACGTCAAAGGGCGAATCGTCTACATACCCCGGCGTCTCCGGCGCTACCACCGTCGCCCTGCCGTGGTTGCGCTCGATCCAGTAGGCGTAGTTTTCCATGCACACGCCCACCCCGTCCATGATCGGCTTGAAACTGTCGTTGAATTGTCCGATGTGAAGCCCCACAGCCCGTCCTTTCGCTTGCCCTACACCATATCACGCCGGGGAGCTCATGTGATAGCATAGGTCCGTCGTGATGATCTGCGGTATAGATGAAGCGGGGCGCGGCCCGTTGGCCGGACCGGTGGTGGCGGCGGCGGTCGTACTGCCCGCGGAGTTCCCCGTCGAGCAACTATCGGACTCCAAACAGATACGGGAGGCCGAGCGCGGTGAGCTCGCGGAGCTGATCCGCGCACGGGCGACCCGCTGGGGCATCTCCTGTGCCTGGCACGATGAGATCGACTCGCTCAACATCCACCACGCGACGCTGCTTGCGATGCGACGCGCCTTTGCCGCCATGGTTGGTATCAGTGCAGCGGGCACCGAGATGACGAGGGGTGTGGAAACCGACATCGACCGTGAGGCCCTGACCGAGTCAGGCGGCATGCTGGAGGCCGCGTCCGTTGCCGACTCCGACGCCGGCGCTCGTGTGCTCGTGGACGGCCGGTTCGTGCCCGAGCTTGCATGGCCCGCGCAGGCCGTGGTCGGCGGCGATCGCAGCATCCCCGCGATTCAGGCGGCCTCCATCCTGGCCAAGACCTCCCGGGACCGGTGGATGATCTCCTTCGCCGAGCGGCGTCCGGGTTACGGGTTCGAGCGCCACAAGGGCTACCCTACCGCCGATCACCGCCGGGCGATCGGCCTCCTCGGCCCGAGCCCGATTCATCGGCTGAGCTTCCGCCTGACTCCTTCCGCATCTGCCTGACCGCGCGGTTCAGCGCCTCCATGAAGTGACCGAGGTCCTCTTCGAAGACGACCACCTGGTGACGCTCGAACTCCACGCCGGGGTGCTTCTTGCTTTCGACGATATTCAGGAACAGGTCGCCGGTGCGGTTTTCCTTGACATTGAAGAAGTAGGTCCTGCGCTCATTCTGCGTGAACGCCCGCGTGGAGTAAACTTCACCCCGTGTGCCCATCTCTCTGCTCTCCGATTGCTGTGCTGCGTTGGGTTCGAGTCTAGAGCAGAAACGGCCCGTCGCGCAAGCGGGGCGCATACAGGCGGCGCGTATCGGCGGCGCTTGTATCACACGGGAAACGTCACCGTGACGCGGGCCCCGCGGGCCCCGCCGTCGGCGCCGTCGCCGCCG
>CAZWNS010000038.1:25390-27350 GCA_964635245.1 uncultured Spirochaetaceae bacterium
TCGCCGCCGACCTCGACCTCGCCGCCGATCTGCTCGGCAAGCATCTCAACCAGCGTCATGCCGAGGGACTTCCGTGCCTCATCGGGCATACCGCAGCCGCTGTCGGCAATCTCCAGCGTGTAGATATTCCCCCGCTGCAGCATCTGCACGCGGATCGTACCGCCGGAGCTGCGCGAGAAGGCGTGCTGCAGGGAGTTGGTCACCAGCTCGTTTACGATCAGGCCGCAGGGTACCGCGCGCTCGATCTCGAGGGCGATCGGCTCACATTCGACGCGCAGGACGACACCGTCACGGCCGCTCGATGCCTGGATATGCCCGATGAGCTCATCGAGATAGCGGTCGAAGGGGATGAGCGAGAGGTCCTCGGTCTCGTAGAGCTGCTCGTGGACAAGCGCCATGGAGACGACCCGTTCGGCGGTACGATGGAAGAGCGCCGCGTCGTCGCGATCGCGTACGCTCCCCGCCTGCAGATTCAGGAGGCTCGCGATGACCTGGAGGTTGTTCTTCACCCGATGGTGGATCTCCCGCACCAGGACCGTCTTTTCCTCCAGGCTACGGCGCAGGTCCTCCTGCTGTGCGGCGACTTCGCGCTGCTGCGCGTCGATGCGGCCCACAAAGGCATTGAACTGGTCAATGAGGGTGATCAGCTCCCGGGGCGTCTCCCGCGAGAAGCCGGCCGTTGAGAGGCGTCGATCGCCCCTCGCGGCGTCCGCGAGTCGGACGATGGGGTCCGAAACGACGTGCGACATGCGAAGCACCCACCACAGAAGCACCATCACCGACACCAGGAGCAGCACTCCTCCCGCGCCGAGAACGAGCACCGTCGGCCGAAGCAACGAGTCCAGGTAGACCGTCGTCGCGACGGCCCAGTCGAAAGCCGGAAGGTAGCGGGTCAACATCATCTTCGGACGCCTCCGACCGCCCGGCCGCACCGGCCAGGAATAGCGCAGCCGTCCCTTCTCCTCAGAGAACATGACATCCTTCAATCGCTCCGCTTCTGAGTCGCCGAAGAACTCGGTCATGCGGCGCCCCTCATACTCGGGATGGAAGACGAACCTGCCCGAGGAATCAACCACAACCGAATACGCCTCGACGCCCGGCAATACCGTTTCGATCATGTCTGTCACACGCCCGCGGTCCACGAGCTGTACGAATTCCGACCGATACGATGAGGCCGACACGATCCATCCGAGGCGCTCATGCTCGTCCATGTAGAGCGCCTTCGGCTGCGGTGACGGCTCGAAACTGTTCCGCCACGAGTATTCGATGTAGCCCCTGCGCTTTTCCAGCTGCGTCCTGACCGGCTCGACCTCCGGAACGACCCGCCCCTGTGTATCGGCATCGGGATGGATTACGACACGCCCGTCGCCGTCGATTACGTAGATGTAGCCGCTGTCGGCAACCGATATATCGAGCAGACGCTCGGCGATGACATCCTCGGGGGACGCGGTGCCGTCGGCCGGCATCGAGCTGCGGACCGAGTCTATCGTCGTCATCGCCGTTTCCACTTTGGCACGCAGGTAGGACTCTATGGAGGTCTGTAGCGTGGTATCGACCGCGTCGTGCAGGACGGCCGTCATCGTCTCAACGCGTAAAAGGGAGTCTCTCCACATCCGCACCCCGAGTGAGCCGACCACAACTGCGAGCAGCAGCGCGAGAGGAATCGCCACGTAGAGCAGGAGATTCAGCAGTTTTCGCCGTACCGAAGCTCTCGGCTTGCGGCGGGCCACGCCCAATCGAATCATTGGTCTCGTTGTAGCACGGTGCGAGACGCCCCAACAACCGGCGCGTCGGGTTGATGGGGAATACCGGTGATGGGGAATACCGAAGTCCCGAGCTTGACAGCCCCCCTGCTCAGCTGCTATGTACATAGGGTCACCGCAGCCTGCGACTGTCGTATAATGGTATTACCCCAGCCTTCCAAGCTGGTGATGCGGGTTCGATTCCCGTCGGTCGCTTT
>CAZWNS010000039.1:0-26323 GCA_964635245.1 uncultured Spirochaetaceae bacterium
CCTACGCGGTGGCCGATTTGGCCGCGGCGGGCCAACAGGCTGCTTGATACCTTAGTTAGTACGCGCTGCTCGGGGTGGTTTCGTTCAGCAGCTCACCCCGCCGGAGATACCGCCGCAGATTCTCGAGTGCTTCGTCCCGGTTGTTCCGCACCGATTGCCGGGTGAATCCCGCGGCGTGGGGCGAGAGCACGACGTTCGACAGCTCCTGAATCGGATAGGCGGAGGGGGCTCCGTGGGTCCCGCCCTCGGGATACCGGTACCAAGTATCGATACAGGCGCCGCGCAGGGTTCCGGACTCGAGCGCGTCGTAGAGAGCCTTCTCCTCTACGATGCTCCCGCGGCCGATATTTACCAGGAGCTTCCCCTGCATTCGGGCGAGGCGCCGGGCGTCGAAGAGCCCGTTCGTATCCGACGTCGCGGGCAGCGCGATGATGATTATTTCCGCCGCCTCTACCGCTTCGTCGAGATCGTAGTACATGGCATCGTAGTACTCGGGCAGCGTGTTCACCTTCCGGCGCTTGAATCCGACCACCCGGGCATCGAAGGCCCGCAGGAACCGTGCGAGATAGTGGCCGATATGCCCGGCGCCGAGAACGGCGGCGGTCTTGCCGTCCAGCGATTCCCAGGTATCGTCAAGGCCCTGGCCGACCCAGAATCCGTGCCAGCGGCTCTCGCGGAGATCATTGTGGTACTCGATGATCTTCCCGTAGAACGCGAGGATCATCCCGACGGTGCGCTCGGCAACGTACTGAGCATTTCCGTGGCAGTTGGCGACGCGGACACTGCGTTCCACGATGATATCGAGGGGCAGGTGACTGATGCCCGCGAAGGGGACGATAATGAGTTTCAGATCGGCGGCTTTCTCGAGGACGTCACGGGTGAGCTTGCCACCGACGATCACATCGGCATCGGCCACCGCGTCGCCGCCGTCCGTGCCTTCGCGCGACTCGACAAACTCTACGTCGGTGAACTCGAGTCTCAGTCGTTCGATTTCTTCTTTCCACTCTGCATTGAGCTTCATGTGGAACGCTACTTTCACTGAGCTCTCCTTTTCGGGGATCTGTTCTTAGGTGTGCACGGCACTATACGGCGTCCGCCCCGTGCTTGACAACGGACCGCCGCGCCGATAGGGGTACCGTCAATGAACCGCATTTTGCTCGTGCTCGGGGTCGCAGGCACCCTACTCGTCCGCCCGTCGCCTGAGGCAACGGGCCAGCCGCACCGCCTCTCATTGACCCTCAACCCGTTCTCCGTGGTACTCGGCTTCTACGGCGTCGAGGCTACCCGCTTCGCGGCGGCTTACTCATTCGCTTCTTCCGCTTCGAGGGTCTCAGCGGCGGCTTCGTAAGCGGCCGCGCAGTGTAGGTGGAGGTGCCGGTCAGTTACGCCTCGGCGGGTAGGATTCCGGGTTAAATGAAAAGTGGATACCGGTATTGAGGCGGGTCGAGGTGTTTATCCATTGCTCGCCGCCGATGAGCAGGTCCTGCTGGTACTCGACGAACCAGCTCATGATCCGATGCACGTTCACCCGCATGCCCGTCTTTGCATAGGGCCCCATGAGAAACGAGAAATCGGTATCCGGCTCCGGATTGAAGGCGAACACGGGTGTGAGGCCGAATCCGAGGTAGAAATTCACCACTTCCTGCGGAAAGGTGAAGTTCAGACCGAGGTTGGCGGGAACAAGGAAGCTCGGCACTATCTCGCCGTTCTCCGTTCGAGTGGAGATGCCGAAATCGCCTCCGACATTCACCTCCATTCCCTCCTCGAGGGTCAGCAGATAGGTGAATCCGGTACTGAGATAGGCCCGCTCGTAGCGGTAGAAGTTGCCGCCGATCCTGGCGTCGAATGCGGATTGGGCCCCCGCGAGCAACGGAAACGCGAGAAGAAGAGTGGTAGCGAGAATTCGTTTCATGTTCATACGCTACCTCAATTGTCGGCGGATTTCGAGCGTCAATTCATAGACGATAGCCGCAGCAGATGCTACGTTCGTGCGAGCGACACTACCCGGAAGGAAGGCACACCGTGAGTGACTCCCGCGAGCCGACGGCTCTCCGTATCCATGTCTTTCAACACGTTCCCTTTGAGGGACCGGCGTTCGTCGGCGAGTGGCTGAGCTCCCGCGGACACAGCATAGCCACCACCCGCTTCTTCAACCAGGAGACCGCGGCGCCCCTTCCGCGGGTCGATGACTACGACTGGCTTGTCGTCATGGGCGGGCCGATGAGTGCCAACGATACCGACAGACTGCCATGGCTACGGGCCGAGCGCGAGTGCATCCGCGACGCGATCTCCGCCGGGAGAACGGTCCTCGGGATTTGCCTCGGGGCCCAGCTCATCGCCGCGGCGCTCGGCGCCGGTGTCTATCCAAACTACTACCGCGAGATCGGATGGTTCCCCGTCTCGATCGAGCATCATTCACCGCTCTTCTCGCAGTTCCCCGCGTCGATCCCGGCCCTGCACTGGCACGCGGAGACGTTTTCTCTGCCGCCGGGCGCCGAGCTCCTCGCACGAAGCGACGGGTGCGTGAACCAGGCCTTTTCGGTCGGGGACAGAGTCCTCGGACTCCAGTTTCACCTCGAAGCCACGAGAGCGAGCGCAGAGGAGCTTGTCGAGGCAGCAGCCGGCGATCTCAGTGGGGACGGTCCGTATGTTGCCTCCCGCGAGGAGATCCTCGACGAGGCGGCACCCTTCGGGCGGAGCAATCGGTATATGGAGACAATCCTCGCCGGCCTCGAGCGGGTTACCCGGCCGGATTCTGCCGCGGCCCGGGACCCGGCGTCCGCCCCCTGAGGTAGGCCACGTCCGTGAGAACGATATTCCACTCCGTGCCGCCGTTGCCGCGGACCGAAATGGAGCCCTGCAGCTGGCTCACGAGCGCCGCAACGAGTTGCAGGCCGAGACTGGAGCTCTGCTCGATATCGAAATCCGTGGGAACGCCGCACCCATCGTCACAAATCCGAAGGCGCACGAGCTCCTGCTCCCGACTCACCGATATCGTCACCGTCCCGCGCACGTCCGCGTCGAATCCGTGCTGCAGCGCGTTGGTCAGAAGCTCGTTGAGGATCAGTCCGAAGGGAATCGCAAAATCGATATCGACGAGAATGGACTCCACCTCCAGTGATCGCTCGAGGGCGGCGCCGTGCAGCGACACCACGTCGGCGGAGAGCTTGTCCACATACTCGGCCAGGTCTACGCGCTGAAGGTCGTCGCTCTGGTAGAGCTTCTCGTGCACGAGCGCCATGCTGCGTATGCGCGCCCTCATCTTCTGCAGCGGCGCCGAGGCCTCACCGGCGCCGGCGGCTGCGGCACGTTCGGATTCCAGATTGAGGAGGCTGGAGATGATCTGCATGTTGTTCTTCGATCGGTGATGCACCTCCCGCAGCAGCGTATTCTTCTGCTCCAGGGCCCACTCGAGCTCCTGCCGGGTCCGCTTCCGGTCGGTGATGTCGAGAACCGTAAAAGCGACCCCGGCGTGGGGATCCTCCGGGTCGAGCACGGCGGAGCGCATATAGACGTCGATCACCCCGCCGTCTTTGGTGCGAAACTGCGTCTCGACGCCGCAGACGCCGTCCCGCTCGAGCACCCGATACTTGTAGGCCCCGACCGCCTCATACTCCTCATCGGCGACGTAGAGGAGCCTCACGCTTTGGCCGAGGAGCTCATCGGCGCTGTAGCCGGTCATCTCCTGGAGCTTCTCGTTGACCTGGGTGAGCACACGATCCACCACGAGGCCGATACCCACCGGAACCGCCTGAAAGACGCTGCGCACGGTGTCGGTGGTGCGCTGCAGCTGCCGTTGTGCGCGGCGGTTCTCGGTCACATCGGTGCCGAACAGGAAGACGCCGTGGAGACCGCTGCCGTCAAGACCGCCGCTACCGCCGTCGGCAAAGCTGGGGTATGCGGATACCGCAAAGATCCGGCCGTCGACGAGCTCCCGGTCCCAGGTGCGCGGCACGCCGCCGGCGATGACCTCATGTATCCCGCAGTCCGGGCATTCTGCGCCGTCGCCGCAGAACAGGTCCTTGCAGGTCGTGCCCTCGGGAAGGCGATCGGGTAAGCCGAACGCCTCAACCACGGATCTGCCGGCCCAGAGGACCCGCAGATCGGCATCACAATAGAGGGCCGGCTCGGAACCGCTGTATCCGAACACGACCGGATACCGGAGACCGTGGTCGGCGCGGTCCGTGAACGGAATAATGAGCCCGTCGGGTACCTTCATCGTATCTGTCACAGGTTGATTGCTCCTCGGGGGGCCGCGGAGCCACCCATATCTGCCGTGCCAGTATACGGTGAAAGAAATAAAATATCAATAGATTATATTTCGTCCAATACGTACGTATTCGTTGGATAATCGAGCTGCGCCTGCGGTCGGATGACCGATGCCTGCGCCGGAAGCTCCACGCCGTAGACCTCCTCCGCACCGCGGTGAAACAGCCGGCTGAGCAGCCGCTCATCGGTGCCCTCGCGCGCGAGGCGCTCGCGCAGGTAATGCATGACGCCGAGCCCGGGCATACCCGAGGCGTGACGCTCGAGCTTATCCTCGAGGGTATGCGGGGCATGATCACTTGCCACAAAATTGATCCGCCCGTCACAGAGCTGGGCGTAGAGCTCGGCGCGCATGACCTCGGGCCGAAGCGGCGGATTGGTTTTGAAGAGCATCCCATCCGGTTCGTCGAGGGCGGACTCGGAGAAGAGCAGGTGATGGGGGGTCGCCTCGCAGCTGATACGAAATCGGACCCGCTCGCGGGCGGACTCGATAAGCCGAACGGTCTCCGGCACCGTCACATGAGCAATGTGAAGCGTTCCGCCGAACCCGGCGGCCTCGGCGGCGTCTATCTGATCACGCACCGACTCCACCTCCGACTCCGGCGGACGCGCATGCGCAAACGTGCGCGGATGCTCGGGATCCCAGTCGAGGCCGCCGTCCGGCCGGTGGAGAAAGAGCGACTCTTTCTCACAGTGCACACAGATGACGCCTCCGTAGCCGAGCTCGGTCAGAGCGGTATAGACGAGCTGTTGCGCCTCCTTCGCGGAGGCTGCAAGGGTTCCCGTCGAGGGCCCGGCATACATCTTGATTCCCACGATACCCGCCGCACGGCCGTTTCGCCCAAGGCGCTCGCCATGGTAGAGCTCCACCATGTGCTCGAGCTGCACGGTGTCCGCAGTCGCTCCGCAGAAAAGCCCGTAGTGGAACGGTCCGTCGAGCGTGTTGATGATCGCCTCCGCCTCGGAAAGGCGCCGCTTGACCGTCTCCGGCGTCGTGAGAGGCGGATCGGTATTCGGCATATCGAACACCGCGTCAATGCCGGTCTCTCGCGCCACATGGATGCCATGCACGAGGCTCTCCTTCGCAGCCTCGCCCCAATCACGAAGATGTACGTGCGGATCGATCATTCGTCACCTCCCCGCGGCGGCGGACAGCTCTTCGGGCCTCCGCCAAGATCGACGACGGCGCCGGTCTTGTCACGGCTGTAGCGCATGGGTGTGAACTGCTGCGCCGAGAACACGGGCCCGTCGACGCAGACTCGCAGTCCCTCGGGCGTCGCGCACTTTCCGCAGATACCGATACCACAGGCCGTCATGCGCTCCACGACATGATAGATGCGCTCCGGTGCCACAATCTCCCGCTCGACCGTGTCCACCTGCGCGAGGACGATCTCAGGGCCGCAGTTGTAGAAGATCGTCTCCGCGTCAGCAGGCTCCTCGGAAAGAAGGCGCTCGAGCGCATCGACGGCAACGCCTCGGAAACCGCTGCTGCCGTCTTCGGTGGCGAGGACGACCGGGCCGAGAGCCTCGAGGCGGTCCAGAAAGGCGGTTTCCGCCACGCTTCGCGTGCCGAGAGCGAAGCGCTTCGGGCCGACGTGGCTCTGTGCCGCCCGAAGGATCGGCGCGATGCCGCAGCCGGCGCCCACGAACACCACCGGGGCCTCGCGCGGAAAGCTGAACGCGCGCCCGTAGGGCCCCCGGATACGCAGGACTGCCCCCGGCCCGCGCTCCGTGAGGGCCCGGGAAGCCGGTCCCACCCCGCGAACGAGGAGCTCGAGACCTCCGTTCTCGTTGGAAGCCACCGAGTAAGGCTTGGATTGATCGGCTGCGGTCTTGACGAAGACGAACTGACCCGCCCGCGCGGGCATCGACTCGCGAAAGGTCACAACGGCCAGGTCGGCGGCGAGTTTCTTCTTTGAGCGAACAATGAAGGGGCGATACTCGAGCGTCTCTTTCCGCATGACGAGCCGGTACGCCTCATCCCCTCCGGTCTCCAGGTCGCTCTCGAGGCGCCGGAAGTACTCGACGATTCCGGCGCTGTCGAGCTCCGCAAGTACCGACCCGACGGCGATGAGCGCGTCGGGCGCGATTTCGTCGATACGCCGGACATCGGAAGCTGAGCCCACACCACCCATGGCGATGACCGGCACGTCCGACTCCCGCCTGAGGCGCGTGAGCGTGTCGATGAGCACCGGGAACAGGGGGCGGCCGGAGAGCCCGCCGTAGCCGTGCGAGAGCTCCGGATTGGGACCTCCGAGGGTGTTCACCAGACTCAGGGCGTCCGCCCCGGCATCCACCGCCGCCAGTGAGACGGCGATGACGTCGGGAACCCCGGCGTTGACCTTTACCACGAGCGGCTTCTCAGTTGCCTCCCGGCACGCGCCTACGATCTCCCTCACGCTGTCGACGTCCGAGCCTATGAGGATTCCGGCTTTGTCCGCGTGCGGGCAGGAGAGGTTGAGCTCGATGCCGTCCACCGAAGGCCCGAGGCCGTCGAACGCCGTCACGCAGCGGACGAAACGCTCGGCCGTGCTCTCGCCGATCTGCGGCATGAGGAATACACCCCCGGGTACGACGGCGCCGAGCGACTCGAAGCCCGCAACCGTCTCCTCGAGTCCGGGATTCGCGTAGCCCACGGCGTTCCACAGCGAATCGGCGGTCGGCTGCACGAGGATATCCTCGGGGTAGCCGCTCGTACCCTCGATGGTCGTGCTCTTACCGACGTAGAAGCCGAGGGAGTCTATATGGGTGAGCATCCACCGCGCGATGTCGGGATTCGTGGCAACCACTCCGGAGGGCAAGCCGAAGCGGCCCCGAAGCTGCTTCCCGAGAAACGTGAATCCGCTCACCCGGCGCTCCCCGCGCCCCGTCGATCGCGGTTCAGCGACTCGTTGAGCGCGCGTGCGGCCTCGGCCTGCCGCCGGGGTGTCGACGCCGAGCCGTCGGGAAACATCAGCGCGCGCCCGGCGTTGACGATCACCTGATTCTCGCCGAAGACGCGCCACACGGGTGCCGCGTCACCCCCCTGGGCGCCTACGCCGGGCATGAGCACAACCATGTCGTCGCCGATGGAGGAGCGAACCGACGAAAGCTCCGCTTCGGTTATGTGATTGGAGGCGCTCGGGGCGCCGACTACGACGGCGTCGGCGCCGGCGGCACGAGCCTCCGCGGCGATGCGGCGGTACTGGGGCTCATCGTGACCGGGAGTCAGCTTCGTCTTCTCCCGGCCGTACTCCGGGTTGCTCATAAGGCACAGCACGATGATGCCGAGCCCCCGTCCGTGTGCCTGTTCCACGGCTTCGGTCACATTACCGGCGAAGGGAGCGAAGGTCACCGCGTCCGCCCGACGGGCGGCGTAGAAGAATCCCGCATCGTTCGTGGACCCGATGTCGGCAAGCTTGGCATCCTCTATCGTGAGAAGACCGAGCTCGCGGGCGACCGCGCAGACCTCTTCCACGATCTCTATGTCTCCGGGGCCTTTCCAGTACTGAACGTTGGGTTTGATCGCCGCGCAGTGGGGAGCGACGGCTCCCACGTATTCGAGGGCCCAGCGACGCCGGTCGACTCCCGCGACGAGCCCCTTCTCGCCACGTCCGAGCTCCGCAACGGGCGGGTCGAGCCCGGCACAGAGTACCGAGTTGCGCCGGCCGGCCGTCTCTCTCCATGCATTCGAAAAGGTCATCGCGTTGTGCCGTCCTATCTCCGGTCCGTTATCGGCGGTCGCGGAGGTCCGGT
The DNA here is from genome assembly GCA_964635245.1 of uncultured Spirochaetaceae bacterium. GTDB lineage: Bacteria > Spirochaetota > Spirochaetia > DSM-27196 > PWMO01 > JAAAOH01. The sequence continues at coordinate 8,002 of CAZWNS010000039.1, forward strand.
ACCCGATATCCGCTGCGGCCGAGCAGCTCGATCAGCTCCGCGCGGTGCTCCGGATACCCGACCTCGAGGATCCGCATGGCTCTTGCCACCTCGGACTGCCGCGGGCTTTCCAGCATTCGCCCGAGGGGGTCGATGTGACGGCGCAGCGCCTCTATCGCCCAGGCTCGCTTGTCGGCACGCCGCCGCTCCAGCGAAGCATACATCCCGTCGGATATGTATTCAATATCGCGGAGGTAACGCCAGGCCTCACCGTCGAGCGGGACCACCGCCGCAGAGGGAATACCGAGATCTTCGAGCACGCCGACCCCATCCTCGAGCCGATCCACAAAGAAGAAGGCGTGGACGATCCGCCCTCCGGCGGCGCGCAGGACCGGCGCCCACACGTCCCGCATGGAGGAACCCTGATTGTTGAGATCCGCCACGTGCACGATGCGGCACCCCGACGGCGAGGCGCCGAGCAGGCGTCCGTCCTTGTAGATCTTGATGTGAGGCTTTGCGAGGAAGGCCGCCACCGGGTTGGAGAAGTCCCAGTCACGCGACTCGCCGCCGGAAACGGCATCGAACGCGTCGCCGCCCACGGTGGCCTCGATAAGCTCGCAGAGCGCTTCTACCGATCGCCGGTATGCGGCGCCGTCCTGCTCGACGACGATGCTCTGAATATAGAAGGGACCGACCTCCCCGGAGGTATATGGAAACCAGGTGTCGCTAAACTGGGGCTGACCGAACCGTGCGAGGTCATCCAGCCCCCGGCGCTGCAACTCACGCAGCCGCTGGGTGCGTGCCATACTGTGCTCCGTGGTAGCACAGGCCGGGGGGGCTCTTCAAGCTACACCAGCGTATCGAGTGGCGTATACTCCATGTCGAACGCGTCGGCGACGGCCTTGTAGGTGAGCTTGCCGCCGAAGGTGTTCACACCGCGAGCGATGGTTGCCTCGCGCGCGCAGGCCGTCTCGAGACCCTGGTTCGCGATCTTCAACCCGTAGGGCAGCGTCGCGGTGGTCAGCGCGAGTGTTGCCGTTCGCGAGACCGCACCGGGCATGTTCGCGACGCAGTAGTGCACCACCTCATCCACTACGAAGATCGGATCGTCGTGAGTGGTCGGATGCGTGGTTTCGATGCAGCCGCCCTGATCGACGGCGACATCCACGATCACCGAGCCACGCTTCATGGCGCTGAGGTCGGCGCGCTTGATGAGATGCGGCGCCTTAGCCCCGTGGATCAGCACCGCGCCCACGATGAGATCACTCTCCTCGATCACGTGCTCGAGGTGGGCCTGGCTGCTGTAGAGGGTGGTGATGCGTCCCTGGAAGATGTCGTCGAGGTATCCGAGGCGCTCCACATTGACGTCGAGCACGGTAACCGTGGCTCCGAGGCCCACCGCCATTTTTGCGGCGTTGGTCCCGACCACTCCGCCGCCGAGGATGGCAACTCGGCCCTTCTCGGTGCCGGGCACGCCGCCGAGCAGCACCCCTCTACCCCCGGTGGGTCGCTCGAGGTACTTGGCCCCTTCCTGTATGCTCATGCGCCCGGCAATCTCGCTCATGGGGCGTAGCAGGGGCAAAGCTCCGTCGTCGGTTTCTATGGTCTCGTAGGCCACGCCCTTCACCTTGCGCTTCATCATCGCTTCGGTGAGCTCGCGCTCGGCGGCCAGATGCAGGTAGGTATAGAGGATCTGATCCTCGTGGAACAGGTCATACTCCTCGGGTTGCGGCTCTTTGACCTTGATGATCATGTCGGCCCGCTCGAAGATTTCCCTGGGCGAAACGACGATGGTTGCCCCGGCAGCCTCGTACTCGGGGTCATCGAAGCCGGCCTCGATTCCGGCATCCTTCTGCACGAGCACGGTGTGCCCGTCGCCGACGTACGCCTTCACGCCCGCAGGCGTGCAGCCTACCCGGTACTCGTGTCGCTTGATCTCTTTCAGAACTCCGATAGTCATACTGCGCCTCCCCCTGCATTCTCATACGAGTTCGGGTAGGCGTCAACCGAGTTCTTCGGTTTCGTAGCTTTCGGGGTTCAGATCTACGAAATACGTTGATCTCTGGTTGGTTTCTCACGAAGTGCCACCCCTGCATGGGGCCGGCTCGCCATGCCGCCCGGCCCGCCGCACCACCGTGCCATGCCGCCCGGCTCCGCCCCGGGCCGAGGTCCACCGTTAGACGAACTTGGAGTAGGTTTTGAGAAGGAGGAAACTCTCGGTCTTCGAGATGCCCTCGATGGCGGATATCTCGTTTATCAGAAAGTCCACCAGCCCGTGGTTACTGTCCACCAGCACCTCGATGATGAGATCGAAGCGGCCCGAAGCGATCGAGACCGAGAGGACATTGGGAAGCTCGGCGATCTCCCGCGCCTTCGCGTCGAGAAGCCGCGACTCGGTGACGTTCGCGCCCATGAGCGTGAGCTGACGGTTCGTAAGGACATCGGGGTCTATGAGCCCGCGAAACGCAAGAACCCCGCTTTCCTTCAGCCGCTTGATGCGCTGGCGCACCGTCCCTTCCGACAGACCGAGCTGCGCGGCAATCGCGCTATTCGATACGACGCCCGCGCGTACGAGCTCGATGATGCTCCAGTCGGTTTCGTCCGGCTGCCGGGAACTGCTGCTCATTGCTCAGACTCCTCCGCACGATCGGACTCCCCTGCTCCCTCGAGCGCGAGGGTTATCCACTCGAGCGCGACGGTCCGTTCCAGCTCGTCCATGTAGGCAGGCTGTGCGATCCGGCGAAACTCTTCCCGCGACGCGTGGTCCGGCTCGAAGACCTCCACCCCGGCGGTTTCGAGGGCCGCCTTGACGGTCGCGGTCCTGGCGTCCACCCTGTCTCGGTGGTGCTCTCCCGCCGCGGCCACGACCACAGCCCCGGAGTTCGAGCCGGGTCTCACCTCATTGCCTCGATCCGCCGGGGCAGCCCGCCGATGTAGCGAGCGAGCTCGGCTGCCGTAATCTTGTGGGTTCGCACGTGCAGCTCGCTTCGGCAGTACCTGCACCGGATTCGCCCGTCTTCCGCGTAGAACTTCGGCGGGACATCCTCGGACACCACGCGGGTCACGCAATTCTCGTTCCCGCAGAGGAGATACACGAACTTCTCGGTCACGTGACCGTCTCGAATGTAGTTGACGGTCGGCTCGGGCGAGATGAGCGCAACTTTCTTCAGGTCGCGCTCGGTGAGCTCATCAAGATCAGTCTTGAGAAAGGGGTTGCGCTTCTCCCTGATACTCGCGGTGATACAGGTATAGCCGCGATTCTCGAGTGAGAGCGCCTCGTCCACCGCCTTGCGGCTGCCGGGAACGAGATGGTCCACCACGGTGCCGTTGTGGATCCTGTCAATGAACATCCGCTCCTCGGTCTTACCCTCGATCGTGCGCGGGAGGCGGTTATTGCCGAACTCGAGCTCGGGCAGCAACTCGCCCTGGTAGCGGAGGTAGCCCTCGTGATTGAGGATCTCGTGGAGCAGGGCCTTGCGCAGGAAGATCCCGAACTCCGCCTGCCGGAAGAACGCCTGGGCGGCGTGGAAGTAGACGCGGTAGTCGATTTCCGCGACTTCGCTGTTTACCGGGAGCGGATGCAGCACTTTGACATCAAAACCCTCGACCTTACCGAGATCGATGCGGTACCTGCTCATCATCTCGGAAATCTCGCGGTCGGAGACACCGGGCATGCGCTCGAGCTGCGGGCGGGTCATGTAGTAGTACCGCACGCCGGCCATGACGTCGCGCACGGTCTCCTCGCGGGACACCTCGACCCCTCGCGTCTCGAGGAGCGCCACGAGATCCGCAGGCATCCCGAGAAAATCCTCAGCGGCCCAGCGGATGGTGATGTTCTCGAAGTGCGACAGAGCGAGACTCAGCGAGCGAATCGTGCGACCGTGGGAAAGATCCCCGCCGAAACCGATGGACAACCCGTCGAGGGTGCCGTCGTTGAGAACGTAGAGGGTGAGGAGATCGAGAAGGGCCTGTGTGGGATGCTCGTTCTTGCCGTCGCCGCCGTTTATCACGGGTATGCGGGCAACATCGGCCGCCCATTGCAGAGAGCCGTCGAGGGGATGGCGCATCACGGCCACATCGAAGTGATTCGCGCCCATCATCGTGATGGTGTCCCGGATGGTCTCCTTCTTCATGACCGAGGTGCCCTCCGCGCCGGAGAAACCGTCACTGAGTCCGCCGAGCTCCCGAACGGCGGTGTGGAAACTGGTCCGCGTCCGGGTGGAGGGCTCGTAAAACATCGAGGCGAGAGTGCGCCCGGAAAGTACCGAGGATAGCGCGTGCCGCTCGCCGGCTTTCTCCTTCTCGTACATCATCGCCCCCACCCGGCAGAGGTGGAGGATTTCGTCGCGCGAGAAGTCGGTAATGGAGATTACGTCCCGGTTGGTAAGATCGACTGCCATGATTGCTGGGCTCGCTTACGCATGTGGGTAGCACAGCCACATGAGAATTGCAAGCCCGAAGCCGCCGTACCGTGGCCGACCGAAGAAACACAGTACGACTTTCCGGGATGACGGAGCTGCGCTATACTGGCGCGATGAGTTACGGTGACACTTCGATAGAGCGGATCGGCGAGTTTCTACGCCGCGTGGGTGCGTTGACCAACGAGCAGGTCGAGCACGTTCTTGCCGTGCAACGGGAGCATCCGGACAAGAAGTTCGGACAGATCGCCGTGGAGCACGGCTACATCCGGGAGGAGCTCATCGACCGGTTCCTCTCCTCTCACCGTGCCGGTTGAGGTATCAGGGTCGTCTACAGAAGCCCGGCAGGAGAACAACCAATGCAGGAAATCCGACGGATCGCCGTGATCGGCGCAGGTGCGATCGGCGCGGTATATGGAAGCTTGTTGCACGCGGCCTATCCGGGACGCGTCCGATTCGTCGCAGACGCTCCGCGGGCGAAGCGGCTCGAAGCATCGGGGGTCCGGGTAAACGGCGTTTCCCACGCCGTCCCCGCGGCCGCCCCGGAGACCCTCGAGGTACAGCCCGACCTTGTTCTCGTTGCGGTGAAGTACCACCATCTACCCCGCGTCGTGGAGCTCATCGATCGTATCCGCCATGAGGATACGGTCGTCGTGTCCCTCCTCAACGGGATCGACAGCGAAGAGATCATTGCCGGGCGTATCGGGTGGGACCACGTTCTCTACGGCATGGCGCTGGCCATCGATGCGGTGAGAACGGGAAACGAGATAACGGTGTCCTCCAACGGTACCATCTATCTCGGGCGCGCTGAGAACGCCGAAGTCGACGGAGAGGTTGCGGCCGTCCGGGACGTGCTGGCCGGCGCGGGAATCTCGGTGGAGGTGCCGGGGGACATGCTGCGGATGCTGTGGTGGAAGTTTATGATCAATATCGGCATGAATCAGGTCTCCGCCGTTCTCGGCGCGCCCTACCGGGAGTTCCAGGAAAACGAGCATGCCCGCGCGCTTACCGACCGGGCCATGTACGAGTGCGTTGCCGTCGCCGCCGCCGAGGGCATCAACCTCGGCGAAGCCGATATTGCCCGCTGGCACGAGGTTCTCAAGCGCCTTGCACCGGAGGGAAAGACCTCCATGCTGCAGGATATCGAGGCGGGGCGAAAAACCGAGGTAGAGATGCTTGCCGGACAGCTCATCGAGCGCGCCGCCCGCCACGGCATCGACGTTCCCTGCAACGAGGCACTCTTGCACATGATAAAAGTATACGAGGCACGCTCCGGCGCAGTATCCTAACGCCGAGGCCTTGTATCGTGGATGAACACAGACTGCATTCGCTGCTGACCGACCTCTGGAGCCTGTTCGAGCGGGTTCACGATCTCGACGGGCTGCTGCGAGGGCTCGTGGATCTCCTCGGCGAGCGTATCGGCGCCGACCTCGTTGCGGCCTACCTCTTCCACGAGCGCGGGACCGAGCTTACGCTGCACGCCGCAAGTGGTCCCGAAGCCGGTGATGCCGTTCACACGGCGCTTGCGCCGGCGAGGGGTCCGGTCGGGCGGGCGTTTTCCCGGCACACCACCGTTTCCGACGCCGAAGGCACCGACGGCGGGTCGCTTGCGCGGGAGGGCCTGCCGGGGTTCCTGGTCGTACCTCTGCAGCGGGGCACGGTGAAACTTGGTGTGCTCGTCCTGCAACACCGCAAGCCGGGGTTCTTTACCCCCGATGTGGCGCGGGGGTTGCGAAGCGTGGGCTCCCACCTCGCGTCGAGCGTCGACAGTGTGACCGTATTCACCGAGCTCCCCCGCGAACCGCAGCTCTCTCCGGCGGCAAAGAAGGAGGAAACCGAGACGGCGCTGGTGTACGGACGAACGGCGGCGCCCGGCACGGCGGTCGGCCGCGCGTTCCTGCTGGACCAGGTCTGGCAACCGGGCGCGGCGGACGACGACGCCGACGAAGCCCGGGAGTCCGGGAGCGCGGATGCCGCGACCGACAGCAGGGAGGCGGCGCTGTCCCGCCTCGACGCCGCTCTCGCCGCAAGCGAGATGCAACTCGAGCAGCTGCGGCATGAGGCTGAAGAGCGCCTCTCGGAGATCGCCTCGGTTATCTTCGCCTCTCACCTTCTCATGCTTCACGACGAGCACTTCTCCGGCCGCATGCGCTCCCACGTCGCCGCGGGCACCTCACCCCGCCGCGCCGTCATCGACACGGTGAATCATTACGTGCAGCTCTTCTCCTCGATGGCCGAGGCGCGCTTCAGCGAGAAGGTGCAGGACGTTCAGGATCTCGGCCACCGCATTCTCGCCAATCTCGACCACCGCGAGGGAGACTCGGCGGACTACAGCGGTCAGATCGTCATAGCCCGAAACATCTTTCCCTCGGAGCTCGTCAGGCTCGCCGCGCAGTCGGTGGAAGGCGTCGTGTTCCTCGGAAGCGGAGTCACCGCTCACATCTCCATCCTCTCGCAGTCACTCGGCCTGCCGGTGCTGATCAGCGGGGATCCGGCCATCCTCTCGGTGCGGCCCGGCACGCGGCTCTACCTCGACGCGGACCGCGGCGTCCTTCACATCGCCCCCGGCGACGAGGTGCTCGCCGAGGCGCATCGCGAGGAGCCGCCCGGGGGCGCGACTGCGCCACGGGAAACGCGGTGCGGCGTCAGAGTCCACGTGATGGCGAACGTCAACATCATGCGGGACGCTTCGACCGCACGCGAGCACGGTGCCGACGGTATCGGCCTCTACCGAAGCGAGTTCCCCTTCATCATTCGAAACGACTTTCCGTCGGAGGACGAGCAGTATCAGATCTACCGCAAGATCGTGCTGCAGATGCCGGATCGGGAGGTGGTGCTCCGCACGGCCGACATCGGCGGCGACAAGCTCATCGACGGCTCCTCGCCTCAGGAGCAGAATCCCTTTCTCGGCGTTCGCGGGATTCGCTTCTCGCTCGCCAATCGGGAGCTGTTCCGTGACCAGATCCGGGCAATGCTCCGCGCAGGCTACGACGCGGATCTTCACATCATGTTTCCCATGGTCTCCTCGGTGGACGAAATCGATACCGGCCGCGAGGAGGTGGAGCGCTGCATCGCCGGCCTGGCCCGCGAAGGCATACCCCACAATCCCGCCCCGAAGATCGGCGCGATGGTGGAGCTCCCCTCGGCGGTGGAAGCCATCGAGGACATGGCGGCGACAAGCGATTTCCTCTCCATCGGCAGTAACGACCTGGTGATGTACCTGCTGGCGGTCGACCGCACCAACGAGCGTCTGAGCGATCTCTACCGCGACTATCATCCGGCGGTGCTACGTGTGCTCAAGCGAATCGCGGCGGGCGTCGGCGGGGAGCTCGAGCACCTCTCGGTGTGCGGCGACAGTGCGGCGAGCCCGGTCATGCTCCCCTTCTATCTCGGCATCGGCATCCGCCGCTTCAGCGTGGCGCCGAGCCGCATTCCCGAGCTCCGTCATCGGATCGGAAATCTCACCGTGGCCGATGCGCAGCGCGTGAGCGAGGAAATGCTCGGCATCCGGTCGATCCGGGAGATGGAGCAGTATCTCGAGCAGGCGGTGGTAGCCGGGGTCTGATTCGCCGGGCCGGAGTCGCCGGCGGCTTGACCGACCCTGCGGGCGTTGCTACAGTTCGCAGACCGTGACAATCACTGCAGCCGTCTTCGACATGGACGGCATCATCTTCGACACCGAACGCCTCTCCTTCGAAACCTTCAAACAGGCCTCCGAGGAGGCGGGCTGGAAGGTCTCGTACGAAGCATTTCTCGCGAGCATGGGACTGCCCCGCAGAAGCATACCGCCGAGGCTCACCGAAGTGCTCGGCGCCTCGTTTCCGGCCGCACGGGTGCTCGACCGCTCCTACGAGCTCCTCGAGTCCGCCGTCGAGCGGCATGGCCCGCCCCTGAAAGACGGCATCGAGGACATACTGGGCGCACTCGAGGGGCGGAGCATCCCCGCGATCGTGGCCACATCGACCGAGGCCGCGACGGCGCGGGCCTACCTCCACACCGCCGGGCTGCTCGATCGGTTCGTCGGCGTTGTCGGCGGTGACGAGATCGAGCGGGGAAAGCCTGACCCGGACATATTTCTTCACGCCGCCGAAGCACTCCAAACGGCTCCCGAGCACGTGATCGTGTTCGAGGATTCGACGAACGGCGTGCGTGCAGGCTCGGCCGCGGGCATGCGGGTTATCATGATTCCTGATTTCATCGAGCCGTCGCCCGAAATTGCGGCACTCACCTTCGCGATCGTGCCCTCGCTGCACGAGGCGGCCGGCCGCATCGACGAGCTCCTCGCATGACCGCGACGAAAACCCGAACGCCAATGCAAGCCATGCTCCGCGGACATCGAGTTTCAGCCCGGCCGATGGATTTCACCTTCTACGCGGTCAATCTGTTTCTCGCGGTCATGAACCTGATCGTGACGGCGGCGGGAGCGGGGCCGGCATCGCGGCACCTGCCGGTAGCGGCCGCGTTCATCCTCGCCTGTCTGCTTCCGACGCTGCTCACCCTGCTCGAGGACCGGGTCGGGGCGCGGGTGCGTGCGCCGTGGCTCCGCCGGCTGCTGCGGTTCCTGCGGGTGTTCTACATCCACGCCTTCTACGGCCCCTATTTCGCCGAGGTTATCCTGCTCTCCCAGGCGGTGTGGGGCGGTGCATCGCTGGATCCCGCTCTGGTCGCCCTCGAGGAGGCGCTCTTCGGCTTTCAGCCGGCGGTCGCGTTTCCGGCCGCCCTCTCCCATCTGCCGGCGGTGAACGAGCTGTTCTTCTTCGGCTACTTTTCGTACTACCTCATCATCACCACGGGCTTCTGGATCATGTTCGCCCGCGGCTACGAGGCCGCGGCCGAGCGCGCGGCGTTCGTGACCATCACGTCGTTCGCGGTGCTCTACGTGATGTACGTCTTTGTCCCGGTGCACGGCCCGAAGTACTTCTTCGAGAGCCTGAACGAGATATGGTACCGGGACTTCGAGGGCTACCTGTTCGTCCCGTTCATGCGCGCCGTGTTCGACCGCATGAATCTCGCGGGCGCGGCTCTGCCGTCTTCCCATGTGGCGATCAGTCTCATCGCACTACTGGAGATCAGGCGACATCTGCCGCGTCTGTTCCGGCTCTACGCGGTCTTCTTCGTTCTTCTCTGTCCGGCCACCGTCTACATCTACGCGCACTATGCCGTGGATGTGGTCGCCGGGCTTCTGGTGGTCCCGCCGCTTCTGTGGATCGCCCGGCGCATCTACCGACGAATCGCCGCCCCCCGATAGAGCGCCGCCCCCCGATAGAGGAGGTAAAAAAAACGACGGCGTCCCGCGTGGGACTGCCGCCGTTCATGGCTTTCAGTCGTGCTGCACGGGACTACTCGCCCTTGATGCCCTCACTCGGCGTCGCGATGATCGGGTTGAGGAAGGGCATGAGCTCGCGAAGACGGGCGCCCACGTCCTCGATCATGTGCGTTTCGTTCTTTGCACGAAGCTCGAGGAACTTCCTGCCGCCGGTCTCGTTTTCCGTGACCCAGCCCTCGGCGAAGGTGCCGTCCTGTATCTCAGCGAGAATCCTCTTCATCTCCGCGCGGGTCTGGTCGTTAATGACGCGGGGACCGGAGACGTAGTCGCCGTACTCGGCGGTGTCGCTGACCGAGTAGCGCATGTAGTTCAGCCCGCCGCGGTACATGAGGTCGACGATGAGCTTGAGCTCATGCATACACTCGAAGTACGCGATCTCCGGCTGATAGCCCGCCTCCACGAGGGTTTCGAAGGCGGTGGTGACGAGGCTCGATACGCCGCCGCAGAGGACCACCTGCTCGCCGAAGAGGTCGGTTTCGGTCTCCTCGGCAAAGGTCGTCTCGAGGACTCCCGCACGAGTTGCTCCGAGTGCCGCGGCGTAGGAGAGGGCGAGGTCTTTGGCCTGACCGGTGGCATCCTGCTCGACGGCGATGAGTGCCGGCACGCCGCCGCCTTCCTCGTAGGTCTCACGCACCCGGTGACCGGGCCCTTTGGGTGCGACCATGGCAACGTCCACCGTCCTGGGCGGCTTGATGGTGCCGTAACGGATGTTGAATCCGTGGGCAAACATGATCATCTGCCCGTCGCGCAGGTTCGGCGCAATGAACTCATCATACACCGCGGGGGCACGGGTGTCGGGGACGAGGACCATCATGACATCGGCCCACTTGACCGCCTCGTCGATGGGGAGCACCTTGAGGCCCCTTTCCTCTGCGCGCCCGGCGCTCTTGCTCCCGGGTCGAAGCCCGACACGAACCTCGACACCACTGTCCTGATGGTTCAGCGCGTGCGCGTGCCCTTGAGAGCCGAATCCGATCACGGCAAGACGCTTCGCATGCATCAACTCCGGGTTCACGTCCCGGTCGTAGTAGACCTTTGCCTGTGGCATACACTCCTCCTAACGGAATACATGAATCGTGGGTCCGCAACGCGAGTCTTCAAAGCGGAGACACGTGGAGAGAGACGATGACGACACAGGCCGACTTTGTCAATATTCTTTCATGAATAGGCGAGTATTCTTGCATTTTCGTCCGGTTTCTGTATGCCGCGTGACATCGACCGTCGTGTGGTCCGGCGCACAATACAGCGCATTTTTCGCCGCAGCTATTGTGAAGCTCTCGACTAATCGATATATTCCGATGCAGTTAGATCGCGCGTGGGGCTCTCATCTCTTCACACCCCTGGTTACCCCGAGAGCGAGCATGTTATCGGCGGATTCTCCATGCCGGGAGGTTATACCCGTTCTTATGAAACGTATATCGTCAGTATTGGTTGCCGCGGGGATTCTGTTGCTGGCGAGCGGGCTCGCGGGTTGCGGCGGATCATCCGAGCCCGAAGCTTCGCAAGAGACACAGGCGGTACCGGTTCGCACCGAGACGGTGGAGCCTCGAACGTTCGTGGAGTACGGCGAGTACTACGGAGAGGTCCGGGCGGCCCGCGAGGCACGCCTGGTGTCGGTGGCGGGCGGCCGCGTCACCGAGATCACCGCCTCGGTCGGCGACAGCGTGGAGACCGGCCGGTCGCTTGCCCGTGTCGACGCCGGGCAGGTCGTGAGTCGGTATGAAACGGCGCGAGAGAGTGAGCGGATCGCCCGGAAGGCCTACGAGCGGGAGCAGCGGTTCCTCGAAGTGGGAAACTCCTCTCCGGTTGCAGTCGACAACGCCCACCTTGCCTGGCTCGAGGCCCGCAGCCGACTCCTGGACGCGGAAAAGGCCCGGGACGGCGCTCTCGCCGTTTCGCCGCTCGACGGCATGGTGGTCGCAAAACACATCGATCTCTACGATGAGCTCCCTCCGGGCGCTCCGACCTTTACGGTAGCGGATACCGCGCAGATGAAGGTGACCGTGGGTGTGCCGGAGTCGGACATGGCGGCGATCGGCGAGCCCGGGAACGCCGAGGTGCGCCTCAGCAGCGTACCCGGTCGGGTATGGACCGGCCGGCCGGCCGGCGTATCGCGAAAGCGATCGGATCACAGCCTCACCTTCGACGTCGAAATACTCGTCGACAATCCGGACGGGGCGCTCCTGTCGGGGTCGACCGCCAACGTGCGGCTGGCGCTTCGAGAGATGCCCGACGCGGTCGTCGTTCCCTCTCACGTTGTGCAGACGCGGAGAACGGAGAGTTTCGTGATGGTCGCAAACTCCACCACCGCCCGCCGTGTCGCGGTGACCATCGGCCCGTCGAGTGACACCCATACGGTGATAGCGTCGGGGCTCGAACCCGGAGACCAGCTCATCACAGAGGGCATAAACCAGGTCGGCGACGGCTCTACCGTTCGTATCGTGGAGTAAGAGGGCACCATGCAATGGTAGAACTGTTCATCAGGAAGCATATGGCGGTTTTCGCCCTGGCGGTTCTGATCGTCATCATGGGCGTGCTGGCCTACGCCCAGCTTCCGCGCGAGTCGACGCCGGAAATCAAGCAGCCGTATATCTTCATAAACACCACGTACGTAGGCGTCTCCGCACGCGACATCGAAGGCCTGGTCACCCAGCCCCTCGAGCAGGAGCTCGACGGCATGGAGGGCCTCGCCGAGATTACCTCCGAGAGCCGGCAGAACGTCTCCTTCATCTTCGTGGAGTTCACCTCCGACGTGAACGTAGAAACGGCGCTGCGACGGGTCAAGGACCGCGTCGACCTTGCAGCCCCCGGCCTTCCCGACGGAGCGGACGAGCCGGCGGTGCGGGAGTTCAGCGTTTCCGACTGGCCCTTCTTCCAGGTGGTGCTCTCACACCCGGAGGGGGTTGAGATCATCGACGCATCGGCCGAGCGCTTCAGGCAGGATCTCGAAGGTATTTCCGGCGTGCTGGAGGTCGACATCGCGGGAAATCCCGAAAAAGAGGTGCTCATCGAGGTCGACCCCCTGCGTCTGAGAAGTTATGGATTCTCCGTCGACGACGTGATCGGTGCGGTGCAGAGCGAGAACACCTCCATCCCCGGCGGACGGCTTATGAACCCGGATCGCAACTTCGGCCTCTCGGTAACCGGCGAAATCGAGGACCCGCGGGAATTCCGAAGCATCTTCGTCAACGCAAACGGGGTAAACGTGCCGCTCGAAGAGGTCGCGCGGGTACGCTTCGGCAACAGCGAGCCGGAAACCTATTCGCGGCTCAACGGCACGCCGGCCATCACCCTGTCGATCAAGAAGCGTATCGGGGCGAATATACTCGACATGGCGGACGCCGTGAACGAGCATATCCGGCGCCTGCAGCCCTCGCTGCCCACGGGTACGGAGGTGGTCGTCACCTACGACGAGTCACGCTACATCCGGGACATGATCGCCGACCTTGAAAACAACATGTTCAGCGGCTTCATGCTCGTGCTGCTGGTAACCGTCCTCTTCCTCGGTCGCCGTAACTCCCTCTTCGTCTCACTGGCCATCCCCTTTTCGATGCTGTTGGCGTTCTTCGTGCTGCAGCTGCTCGGCATCACGCTCAACATGATCGTGCTCTTCAGCCTGATACTTGCGCTCGGCATGCTCGTCGACAACGGCATCGTCATCGTGGAGAACATCTTCCGCCACGCCACGATGGGGAAGAACCGCGTGCACGCCGCCATCGACGGCTCGAAGGAGGTTGCGGGGCCGATCACCGCGTCCACCATCACCACCTGCCTTGCGTTTCTTCCGATCATCTTTATGCCCGGGCTCATGGGCGATATCATGTCCTTCCTGCCCAAGACCGTGATCGTGGTGCTCGTGAGCTCGCTCCTCGTGGCGGTGGCCATAAATCCGGTGTTCTGCGCCAACTTCATGAACGTTTCGGAGAGCGCCCGCAGGAAGATGAACGAGGGCGGCGGCACCTTCTCGCGATTCCGCGAGTGGTACGGGCGCTTTCTCTATTGGGCGACGTCGCGACCCTGGCTGACCATCGGCGCCGTCTCGGGCGTGGTCATCCTCGGAATCGTGCTTTTCGCCATGTTCGGAAAGGATCCGCTCTTCTTCCCCTACCTCGACCCCGAGCGGGCTCGCGTCCACATCGAGGCACCGCAGGGCACGCCGCTCGACCGAACCGACGAGGTCGCCCGCCGTCTCGAGTCGATCGTCGAGACCACCCCTGCATCGCTCGAGAACTACGAGAGCATCGCCGGGCGCTCAGGCGGGGACACGGAGACGCACCTTGCCTCCATCAATCTGACCTACGCACCGTTCAATGAACGGGAGATCCGCGGTGCGACCGCGCTTGCATCATTACGGCGGCGTGTACAGGACATCACCGGCGCGGTCGTCAAGATCGAGGAAGGTGACAGCGGACCACCGACGGGAGACGACGTCTCCTTCGAGGTCCGTGGCGAGGACTACGAGGTGATCGGGGATATCAGCGAGTCCGTCCTGGAGGTACTTCGGGGCTATCCCGGGCTCAAGGATATCGACTCGGACTACGAGCCGTCGCGACCGGAATACCGCGTCGCCATCGACCGGGGCAAGGCGGCCTACTACGGGCTCTCCACGCGGGAGGTCGCCTCGACGATCAGAACCGCGATCAACGGGAGCACCATCGGAAGCTACCGCGAGGGCGAGGACGAGTACGATATCGTGCTGCGCTACACCGAGGACACCCGCGACTCGCTGCACATGCTGCGGAACCTGGAGGTGGTCGCGCAGGACGGCAGCCGTGTGCCCGTGAGTACCGTGGCCGACATCTCGCCGCGCTCGTCCCTGGGGGTCGTGAAGCGCCGGAATCTCAACCGTGCGGTGAACATCTGGGCCAACTTCGAGGAAACCGCGACGAACCGGCAGCAGGTCCTCACCGACATCAACACGCGGGTGGACGAGATGAAAGCCGGGCTGCCGCAGGGCTACGCCGTCGGCGCGGGCGCCGGATTCGACGTGCGCTCGGAGTCCACGACATTCCTCGTGCAGGCCTTCGTGGTGGCGCTGTTTCTGATATTCGTGGTGCTCATCGCCCAGTTCAACTCGGTGGCCGATCCCTTTGTAATTCTGTTCAGTGTGTTTCTCTCCATCGGCGGTGTGCTGTGGGGGTTCCTGATCACGGGACAGCCCTTCGTGGTGATCATGTCGGGCATCGGCTGCATTGCGCTCGCCGGCGTCGTGGTGAACAACGGCATCGTGCTGGTCGACTACACGCATCGCCTCATTCGCGACGGCGTACCCTGGGGCGAGGCGCTCATCGAGGCGGGCCGCACCCGCCTGCGGCCGGTCCTGCTGACCGCGCTCACCACCGTGCTCGCGCTCATCCCGATGGCGGTCGGCGTCAGCTTCGACGTGCACAGCTTCTCGATTCAGGTGGGCTCCGAATCGGCGGAGTACTGGAAGGCGTTTGCGCTGACCATGCTCTTCGGGCTCACATTCGCGACGGTGATGACGCTGGTGGTCGTACCGTCACTGCTGACGCTGAAGTACCGCTTCCTCGACAGGCGGCGGGATCACGTCACGGTGCAGTAGCCGCGCGCCGCGCCTCCTCGTCCATCATGATGCCGAGGATCGTGCGGTCGGTTTCGACCATTCCGGGTTTGCTCAGTCGCCCCAGATTGCGAACCGTCTGCTCCACCTCGTCGGAGACGATGCCTTCGGAGCCGGGCACGCGGCGGTCTGCCGCGGCAAGCATCGCAGCCTGCACCGCGGAGCCTGCTCCCGTCGCCACCTTGAGGGCGCAGCTCGCTTTCGCTCCGTCGCAGGCAATGCCGGCCAGATCCTCTATGACGTTCGTCACCGCCGTCGCCACCTGAGTGACGTCGCCGCCTCGCAGGTGAACCAGCCCGGCCGCGGCCCCTGCCCCGGCGGCCACCGCGGTCCCGCAGAGGGCCGAAAGGCGGCCGGTGTGGGCCTTGATATAGGCGGTGACGAGGTGGGCGATCGACACGGCCTCGAGCATGCGTCTCTCGCCGGATCCGAGCTGCCGCGCGGCCGCGGCAACCACGTTCGTGGCGACGATGCCGTGATTGCCGCTTCCCGAGGAGCTCATCGCCGGCAGCGGGGCACCGCCCATGCGCGCGTCCGATGCGGCCGCCGCGATCTTTCGCGCTTCGGTACTGAGATCGTCGGACATGATGCCGGAGGCGACGGCTTCCTCGATACTCGCCCCCACCCCGAGGCCGGGCGCATGTGCCAGCCCGTAATCGGCCAGCGCCGTGTTGTACTCGACGCCCCGTCGCACGAGCTCCTCGGCCTCCGGCGTAAGCTCGACCGCCGTTTCCACGAGCGACGAAAAGGGCTGCTCGCGCAGCCGGCGCTCGAGCGCGGCTACGGGATCCTCGCCGTCCCCGAACGCCGGCAGGAGGGGGTGTGAGCCAACCTCCTCTCCGTTGCGCCGGAGCTCCACGATCCGGTCGTGCAACCCGGCAACCGTCGCCTCCGCCGTGCCGGTTTCGGAGCGCAGTTCCGTTCGGATGAAGAGCTCCGTGCGGCTCTCGTCGAGGTGCACGTGCACGCGGTCTGCGGCGAGAAGGGCATCCGCGCGTGCAAGCTCCGCCTCGCCCACCGACGTCAGCGTCTGCAGCTTGCGCGAGGCGTCGCCGCCCACGGCCCCCATCGCCGCGGCAAGCTCGATTCCGCACCTGCCCCCGCTCCCGGGGATGAGCACCCCCATGGCGTTTTTGTAGATGTTCGGATCGAGCGTCACCTCGATGGCGGTTATGTCATCGCCGTCGAGGAGTGTTGCCGCAGCCGCCGCCGAGAGGGCGATGGCGGCCGGCTCCGTGCAACCGAGCGCGGGCGCGGTTACGGTGCGGAGAATATCATGGGACGAGTACACGTCTGCCTCCGATTTCTGCTGATTTCCTCATCTATTGTGGCACGAGTCGGGGAAACCGTCAAAGAAATCCGGCGGTTCTACGCCGGCCGACAGTTGCATGGCGGACGCCGGCTTCCGGGCCTCCGCCGCGCGCGTTCACCCGCTCTTGCAGACCTCGGCGGCGCCGTAGAGGGCGGCCTTCGAGTTCATCATCACGTGTACGGGAAACTTCGACACTATCCGCTCGAAGCGCCCCTTCTCGCGGAAACGCTCCATGAAGAAAGGCTCCTGCAATACCGGGAGCATACGCGGCGGGAGACCGCCGCCGAGATACACCCCGCCGAGAGAAAGCACCTTGAGCGCCATGTTTCCCGCCTCCGCGGCGAGAATGCGGGCGAAGAGACGCACCGTCTCGACGCAGATCTCCGCAGGTTTCTCCGTTTCGAACGCACGCTCGAAGATCGCGCGGGTCGGCTGGTCGGCCTCGCTCACCGCCCGGTCGACCTCCGGCGGCGCCTTCACGCGCCCGGTATCCCGCAGGAAGCGGTAAAGGTAGGCCATGCCGGTCCCGGAGCACACGTATTCGTAGCTGACATGCCCCACCTTCGGCTGCATGTAGGCGAGGAGCTCCATCTGCTCCGCATCCAGGGGGGCGAAGTCGGCATGGCCGCCCTCCGACGGATAGGCGTGGTAGCCGTCGCGGTGCCATACCAGATAGGCCTCGCCGAGGCCGGTTCCCGGGGCGACCACCGCGATGGGGCCGGTCTCCACGGGTTCGCCGGCGTTCAGTGTCCGCAGGTCGTCCCCGCCGAGCACCGGCACCGACTTCGCAATGGCAACGAGATCATTCACGAGCGCTACCTGATCGAGCTCGAGCTGCTCGGCGAGTCGCGCCTCGCTCATGCGCCAGGGCAGGTTGGTGATGTACGCCTGCCCCTCGACCACCGGTCCCGCGACCCCGAATGCCGCCCGGCGCGGGCGCACATCGGTCCCGCCGAGGAACTCTTTCACGAGATCCTCGAGGGTCTCGAAGTTACCGCTGGGAAGCGTGCGCTCATACAGCGGCTCGCGAACACCTGATTCTTCGGTGAACAGGGCAAGGTTGGTCTTGGTGGCGCCGACGTCTCCGGCGAGGCAGGCGCCGCCGGGTATGCTCATCGCCCGCCTCCCCTTCCCCTGCCCCCGCCGGAAGGACCGCGACGGGGGGCGCCGGCGTCCGGCACCCGCTTCTCGAGCTCGGACAGCCATACCGCGGCCTCGCCGTCACTGGGCGCACGCCAGTCGCCCCGCGGTGAGAGCGAACCCCCGGAGCCCATCTTCGGGGCGTTGGGAACGCAGCTTCGTTTGAACTGGGAGCGGAAGAACCGGGTGAGAAAGACACCGAGCCAGTGCTTGATCTGCGCGAGGTCGTAGCTGTGGCGCTCCCCCTCCGCCATGCCCGGCGGCCAGCTGCCGACTTCGGCATCGGCCCAGGCGACATACCCGAGGTAGGCGACCTTGC
Organism: uncultured Spirochaetaceae bacterium; assembly: GCA_964635245.1. Classification (GTDB taxonomy): domain Bacteria; phylum Spirochaetota; class Spirochaetia; order DSM-27196; family PWMO01; genus JAAAOH01. The sequence goes on from CAZWNS010000039.1 coordinate 26,077, forward strand.
TCGGCCGAAAGCCGAACCGCGTGACGTAGTAGAGGTTGAAGTCCTGCAGCTCGTAGGGCCCGATCTGCTGCTCCGTACTCTGCGCGGGCGCGTGCTTCCGCCCGTCACCGGCGGGGACGAGCTCCGGCGAGATTTCGGTGGCGAGGATCACCCGAAGAACCTCGGATGTAGAAGCATCGAACCGGCCGGAGTCGATGACCCAGCGGATCAGGTGCTGGATCAATGTCTTCGGTACCGAGGCGTTGAC